>JBMFWY010000006.1:0-48864 GCA_049964795.1 Candidatus Micrarchaeia archaeon | reverse complement strand
CAAGTGACGGCAATGTTGCCGCAGCAAGCAATTTGGGCAGCAGAACCCAATTCACAAATACCTATAGGAAATTTGTCAGCGGGATTTACGCTTACGAGGAAAAAGCGATGGCACTCAACGAACAGAGATACAAGGAGGCACCAGATATAGGAAAAATGCTTAAGGAAAATGGCGAAGTCTCAGTTCAGGATCTTATGGACTATAAATCAAGTAAGAAAAAAGGGCTTCAAGCTTATTACAATTGGCTAGCACAGCATAACTCTTATTACGAAGAGCAAGAAAAAAAGAGACTCTAACTCTTTCACAGGAAGCGATTGGCTTAGACTCTGGCGTTCCTCTTTCTCAACCAATCCAACAAAGAGCAAGGAAGATTGGTATGAAAATTGGAAGAAGCAGCACGGCCGCTGATTTTGTCTAAATATATTGCAGCTATCCTATTTTCAATACTCCTTTAGTAGTAAATTGTGCCTATGCAAGCGATTCTAACTTCACTTTTTTGCAGGAAAATCATAAAACATAAATAATTGCAGCACAGAGAATACCCTATCTAAATTGCGAAATAGCACGAGCATGAAATATCTTAAATATATCTGTACAATTATAATCCCAAATGCAAAGTTATGCTTTGAAATGCCAAGCATATGAACGCGAAAGCGTCGGGTTTTTGAAACTGTGCTGCACATAATTAATCGCTTTAAATCAATGTTTGGATATTTTAAATAAATAACATGTGATTGTTTGCCAACTGAAAAAGGTATATTAAAAGGGCTTATATTCAAGCTTGTAAAAAAGCACATAGCCGGCGCAACTGCCGATTCGGCAATACGCGCGGCGTTAAAGTTCAATGAAAGCAATATTCATACAACTCTTACTTTTCTAAACGAGCGGCCTAAAAATACAATGCAGGCAAGGTACAACATAAATGCGTATCTTCAGCTTATGCGGCAAATATCTCGTTTGCATGCAAATTCGGATATTTCTGTCAGGTCTTCCCAGCTAGGATATGGTACAGGAGAACTTTTAACTAATGGAGTCAGAGAGCTTTTAAAAAGGGCGGAGCAGGAAAAGATTACTGTTTGGCTAGAGTGCCAGAATCAATCGGAGCTTGAGCACGCGCTAAGCTTAGCAAAAAGCAGCAGATCAAAATTTTTGGGAGTTGAGATCCCTGCATCAGAAATTTCAAGTGGCAAGTTCTACGAAGGTTTCAAGAAAATCGGGACTCCGATAAAGATATCGACCTATCCATTTGAAGGCGTAAAGCAGGAAAGCCAAAAAGGCCTTTCAAGCTCGAAACCAAATGACAAAGCTAAAAAGCCTGTGGAGGACTGCCCCAGCTTTGACAAAATATTGAAGATTGTTCCTGGAAAGGTGCTGTACCTCTCCTCTTCAGATGATAAGATCGCTTACAAAATCAAGAAAAGCCCCAGGACCAACAAAAAAGAACTGGTCCTTGAAGTCCTTTTTGGATACAGCTCCAAAAGAATAAAGAAGCTTGTCAAAGATAATATAAATGTTAGCATATACATTCCTTATGGTAGGGATTGGGTGCCCTACGCTATAAATCGGCTTACTGAAGGCCATATAAGGGATATCGCCGTGGCGATACTGGACGGCGAGAAAAAAGCCGAGCGGATTCGTGATGCAAATGGCTAAAGCGTCTGGCGGTTCTGCGGCTGACAAGGTCCCTGTGGATCTTGTTACTGGTGCCACAAGCAGACTGGGCGCTCTTGTCACAAAGAAGCTTATCGAGCTGGGTCATGAGGTAAGGGTGCTGGTGCGCACCGACCCTTCGTCAAGCGAAGAATGGAAGCACCTGCCTCCAGGAGCAAAGCCTTATATCGCAGACCTGACATTAAAACAGCCTTCAGATGAAGGGAATATGGAAAAAGTGCTTGCAGGTGTTGACAATATATTTCATCTCGCCAGCGCTGTATACAATTACAAGCATACTTACGACGAGTTCATAGAAATAAATGTTGTAGGCACGGAGAACCTTATCAATGCCGCACTGTTGGCCAACGGCGACAAGGCGATGCATATTATTTGCGCAGGAAGCGTCAGTGTTTACGGCTACAGGAGGCCCAACGAAGTCCTTACAGAAGAGTCAGAAACGCGTCCTGAAAGCAATTATTCCAAAAGCAAAGTGATGCAAGAGGAAGTAATAAGAGCTTATAGCGATGCCCACCCAAATATTAAGCACACTATACTACGGTTTAGCACTCTTTATGGGCCAGGGTATGAAGAGTCTTTTTTCAAGATTTTCAGCCTGCTCGAGCAGGGAAAGCTTAGGTATGTTGGTGGCGGAAACAACCATATTTCGCTAATCCATATAAATGACGCAGCGGATTCTATGCTTGCCGTTTCTAAAAACCCCAAAAGCGCAAACCAAATATATAATGTGACTGACGGGCAATCGCACACAGTGCGCAGCCTTTACGAATTTGCCGCTAAGATGCTAAATGTTGAGCCTCCAAAAAAATCAATCTCGCGGACCATGGCAAAAATCGGAAGCAGGATCGCAGGACTCAAATATGACGAATACGAGTTTGTCACAAGCGAGAGAATAATAAGCATAAACAAAATTATAAATGAGATAGGCTTCAGGCCTAAGATAAGCATAGAAGCTGGCGGCGCAGAGCTCGTAGGGGAGTTTCTAAGGTCGCACCATAATATTATATGAAGGAATAGGCAAAAATCAGGCGCCTTTGCACCATGCACTTTGTTTTGCTTTTCTCTTGCTGACTATAAGCAAGAAGTTCGACATTCGCTCTTGCCTCATTGTGGTATAATGAATGAAAAGTCGAGAATTTTGATGCAGTCGCTCATTAAGAATTATTATGCAAATAGCAATTCAAATGTCGCCCCGAGCAGGGTTTCAGAGCGCGAGTTCGGGTTCGGGGACTTTGAGAGCAAGATAGCTTACAGGCACAAATCATTTGGCAGCCTGGAGGCGTTGCAAAGTTTCCTCAAGGAAAAAGCTCCTGCATATGTTTCCTACTCCTCTGCATATTACAGGTTCCCTGATGCAAGGCCTATGGAGAATAAAAAACCCAAGGGCGCCGAGCTTGTGTTTGATCTTGACGCTTCTGACCTGCACCTCTCATGCCAGAAGGAGCACGGCACAAGCTGGGTATGCGACAATTGCCTCTCTTCGGTAAAAAACGAGACGATTAGGCTAGTAGAGGATTTTCTTATTCCTGATTTTGGATTTTCAAAGGACGAGATGGGCCTTAATTTCAGCGGCAACAGGGGCTACCACGTGCATGTCTACAGCGAAAAGGTGCTGGAGCTCGGGTCCGAGCAGAGGCACGAGATAAGCGCGTATATCTCAGCTTCTGGTCTTACTCCAAATTCAATATTTCCAACTTTGGGGATTAGGGCCGTGCCGCTTAGGGGCCCCACTCCTGCAGATAAAGGATGGGGCGGAAAATTTGCGCGTGCATTTCTTTCCCTGTTGAACGAAGGCGCGCCGGCCCTTACTGCTATAGGGATTGAAAAAGGTATAGCGCAAGCGATAGTAAGAAAAAGGGCTGAGGTTTCGCTAGGAATATCTACTGGAAACTGGGACAAGGTGAATATACCAAAGAAGGCGGAGTTTTGGTCCAATGTTGTAAAGAGTATAGGCATAAGCCAAAGCGATTCTATAGACAGGAATGTCACAAACGATCCCTACCATCTGATAAGGCTGGAAAACACCATACACGGCGGAAGCGGTCTTGTTGCAAAGAAGCTTCGATTCCAAGATATGGAAAGGTTCAATCCTATGGAGGATGCGCTTGCATTCGGCAACGAGCCGATAAAGATAAAAATCACTGCACCCATTCCAAAGTTTTCAATGGGAGGAAGTGAGTTTGGCCCTTTCGATGCACAGCCACAAGAGGTTGAGATACCTGCGTACGCCGCAGCATATCTCGTGCTAAAAGGCAAGGCAGAGGTTGCATAAGCAATAAGCAAAGCCCATGCCTGTTCCAAGCGCTCCAGCTCGCAAAAAGGTAAGATTTTTATGCTGTAGCTGTTCTATCTATTGTGAATTGGCATGCAACATTGCGCGCTTTGCATGCAAACATGCAGGAGCATGCACACGCAACGAAGGCTCTTGGAAGGTTTGCATGCCTATGCGCCAAAATGATGTGCCAAAATGTCAAAAATATTGAGCTGGTTTAATGCCCGAAAGACTGCTTGTGCTTGCTGTCGACATAGACAATGACCTGTACCAGAAAACGAGAATCTCTGGGCCTGTCATAGGCAGAAGCAATATACTAGCCGCCGCAGAAAAATTTATACTGGCCGATCCCGAGGAGACAGACGCAAATGTAATGTTTGAAAGCATAAGGAAATACGACGAGCTTAAGGCAGCAGGCTATCCTGTTGCGGTAGCAACCATAACAGGCGCTGAAAAAGAAGGCTATGTGGCTGACGCAGAGCTTTCCCGTCAAATAGACTTGCTTCTTGACAGATTTAAGGTAGATGCATGCGTTCTTGTCACCGACGGCGCAAGCGACAACCGGGTTCTGCCTCTGCTCAAAAGCAGGATAAAAGTAAACAGCGTAGATCTGGTAAGGATGAAGCAGGCTGAAAATCTTGAAAACACTTACTTTGTCATATTTGAAAAGCTCAAAGAGCCTCATTTCGCAAGGACTGTATTTGGCATACCTGCTGTGCTACTTCTGCTCTTTGCCATAAGCGCATATTTGCATTACGGCTGGCAGCTTCCTGTAAGCCTTATAGGCCTTTATCTTCTGATAAAAGGCTTCGGCTTAGAAGATTCTATAGTCAATTCTTTCAAAGGTCTTGGCTTCAGCCTTGACAGGCTTAGCTTCATATTTTACATGAGCACCATCATATTCTTTATAATAAACTTGCTCCTGGGCTTCAGCAGTTATGCAAGCTCCTCAAGCGTATCGAGCAACCAGCTCGTGCGCGTCTCGTACGGGCTGGAGGGGTTCATACTGCTTTTGCCTGTGACAATGGTAATATATCTTGTTGGCAGGATAATAGACTACGAAAACAAGAGACTTAAGTACAAGGCGATAACCCAAGGCAGCAACATCGGCTACATAATAATCGTGCTCTCTATAATATACCTTACCGCTGCGTGGATAGCAGGCCAAATATATTTCTGGGAGTTTGTGCTATTCGGCTTGGTAGCTATGGCTCTTGGCTACGGTCTTTCAGTGCTCAGCCTTTTCCTCAAGAGGAAAGCGCTTTCAAGGACGCGCCTCAAGGACAAGAATGTTGTCAACGATATAGGGGCATACATAGGCAAGGTAACAGGAATCGACGCAAAGAAGGGCTTGCTTTTCGTAAAGACTAGCTACGGTACCGTTTTGAGGTACGATGTTGACAGAATCAGCACCGTCACAGACAGGGTGGTAATAAGATAAGCATTTTGTCGTGTTCCAGAAAATGCGCTGCACTTCATCTTGCTAAATTTTTCCGTATAAATAGAAAGGTTTATAAGTATGCCTAATTATAATAATAAAACTATCGTCATACACGAACTTTCCGGCCTCTCAGCCCAAGTGCTTTCGAGCTCCGATAAAAACCAGAAAGGCATAAAGGGAAAAGTCATAAAAGAGACGAAGAATATGCTTGTGCTCAATACCAGCAAGGGCATAAAGCAGGTAGTGAAAAAAACCTCAACATTTAAATTTTTTTACGGGAAAGATTCGTTTACCGTAAAAGGTGAAGAAATAAATTTTAGGCCTTATGAGCGTACGGAAAAAGCTCTTAAATTCTACAAAAGAAGGAAGGCCTAAGCAGAAGTTTTGATTAAAATACAAGTGCTAGCATGGAATGCAATGATCCAAAATGCCCTGTTCACGGGCATTTGAAAGTAAGGGGCAGCGACATAGAAGGAGTCGTTGTCAGCGACAAGGCCCAGCACACGGTAGTGGTGGAAAGGCCCTATACAATCTACCTGCAGAAATATGAGAGGTCTCTAAGAAAGCATTCAAAGATACGCGCGCACAATCCGCCGTGCATGTCAGCAAAAGTGGGCGATAAGGTAATTATATCGGAATCAAGGAGGCTTAGCAAGACCAAGTCCTTTGTCGTTACGAAAATTGTTGAAAGGGGATCCGAATGACAGGCACAGCAACTCATGTTTCAAAGACTTTGATACCGGGTTCAGTGCTGATTTGTGCAGACAATAGCGGTGCAAAAACCGTAATGATAATAAACAAGGTTGGCAAGGGCGGAGGCGGCAGAAGAGGCAAGCTTGCCGCAAGCGGTCTTGGAGATATAATAACAGGAAGCGTAAAATCCGGTTCTCCAGATTACATAAAGAAGAAGGTGCAGGCACTTATAATAAGGCAGAAGCAGCCGATACGCCGGCCAAACGGCATGCGCGTAATTTTCGAGGACAACGCATGTATATTGGTCAAAGAAGGTGGATTGCCCGTAGGAACAGAGGTCAAGGGCCCGATGGCAAGGGAAATAGTAGAGATGTACATAAAGATGGCAGGCATAGCCTCCAGGGTCGTATAATACACTAGTGGTTTAATGATTAGCTCTTCACAAAGAAGGTCTCAGCGCGCATTCAGGTATGCGGCGCCATTGCACGTTAGGCAGCATTTTGTGCATGCCCACGTCGACAAGTCCCTAAGGTCAAAGCTTGGATTAAGCATAAGGAGCGCCCGCGTTGCAAAGGGGGATACAGTAAAGATAATGTCAGGAAAAAACAAGGGCAAAACGGGAAAGGTTACAAAAGTGGACCTTGGGAAAGGCGTAATATTCATGGAGGCGCTAGTGCGCAAGAATGCAAAGGGCAAAGAGATAAGCGTGCCGATAGCCCCGAGCAGCGTCTACATTACAGATTTTGATACTTCAAGCTACAAGGGCAGGATTGAAAGGCTAAAGAAAGCCCCGCAGCAATCGAAGCAAAAGCAGTGATGATTTTATGGCATCAAAAGGCAACAGCCGACATGTTAAAAGTCTGAACGCGCCGCGCTATTTCGGCACGCCGCACAAGGAATACAAGTATGTGGTAAAGCCGAATGCGGGCAGGCACAACCTCTCGGAATCAATAGCGCTGCTCCTTGCAATACGCAAGCTCAATCCAGAGAGCAGAAACCGCGAGATATACAAGCTTATAAAAAGCGGCGAGGTGCAAGTCAACGGTCAAAAAGTTGCAGATCCAAAATTTCCAATAGGGATCAGCGATATCGTAAGCTTCAAGAGCTCGGACAAAAAGTTCACCCTTGTAATAAACAAGCAGGGCAAAAGCGAACTTGCAGAAGGTGTCTCTGAATTCTCGCAGCTTTACAAGGTAATAGGAAAATACAAGCAGAAAGGCAACAAGATAATGATAAGGCTCCACGACGGCAGGATAATAGAGGGCCAGAAGGACATTTCAGTGAACGATTCGGTAAAGCTGAGCAACGGCAAGGTTGAGAAGCATATAAAAATGGGCGAAGGCGCGCGCTGCTTTGTCTTCCGCGGCAATCACGTAGGTTCTAAAGGTATAATAAGGAAAATCTCGCCAGGAACCAAAACAATAGGAAAGTCAGTAATTATAGAAAGCGAATCAGCAAGCTCATCCCACGAGACTTTCGAAACGCTGATGCGCAATATAATGGTCTATGAAGCTTAAAAGGAATGATTTTGATGGCAGCAAAGGAAGCTGGTAAGCAAGAAAGCAAGAATGATGCAGGCAATGCCGTGCCTTCTCCAAGCCCTATGAGGGCCATAAAGATAAGCAAGGTAGTTATAAACATGGGCACTGGCAGCGATGATCAAAAGCAATTAAATGCTGTTTCGCTCCTGGAAAAGCTTACGGGCTCAAAGCCTGCAGCTTCGATATCCCGCCACAGGCTTCCCGAATTCAAGATAGCAAAGGGCCAAAAGATAGGTGCTTTCGTATCACTGAGAGGGAAAAAGGCAGAGGATATCCTAAAACGCCTCTTTGGCGCAGTGGACAACAAGCTTTCAAGGAAGCAAGTGGTAAACAACGCTGTGAATTTTGGGATCAAAGAATACATAGACATAAACGGCTTGAAGTATGATCCCAAGATAGGTATGATGGGCATGAATGTAAATGTTGCGTTTAGCAGGCCGGGAATGCGCGTCCAAGAGAGAAAGCGCGCAAGAGGCAGCGTCGCAAAGCACCATGCACTTGTGGCGAGGGAAGAAATAATATCCTTTCTGCAGAAAAATTTCAAGGTTAGCGTGGAATGATATTTATGAAGATCAAAAACGAAGAAAAGTTTAAAGGAAAAGGCGTAAGAAGATGCAGGATCTGCGGCACCTCGCGAGGCCTTATAAGATCGCATGGCCTTTACATATGTAGGAGGTGCTTCAGGGAAGTAGCAAAAGATTTGGGCTTCAAAAAGTACGGGTAATCCAATGGACACGCTTGCTGATGCTCTCAATAAGATAAAGACGAACGAAAGGATAGGCAGGGAAAGCTGCCAGCTTGCTTCGACAAAGCTGATAAAGTCAGTGCTTGCAATACTGCAGCGCGAAGGTTATATCAAGGATTTTGAAGAGCAAAGCGGAGAAGGCAAGAAATACCTGAAGGTGGCGCTTGCAAACAAAATAAACGACATCGGCGCAGTGAAGCCAAGGTACCCCGTGGGAAAAGATGAGCTGCTTAAGTATGAATCAACATATCTTCCAAGCAAGAATTTTGGCGTATTAATATATTCAACTTCACAGGGCATGATGTCTAGCAAGGAAATAAAGGAGAAAGGCATAGGCGGAAGGCTTATAGCATATGTTTATTGAGCATTGAGCATATATACTTGAGCATATTAAATATTAGGCACGCATGCATTGCGTTGCACAATGGCATGAGCGCGCAGAGTAGAGGAAGGCGGGATATGGTCTCGCCAAGAATTGCATTTATCCCAAAGCAATAAATGATATATATGGAGAGCAATGTGGCTGGCAAAGGCGCGGGAGAAAAAGCCAAAGATAGCGCAAGCGCCAGCAAAGCAAAAAAGCTGCCTGAAGCGCATGAAGAAGTAGAGGTGCCGGAGGGAGTAGAAGTGCAGATAAACGGCGACGAGATAAAGGTAACGGGGCCGTTGGGCACAAATTCCCGCCATTTCAACACTTCTCTTGTCTCGGTCTCAAAGGATGGCAAAAAGTTGAGGATAGATTCTTCAAAAATCAAGAATCTGGCTAAAAAGTCCTCTTATGCGGTAGGCTCGCTCGCGAAGGAACTGCAAAACGATATCAATGGCGTAAGAAGCTATTTTGAGATACGCATGGAAACCGTTTTTATGCATTTTCCTGTAAACCTAGAAGCCAAGAACGGCATATTCACAATAAAGAATCTTTTCGGCGAGAGGAAGCCCAGGACAGCCAAGATTGTAGGCTCAACAAAAGTTGAGATAAAGGACAAAAATGTCAGGCTTTACGGCACAAAACTGGACGATGTATCGCAGACCGCTGCAAACATACGGCAAGCATGCAAGATTGTGAACAAGGATGATCGCGTTTTCCAAGACGGTGTTTATTACGCGTTGGAGTGAAAGACAAAAAGTGAAATTTATGATAAAAAAGAAGCATCCAAAATTCAATATTCCAAATTACGGAACGAAGCACAGGAGCAGGGTAAAAGACCGCTGGAGGAAACAGATCGGCCAAGACAGCAAGAAAAGAGTGAAGAAAGCCTTTGCAGGGGCAGAGCCGACCATAGGATACAAAAACCCCTCTTCCATCTCAGGGATTCGTGCAAACGGAAAGAAGGTGGTGCTTATCCACAACATGGAGGAGCTGAGGTCTGCAATATCCTTGTATGCAAAGAGCGAGGTAGACCTTATGCTGTCGGGTCCGATTGGCAGGAAAAAGAGGATAGAATTTACAAGCCTTGCAACTTCGCAAGGGTTTAATGTTACTAACGGTGCTAGGAAATGAGTGTTAAGTTTGTAAAAAGGGCCGCTTCCTATATAATGAACAGGGGAGAAAGTGCAATAAGGATAAAGCCCGATGCAATTGCCGACGCTAAAAAAGCGCTGACAAAAGAAGATGTTCGGGAGCTTATAAGGAAGGGCAGCGTATACGCTATAAAGGAAAAGAAGAACATCAGCATATATGGAAAGCTTCTGCAGGAGAAAAGAAGCGAGGGTAGGTCCAGAGGTCCTGGAAACAGGCGCGGCACCTACAAGGCGCGCACAGGCATAACCTATCCAAAAAGAGTTAGAGGCCAGAGGCGCATACTCAAGGCTCTGAAGAGTGAGGGCACTATAGACAATAGCACATTCAAGAAACTTTATGCGCTAGTCAAGGGAGGAACATTTGCAAGCAAAGTTACGCTGCTTAACCACATAAGGAGTATAGGAGTAAGCATAGACGATGCAAAATTTGAAAAGTTGAGGCATCTGTAAATGGAATGGTAAAATGGCAGGAATAAAGCTTATCAAAAAAAGAAGGAAGTCTGCGCTTACAAATTACAAGCGCAGGATAAAACTGCTTAAGAGTGGCTTGGATCGCGTTGTGATAAGAAAGAGCAATAGAGCTATAACTATGCAAGTAGCAAGGTTTGACCAAAAGGGTGACATTGTGCTCACATCTGCACGCTCTTCCGAGCTCAAGCAGATGGGCTGGGAGCCAAGAGCAAACGTACCAACTGCCTACCTTACCGGCTATTTGCTTGCCCAGAAAGCAAAGCCTCTCGGGTTAAAGGAGTGCATACTTGATATAGGAATCTCCAAGCCTATGAAATCATCGTTGGCGTTTTCAGCGGCAAAGGGTTGCCTGGACAACGGCCTCAATATAAGAGGCTCTTTTGAAGTCGATCCTGCCCGGCTTGCCGGCTCGCATATAAGCGAATATGCTAAGTCTGCAAGCTTGGACTCAAAACAGTTTTCATCATATAAGAAGTCGGGCTTTGATGTTTCAAAAGTCGGACAGATATTTGAAGAAGTTAAAAAGAAGATAGTCTCAAAGTGATTTGTTGAACAACAGGAAAAGAGAAGCAGAGCAAAGCGTGCCGTTCAATGTTGAAGCGTGGGTACCACTTACCGATCTAGGCAAAAAAGTGAAAGCGCATGAAGTTACCTCTATAGAGCAGATATTTGCAATGGGTAAAAAGATAGAGGAGACAGAGATAGTCGATGCGCTTTTGCCAAATCTCAAAAATGAAGTAATAGAGATAGAGAGCGTCCAAAGGATGACAAAGAACAGCAGGAAGCAAAAATTCAGGGTTACTGCAATAGTAGGCGATTCCAACGGGCATGTAGGCGTTGGCTCCGGCAAGGATGCCGAAGTGAAGGCTGCCATAGAAAGTGCCATAAAAGACGCAAAGAAGAATATTATCCCAATAATGCTCGGCTGCGGCTCTTGGCAGTGCAACTGTGGAACGCAGCACAGCATACCATTTGCAGTCAAAGGAAGGAGTGGTGGAGTGGATGTCGAGCTTAAGCCTGCACCTAGGGGTACGGGAGTTGTCGCAAGCGCTCCCATCAAGAAGATGCTTGTTCTCGCAGGGGTAAAAGATATCTGGAGCTCTTCTAGAGGTCATACAAAAGCGAGATATAACACGCTTATGGCGGTTTACAAGGCAATAGAAAACATGCTCAGCATGAAAAACATCGAGCAGTCTTGATGCCGCAAAAGCAATAGTTAGAGTGCTGTAAAAAGCGCTACGATAAAATTATAAATATATTACCATTGTTTAGATTTGCGCTTAAAAAAGGGTAGGTAAAATGAAAGTGTATGTTGACAAGCCCAAATGCACAGGCTGTGCACATTGCCATGATGTGTGCCCTGTAAGCGTATTCGAGATGGTGCCAATAGATGCGCCAGCAGAAAAGATAAACGCCGATGTCGCTCCGCCTGAAGCGCAATGGAAGGGCCAGAACGATCCTGCGTTATACCAGAAATGGAACGGCGTAAATGACGGGCACAATCACTACAAGGAGAAGTCCGTTGCGGTTAACGGAGAAGCCTGCATACTCTGCCAGGCTTGCCTAATAGAATGCGAAGGGGAATGCATTACCATAATAGACGACGCGGGTACTAAGTATCAGTCAATATACAAGTAAAAATTCAGAAGTGCGACCTTTTGGCACCGCAATGCTTGCGCGGTGCTTCTGTTTTTTCTTTCCATATATTTTGGCTTAATTATTTATTATTTTGAGACTAATTATTATTGCTGCAGAAGCTTTCCTCCTTCCCTTCGCCGAAGTCTGGGAGCTGCGTTGCCAGCATGACAACATTGCGATTTGTTGGCGAATACTATTGAGTGTTAAAATGATAGAAAACTTGGACACCCCTTTTAGCGATGAAGAAAGCCTTGGCGTGCTAAACGGTTTTGTGCGCAAATGGTTTGAAAAGAATTTCAACGAGCTTACGCCCCCACAAAAATTTGCTTTTAAGCTTATCAGCGAAGGCAAGAACGCGCTTATAACTGCTCCAACAGGAAGCGGCAAAACCCTCAGTGCGTTTTTGTCCATAGTAAGCAAGCTTTTCGATCTCTCCCTCTCCGGCAAGCTAGAGGAAAAGGTGTACTGTATATACATATCGCCTCTCCGCGCGCTTAATAACGATGTGTACAGGAATCTTTCTAAGCCTCTTGACGAAATATATGAGATGATAAAGGAAGAAAAGAAGGGCGATATAATAAAAGGCAACATAAGGAAGGTTTCCATAGCCGTAAGAACTGGCGACACGCCGCAGAACGAGAGGCACAAGATGCTTGTGCACCCTCCAAATATTTTGATAACAACTCCAGAAAGCATTTCCATAATTCTAAATTCTGAAAAGTTCATGGAAAACTTAAGAGGCTTGAATTATGTAATAATAGACGAGCTCCACGAACTCGCAAACAACAAGCGCGGCGTTCACCTTTCCCTATCTTTGGAAAGGCTTGCCGATTTGACAGGTAAAGATTTCCAAAGGATTGGCATGGGTGCTACTTTATATCCTATGGAGGAGGCGGCCAAATTCCTTGTAGGCTACGACAAAAACGGGGAGTTGCGGCAGTGCTCAATAGTCGATGCGTCATGGAGCAAAAGAATAGAGGCAAAAGTGATAAGCCCTGTAAAAGACATGATCTATACACAGGACTCGAAAATTGAAAACGCAATCTATTCAGAAATAGACAAAATAATAAGGAGCAGCAGGACGACACTTGTTTTTACAAATACGAGAAGCGGGACTGAAAGAGTAATATTTAACCTCAAGAAGCGCTTCAAGTATGCTGATGAGGATATAGCAGCTCATCACAGCTCTCTTTCGCGTGAGCACAGGCTGGAAGTAGAAGAAATGCTAAAGCTTGGCTCGCTGAAATGCGCTGTCACCTCTACAAGCCTGGAGCTAGGAGTTGACATAGGCTATATAGACAATGTGGTGCAGCTTGGCTCTCCAAAGAGCATAACGCGCGCAATACAGAGGATTGGCAGAGCCGGCCATTCATTCAAGTCCATAGCAAAAGGCGAGATGATAGTGACAAACAGAGATGATCTAATAGAATGCTCCATAATGCTCGATTCCGCACTCAAAAGAAAGCTTGATTCATTCTCTGTTCCGAAGCAGCCTTTGGACGTGTTGGCGCAGCATATTGTAGGCATGTCTCTTAACAGAAAATGGGGCATAGAAGAAGCGCTTGCAGTTGTGCGGCGTGCATACGCTTACCATGACCTTTCAAAGCCGCAGTTCATATCTTTGCTTGATTACCTGGCAGGACACTACGTGGGCTTGGAAAGCAGGCGCGTCTATGGAAAAATCTGGTATGATGAAAAAGAAGGTATGTTTGGCAGGCGTGGAAAGTATGCAAAAATAATCTATATGCTGAATGTAGGTACTATACCTGACGACGTTTCGGTAGGCGTTTTTACGGCCGGAAAAAAGTGGGTAGGCAACATAGAGGAGGAATTCATGACGAGGCTCAAGCCGGGAGATATCTTCACGCTAGGCGGAAAGCTCTACAAATTCGAGTACTCGCGCGGCATGCGCTGCTATGTCTCCCCTGCTGATACCTCGGTGCCAACAATTCCTCCTTGGTATTCAGAGCGATTGCCGCTGAGCTTTGAGCTCGCGGATGCGATTGGCTCTTTTAGAAGGGAGATAGCAGAGGCAATAGAAAGCAGCTCGGGCGAAAGTGCCAAGAAATCAAAAGCGAAGCAAACGGCCAAGCGCAATGCGCTTCCGGAAAAAGTGGATAAAATATTGTCGGAGCTGCCCATAGATTATAACTCGAAGATTGCAATATACAACTACTTTTTCGAGCAATATGCTTACACTTCACATATACCAAATTACAGGGAGCTGCTTATAGAAGAAACCTTTGACCCTTACAATGACAAGAGATATATCATATTCCATTCCCTGTACGGCAGAAGGACAAATGATGCTCTCTCAAGGCTTTTTGCAATACAGCTTAGCGACATGCTTGACGAGGAGATAGGCCTAACAATCTCCGATAACGGCTTTGTCTTTACTATAAGCAAGGATTCGCATATATCAGAAAGGGAAATAGGCGCAGCCATAAGGGCTTTGTATTCAAAAAGTATCCTAGAATTGCTAAAATCGAACATACGCCGCACCGAGCTTATGAAAAGAAAATTCAGGCAGGTGGCTTCCCGCGGCTTTATGATACTTCGCAATTATAAAGGGTGGAAGATACCAATAGGCAAGCAACAAGTAAACTCGCAAATGCTGCTCGCCGCTTCCGAAGAGATCGACCCTAACTTTCCAATAATAAGCGAAACTTACAGGGAGATATTATACGACGTGATGGATATATCAAGAGCCGAAGAAGTGCTGAAGAGAATAAGGGAAGGCACGCTGAAATACTCTTTCATAAGGACTTCATCACCTTCCCCGTTTGCGCACATACTTCTAACCTTTGGCGAAGCCGATGTCCTATCGCTTAAAGGAAAGCAGGAATATCTGCAATACCTTCACAAGATGGTTCTTAAGAAGATAGGGGCAGAAAAAGGCGCGCCAAAACATGCAGCCGCGCCAAAGAGGCACAAGGCGGCTGGCAAGCCAATAAAAGGTGTGTAGTTGAGGCTTAACAGCGACGTGGAACTCCTTGACGGCATGCCTATTGCGCACATCAAAAGCATCGATGCAATAGTTTGCACCGATTTGCACCTTGGCTATGAGGGCGTCATATCCAAGAATGGTGTTCTCCTCCCAAAGGCAAATTTGAAGAGCATAGAATCGATGATCGACTCCGCAATAGCTTCAACGGGCGCCTCCCACATAATAGTAGATGGAGACATCAAAAACGAATTTTCAGGTGTTGATACAGAGGAGTTCAATGAATTATATGAGTTTATCCATTTTGTATCGGAAAAGAATGTTTCGCTTGTTCTGATAAAAGGAAATCATGACAATTTTGTGGAGAGATACCGCGACGCCTTCAAATTTCAAGTATACAGGCAGCAGCATGAATACGGCGGCTATTTTTTTATGCACGGCGAAGAGCTTCCCCGCAGCATACCAAAATCCACAAAAATGCTGGTAATGGGCCACGAGCATCCTGCGATAACTATATATACGGATGCAGGCAAAGCAGAGAAGGTCAGGTGCTTTCTGCTCGGCAGTTACAAAAATTTTCCCCTCTTGGTTTTGCCCGCAATGAGCTATTATTCGCCAGGCAACGCGATGAACATAGTGCCAAGGTCAGAGCTTCTTGCCCCTATTTTTCGGTATGTAGATGTAGATGCGATGGAGGCGATAGCTGTAGGGTACGGGTCGACTTTGAGCTTCGGAAAGATAGGCGAGCTCCGCAAGTTTGCCGAAAGCCAAAAATAAAGCAGCGCTTGCAAAATCATTGCATATCATGCAAGTATAGGGATCCAAGGAAGTGCGTTGAGCAGCAAGCCTATCAAAAGCATAGCCACAAGCACTTTTATAAGATTGTCATGCTTTACGTTGACCTTGTAAATCCTCCATCCGTCAAATCCTGGTATGGGGAGCAAATTTACAACAGCCACAAGAAAGTTAAGCATAAAGCTCAATGCGATAACAGAATACAAAAACAGCATAAAATGCGTGTATGCGCTGTTATTTACCGGTATGTTCTTTTGATATACCTCTACCCCTATCAAGCCCCTTTTGGAGCTGCTGTTTGGTGCTATCGCAGTAAACTTGTAAGCGCCTGTGTTAGTGACCACATTGACCAAGGATCCCGGCTTGTCGCCTGCAGCCGCGATTGAAAAGCTGCTCAAATTCTCTATCTTATATCCATTCCATTCAAGTATTTGCATGCCCGTTTTTAGCACACCGTTGGCAGGATAGCCTGAAATGGTGCCTTGTATAAACACGCTTGTGTGATACAAGTTTGGGAGTACAAATGCGATAAAAGGAACCATTATGGCGAAAAATATAAGCATTGCCACAAAGTTTGAAGCAATGCCAGCAGCAAATATCTTGGTCTGCGGCATTCTTCCCAGTTTTGAAATTCCCTTTTCATCCGGCTCGACAAATGCGCCTATGGGTATAACTCCGAACAGTAGAACTCCAAGCGTCTTTATTTTTATCTTAGCTTTTCTTGCAAGTATGCCGTGGGAAAATTCGTGTATTACTAATAATAGCGCGAGCGAGATCACTCCTGCAATCAATGGTATGTCTATGCCCGGTATAACAGGGGCAACTCCAGGTATCTGATTTGCGAGCGGTGCAACCTGCGCATGCCCTTGCAGAGCACTAAGCAGAACAGCATAGGTAGCGGAGAGTATGAGGCCTGCGTTATACCAGATTAGCAGAAAGGTAAATCCCGAAAATCCTGTTATAAATGTCACTATATATGTCAGGTACGAAAGAAGGCTCAATCCATGCACGGAACCTGAAGCTGACGCGGAAGAGGACTCCGCGCTTATCTGCGGAAGGTTGAGGAATTGCATTCCATAGCTCAAGTAAGGCAGCACAAAAAGCAAAATGAGTACCATCATCGCCAACCCTGCAACAAAAAGCTTTTTCCTGTCCTTTACAAAGAAATAGCTTAAAAGCCCAAATCCCAAGACAAGCCCAAAAAGCGCCATATCATCCCAAAACCTGCCGCCTTTTTTAGAGATATTATCTATGCTTTTTATTCCTTTTTTACCTCCAAGCATGTAAAGCCCGTAGCCTCCACTGAATGAGCCTACCTGCTGTATTATTACTCCAAAGAAAAACATAGACCCTATGCCAAAAATCCATTTGTTTACGATGCCTATGCTTGAGTAGTATATTGCAACGAGAGAAGCAAACGCTGCAATTACAAGAATATAAACCAAAAATTCCCTGTCCCTCTTCATCAAACAAACCTTTTATATGCCATAGCGGTCGCCAAAGTGGAACATGCTCCAAAATAAAACAGAGCGTAAATTGTGCTATCAAAAGTTCTAATATTGCACTAATTTAACACTATTGTCTCGAGCGCAAAGCATTCATTGCTAGAAGTTTGCATATAAAATCATAAATATCTTGCCTGCGCATTCAAAACATAGATGATGGCGATGGAGGAGTGCGAATTGTGTGGTAAGAAAACTGATAAGATTTATGTGATAGAAGTAGACGGCGTAGAACTCGGCGTTTGTGCGTCTTGCGCAAAAGGAAAGAAAGTTATGAAGGAGCCGGCGATCCCGCTAAAAGTGCAATCGCATAAGACAAGCGGCAAGGCAGCCAGCGAAGCCGAAGCCGCGGAGCTGGCAGACGACTACGGCAAAAGAATACAATCAGCCCGCGAGAAGCTCGGTCTGTCGCTGCCCGTGCTCGCGGAAATGATAAATGAGAAGGAGTCCCACATGCTTCGCGTAGAACAGCAAAAGACCCTTCCAACGCCCGAGCTGGTCAAGAAGCTTGAAAAGGTGCTTGGCATAAAACTTACCTCTGTATCAGAAGATTCTTCTCCTTCAAGGGCAAGTCACAAGGAAGAGCACGCCAGCATAGGGGATTTCATAGAGAAGCAAGAATAAGGTGCTTATTTGTCTGTAGACCTTAGCAAACTTGTATTGAGGGAAAAGATAGAAATGTCTGCCCTTTCCAGCAAGACAATAGCAATAGACGCTTACAATACCATTTACCAGTTTCTGTCGATAATAAGGGGGCCTGACGGTTCGCCACTTACTGATTCCAACGGCAACGTAACAAGCCACCTGTCAGGGCTCTTCTATCGCACAATAGAGTTTGTCAGCGCAGGTATAAACCCAATATTCGTGTTCGACGGAATACCTTCGCTGCTCAAGCAAAAGACGATAAACGCGAGGATGCGCAGACGGGATGAGGCGTTGCTAAAATGGAAGCGTTCTGTAGAAGAAGGCAAGCTCGAGGAAGCTCGCACCTATGCGCAGGCTAGCACAAAAATAAACAAGGAAATAGTTGAGAGTTCAAAGAAGCTCCTTAGCTTAATGGGCGTGCCGTATCTCACAGCGCCCAGCGAGGGTGAAGCAGAAGCAAGCTATCTCTGCAGCATCGGGGAAGCGTATGCCGCGGCAAGCCAGGATTATGACACTCTGCTTTTCGGTGCGCCAATAATCGTCAGAAACCTTACAATAAGCGGGCGGAGAAAGCTGCCAAAGAAAAACATATATGTTAATGTAGAGCCTGAAATGATATCCCTTTCCAACACCCTCTCGGCCCTTGGTATAAGCAGAGAGCAGCTGATCTGGGTAGGCATAATGCTGGGCACAGATTTTAATGAAGGTATAAAGGGTATAGGTCCAGTTACTGCTCTTAAAATAGCCAAAGGCTCAAAATCCTTGGACGAGGTAGTGTCAAAAGCGGCAGAAAAAACGGGATTGTCATTCGACACCGATGTCCACGAAGTCGAAGCGCTTTTTCTAAAGCCCGAAGTTGAAAAGCCAAAAGAGCCTCTGATTCCAGGCATGCCGCAAAACGATGCGCTGCTTAACTTTCTCTGCGACGAGCACGGATTTAGCAAAGACAGAGTGGAAAAATTTGTAGAAAAGCTCTCAGAAAAAAGGTCCGAAGGAAAGCAGCAAGGCATAAGCAAATGGTTCTGACAGAGCAGCAAGCACGTTCTATCCTCTTCCAAGTAAATCTTGCGCTGCGCTCTTTTCAAGATTTGAAAAAGTGATTTTGCAAGCACAAGTATTTTATACTTTTGAGGGCAAACTTCTTTGATAAAATGGCGAAGAAAAAACAAAATGGCGGCCCTTCTTCAGGAAAAGATGGCAATGCAGGCAATTTCGAAGAGCTGGATTTGAACAACATAAACAAGTTTATAAGCAGGTTTCTCGAGCATGCAGACAAGCAGTTTGCAAAGACCAGCGCGCTTGACCAGCCAATAGTCTTCGGCTTCAATATAAAGATAGGTGAAAGCGGCTCGCCGACCGTGGAAAGCTTTGGAAATGTAGGAATGCAAAATGAGCATGTAACTCTTTCAGAAAATAGAGAGCCGCTGGTCGATGTAATAGACAAAAGCCGCGAAATAACTGTCATTGCAGAAATGCCGGGAGTAAGCGAACGCGACATACACGTCGAATTTGACGGTAAAAGCATGGAGATATCTGCATCTAACAAAGACCGGTCATACCATAAAGTGGTGCCATTAGGCAGCGAAGTTGACGAGAAAAGCTATTCGCTCAAATACAACAACGGGGTGCTGGAAATAACAATGCGAAAGAAATAAGCTGAAAACTCTTTATTGTGCTATTGCAAAATTCCGCGGTGCTATAAAAATCTCTACATGGCAAACGCAAAATTTGTATGGGCTGCTTAACAAAGTGGTAAGAATGCAGAAAACAATACCAAAGTCAAACAGGAAGAAAGGAAAGAAATACAGGAGCCAGAAAGCGGCAAGGCTGAAGGCAGAACATAGGAAGGTCTTGCGCTCGCAGAAGCACAAGTTGAGAAGGGCATAAATAGCTGGAGGCTTGGCTGTTTCTTTTTTTTGTTTTTATCATGCCGCATTTGCCTCTTTTATGCGATGTCCCTATAAGTTCTGTCGTTGAATTCGTAAGCTGTGGATTCCTCGCCTATGTCCAAGTGCCCAAGCATTTCTTTGTAGCCGCCAAAAACGCTTATGCCTTCTTCAAAGTCCAGCACATATACTTTGCCTTCGAATTCTAGATAAACTATCGTCTTTCTCACGCTGTCTTTTATGTGCATAAGAACTTTAGCCGAAGGGTTTCCCAGCGCGACCAGGATGCTGCACAGCAGTATATTCTTGTCTATTTCATCGCCCATCTCGAATTCGAGTGTTTCCTCAGGAGTAAGCCAAAATTGCAGAGGCAATACAACCTCTTCTATACTACTCTTAACAAATTCAAACGCCTTTACGCTCGCTTCGTAAAAATTTAGGTTATAGGAATAGCTGGGAAAGCTCTCTTTTATTTCCTCTGCTTTCTTTGCAACTCCTGGGCTGTATGGGGTAACAAGCCTAGGAAGCTCTGCAACGGAGAGCCTTTCTTTTTCTTCTATATACTCCTTGTACCTTTCTATGATCAGGAGGTAGAGCCTGTTGTATTTTTCTCCACTCCCCTGCAGCTCCTTGGGCATATGCTCATGTAAATATATGTTTTAGAAAAGGATAAAATAACTCTTTTTGCAATGAAAAGCGGGCAAATTTGCGGTTTTGAGCCATCTGGGGAAGCAAAATGAAAAACAAGATCATTGCCGATTTGTTCAATGAAATAGCAAGCATGCTTTCAATAGAGGAAACAGCAAGCTCGCGCTTCGAAGTCAACGCTTATCAAAAGGCCGCGTTGACGCTTTCAACTCTGCAGGAGCCTGTCGAAGATGTTTACGCAAGGGGCGGCATAGATGCGCTCATGAAGCTTCCCGGAATCGGCAAGGGGCTGGCAGGCAAAATCGAAGAATTCTTGAAAACAGGAAAGATAGAAAAATACAATACGCTGAAAAAGAAGTATCCTATAGATTTCAAGTCACTTACTTCTATAGAGGGCTTGGGCCCAAAAAAGATAGCTGTGCTCTACAAAACCCTCGGAGTGAAGGATCTAGATAGCCTGAAAAAAGCAATCGAAAGCCATAAAATACGCTCGCTGCCCGGATTCGGGGAGAAAAGCGAGGAATTGCTTGCAAAAGGGCTCGAGCTTCTCAGCACAAGCAAGGGCAGGATGCTGCTTGGCGATGCGCTTCCAGTGGCAGAATCAATAGTCAAGAAGCTGCTTCAAAGCAGCATGGTGGAAAAGGCGCTGATTGCAGGCTCGACACGAAGGATGCGCGAAACAGTTGGGGATATAGACATACTTGCAATATCAAAGAAGGGCAAGGAGGTAATGGACTTTTTTTCCAGCATTGATGATGTAGAAAGCGTAATAGTAAAAGGCGACACGAAGACCACAGTATGGCTAAAAATTGGCTTGAGCTGCGACCTCCGCGTAATAGCGCCGGAGAGCTTTGGCGCGGCCTTGCAATATTTTACAGGCAACAAGGAGCACAACATAAAGGTAAGAAAAATAGCCATAAAGAAAGGATACAAACTGAATGAATACGGGCTTTTTGACAAAAAGGGCAAGATCATACCTTTTTCAGGAGAGGAAAGCATCTACGAAAAGCTTGGCATGCAATACATGCCGCCTGAAATGAGAGAAGACAGGGGTGAAGTGGAGCTTTCTCTCGAGCACAAGATTCCAAAGCTTGTCGAGCTTTCCGACATAAGGGGTGATTTGCACACGCATACAAAAGAAACCGACGGCGCGAATACTATAGAAGAGATGGCTGACGCGGCAATGGCGCTTGGCAGGGAATACTTTGCGACTACCAACCACACAAAAAGCCTAAAGATAGCAAGAGGTATGAATGAAAGCCAGTTCAGGGAGTTCTTTAAGCATGTGGACAAGCTAAACGATGCACTTGGAGGCAGGATAAGGATACTAAAAGGGGCGGAAATGGACATACTAAAAGACGGCTCCCTCGATTTGGACAAGTCACTGCTCAAGGAGATGGATTGCGTTCTTGGCGCGGTGCACTCCTCATTTAATATGACCGAAGGCGAGATGACAAGCAGAATTGTAAAGGCGCTTGACAGCGGGTATATACACATACTTGCGCATCCTACCGGAAGGGTAATAAACAGCAGAGAGGCCTATCCTGTAAATCTAGAAAAGGTTCTGGAAGCCGCGGAAAGGAACGGGGTTGTAATGGAAATCAACTCTTTTCCCAACAGGCTGGATCTTAGCGATACAAACATAATGTTAGCCTCAAAATACAAAGTTCTTTTTTCTATAGGGACGGACGCGCATAGAACTTCACATTTGGAATTTATGAGGTACGGCATTGGCACAGCACGCAGGGGCTGGCTTCAGAAGAAAAAGGTCATAAATGCGCTTCCTTTGAAAGATTTGCAAAAGCTGCTTCAACGTTAAGAGCGTTATCAGCGCCGCCATCTTGATTTTATGCAGGGAGGGAGATTTGAACTCCCGAACCCGCTAAGGGAGCGAGCCCTGAACCCGCCGCATTTGGCCAGACTTTGCTATCCCTGCATTACCAAAACTTTTATAGGGAAAGTTTTTTAATACCAGATGAGCAACATAAACAATGCAAAGCCCAAAGGGAAAATGCTTGCGATAGCCCTAGTGTTTGTATGAAATATGTTAGAGAGCATATAAAAAGATACTGGGCGTTCTCATATAGGCGAGCCATAGGGATATCGATGCTCACCTTTTCTTTGGCTCTCGCAATAGGCATGGCCTTTACCTCTATGCTCTCAACCTCCTTCTACTCAAACTACATAGCAGAGCTCGCATTTTGGCTTCTTCTCATATTAATTACTGTAGCTGTCCTCATTTCCAGCTTTGTAAATGCGCACATTTCGGTAGTGCGCTTTATGGATGAAGTAGAGCACAAAGAGCACAGCAGGCACACAGCCATATGGCTCACTTCCATTGTAGTAGGCACCGTAGCTTTCTTTGTTCCCATTCTTTTTTTCAACAGCATGATAGAGCCTTTGATATTCCTGTTCAGCTTCGGCGGCGTGCTATGGGTATTTTACCTATCCGTTTATGTTATCTTCAAGCACCATTACAATGAGATTGCATTCGGGGCGCTTTCGCTTTGGATCATATTCCTGTTTGGGATGCTATCCCTATATTCAAGCATGACAAGCGTACCCGTTTACATGAATGTGCAGCAGTCCAGCGAACTTTTGCGCTTTAGTCTATTCTTATCTATGGCCTCTCTCATAACGATCTTCGGAATCATAGGCGCATCTTTGCTCTTCAACTCTTCGCGATACATAATGGACGAGTTCCGCCAGCTGCCGGAATCTTCGCAGCCGAAACGAAAAGCATATGCAGGCAAGAATTCCAATTCTTCCAAAGCCCCAAGTCCAAAAAGAACGCGCCGTTGACTTCCCCAAAGCATATTTAAAGCAGGGGAACCCTTGCAAGCTGCAAAATCACAAAGTTTCCGCTATTCCCTAGATAAACGCATATTTTCATAAGGTATTTATTTGTTTCCTATCTCAAAAGATAGAAGATTGAGGCCCGCTTCAGCACGAGATGCTCTGCTCTCTATTGATTGCGCCTTTTGGTGAGCTGTTGGATTATGATTTCGATATTGTGGTCAAGCATGAACTGCTTGACGACAAAAAGGCACAGGAGGTAATTAAAAAACTGGCTACCCCTTTGGACAAGTTTCCGCGCATACTTAAGACCGACCCGCAAATAGCAAAGTTAAATCCAAAGCCAGGCCAGCTTGTCGCGATATACCGAGACGACCCTACGGGAAAGTATGTCTACTACCGCGTAGTAGTAGACGAGGCATAACGCCTTTTTAAATCAGGTGAAATTGCATGATAGGCTCTAGCCATGAACTGATCGAATCGTACTTGAAATCTAATTCCGTAGTGCAGCACCAGATAGAAAGCTACAACAGGTTTGTAAGCGTAACGCTTCCTAAGATCATAGAGAACCACAGCCTTATAGAGCCAGACGTGTCTGATTTTGCAATAAAGCTTGGCAACATAAGGCTTGAGCAGCCCAGAGTCATAGAGGTTGACAGTTCTACTAGAAACATAACTCCTAACGAGGCAATCGCGCGCAATTTGACGTACGCGGCGGCCATGTACATAACATACGTGCCTATGATAAGCAACATAGAGAAGCTCGATAGCGCAGGTGAGGTCTTCATAGGGGAGCTTCCTGTCATGGTGAAAAGCAATCTGTGCTACTTGAAGAACATGACGAGGGAGCAGCTGATAAGAAACGGGGAAGATCCTGACGACCCCGGGGGCTATTTCATAATAAGGGGGACAGAGCGCGTGCTAATAGGTATAGAGGATCTTGCTCCAAACCGTGTGATGAGCTCCAAGGATGGGAAAACAGTAGTTTCAAAAATATTCTCAACAACTTTGAATTTCAAGAGCAGGTGCAGCGTAGAGAGGGACGCTTATGGTATATTCACGGTTTCATTCCCTAAAGTTACAAAAGGCATTGATTTGATACTCGTGCTGCGCGCAATGGGCTTGAGCATGAATGAGATAATCGAAAGCACTTCAAACGAGGATGTCAAAAATGACTTCATGCTCAACATAGAGACGAGCAAGGCAAAAGAAATGGGCATCGCAGAAGCGCTCGGTGAGTTGGGCAAGATAACAGTTCCAAGCCAGTCTAAGAGCTATCAGGAAAAGCGCGCTGAGATGCAGATTGATACCTACCTTCTGCCGCATCTTGGGGTAACTGAGGAAAGCAGGAAGAGCAAGGCTTATTTCCTGTTGAGAATGGCCGAAAAGAATTCGCTGATAGCGTACAATTACATAAAGCAGGACGACAAGGACCATTATGCCAACAAGCGCGTGAGGTTTGCGGGAGATTTGCTTGAAGACCTTTTCAACGAAGCTTTCAAGTCTTTTGTGCAGGACATAAAGTACCATGTCGAAAAGACTACTGCAAGAGGAAGGAAGCTCTCGGTGAGAACAAGCATAAATCCAGATACGCTTACCGACAAGATTCTCTATTCGATGGGCACGGGTGCGTGGCCAGGCGGCTATACAGGAGTATCGCAAGTGCTTGACAGGATAAACATGATTAGCACTCTTGCGCATTTGCGCAGGATAAAATCGCCTCTCGCCAAAAAGCACGCACATTTCAAGGCGAGGGACATACACGGCACCCATCTCGGCAAAATCTGCCCCAGCGAAACGCCAGAGGGCGGTGAAGTTGGCCTTACAAGATATCTCTCAATAACTGCAAGAGTTTCTTTTGGCGCTGACGAAGAGCAGCTTAAGGGCAAGCTAAAGGAACTGAAGCTGCTTTAATTAAAGTTTATAGGAGTGTTTGCTTGAGCGAAGATAAAAAATGCAGGGTATACCTGAACGGCAAAGAGCTGACGCGCGTAGCCGACGGGGAGGCGTTTGTAAACGAAATCAAGAAAAACAGAAGGCAGGGTTTGATATCAGGCGAAGTCAACATCTTTTATTCTAAAAAGCTCAATGAGGTTCATCTCAACATAGACAAGGGTAGGGTAAGGGCGCCTTATATAATAGTAGAAAATGGTGCAAGCAAGTTTACCCCCGAGCTTAAGCAAAAGCTCGCAAACAACGAGATAGATTTCAACTATCTTGTAAGAAGAGGCGTAATCGAATACCTTGACGCGGAAGAAGAGGAAGATGCGCTGATAGCAACAAGCGAGGACAAAATAACACCGGAAACTACGCATCTTGTCATAGACCCAGTTTACATGCTCGGCCTTACCGCAAACTTGAATGTATACATGGACCACAACCAGATGGGAAGGCACGCAATAAACATGAACTTCATGAAGCAAAGCCAAGGCGTCTACGCATTCAATTTCAACAACAGGTACGATGCAAGGGCTTACATGCTTTTTTATCCTCAAATGCCAATACTAACAAGCGTAGCATACCGCTCCCTTAAAATGGAGAAGCATCCTTCGGGCCAGAATTTTGTTGTTGCGCTATCGACCTACTACGGGTACAACATGAAGGATGCGGTAGTGCTTAACAAGGCAGCAGTAGATCGCGGCTTGGGTCGCAGCGTCTTCTTCAGGACATATTCCGATGAAGAGAGGAGATATCCAGGAGGCCAAAAGGATAAGATACGAGTTCCCCTGCCTTCTACTGACGGCTATCTCGGCGAGCACGCATACGCAAAGCTCAGCGAAGACGGCATAATAGAAAAGGAGACCGAGGTGCACGAGGGCGATGTTCTTATAGGCAAAACCTCTCCGCCAAGGTTCCTTGAAGAGCAGACCTCTTTCGGCATAAGCGAGGAAAAGAACATGGATAATTCCACAACCCTTAGAATGGGGGAAGATGGCGTTGTCGATAACGTGCTACTTAGCGAGACCTCAGGGGCTACAAAAATAGTGAAAGTCAGGGTAAGAAGCATAACGATTCCAGAGCTCGGCGATAAATTTGCGAGCAGACACGGGCAAAAAGGTGTAGTCGCGCTGATAGTAAACCAAGAGGATCTGCCATTTACCCGCGAAGGTATAGTGCCTGACTTGATCCTTAATCCGCACAGCCTTCCTAGCAGAATGACAGTAGGACACATGCTCGAGATGCTAGGCGTGAAAGCAGCATCGCTTGCAGGAAAGTATATAGACGGCACCACTTTCTCAGTTGATGGCGTCGAAGCAATGGAAAATTTTGGGAAGGAGCTTGAATCTTACGGCTTTGACAAGTTTGGAGATGAAGTGCTTTATGATGGAAGGACTGGCAAGAGCTTCCAATCCAAGGTTTTCATGGGCGTGGTTTACTACAACCGGCTTTACCATATGACAATAAATCACCTCCAAGTCAGAAGCAGGGGACCTGTCCAGATTCTCACGAGGCAGCCTACGGAAGGAAAGGCAAGGGGCGGAGGCATGAGGTTCGGAGAAATGGAAAGAGATGCATTGGTAGGACACGGCGCAAGCTTGCTCCTGAAGGAGAGAATGCTAGAGCAGAGCGACAAGACTTCGGTATGGGTTTGCAAGGACTGCGGCGACATTGGATATTTCAACTACATAAAGAACGTGCCGGTATGCCCAATGTGCGGAGGCAACAATTTGGAACGCATTGAGATAAGCAACGCATTCAAACTTTTGCTTTACGAGATAAATTCTCTTCACATAAGGACGAACATGAAAGTTGAAAGCGAGTGATTTTGCATGCAGGCCGAATCTATAAAGAATATACAGTTCATGATAATGAGCCCGGAGCTCATAAAAAAAATCAGCGTAGCCAAGCTTATAGTGCCTGATACGTACAACGAAGACGGCTATCCTATAGACGGCGGAGTAATAGACCAGAGGCTCGGGGTAGTTGATCCAGGCTTCAGGTGCAAGACGTGCGGTGGCTCTTCAAAAACATGCCCTGGTCATTTTGGGCACATAGAGCTTGTAAGGCCAGTCATACACTCTGAATTTGCAAAGGCTATCTATTTGATGCTCCAGTCCACATGTGACAAGTGCCACAGGCTTTTAGTCAGCGACGACCAGATAGAGAAGAAAAAGATAGAACTGGAGGATATTGCAGAAGGTAACGAGGTGGCTCCAGAAAAGGAGAAGAAGCTTAAAATTTCCAACAAGTGCCCGCATTGCGGCGCAAAGCAGAAAAAGGTCAAATTTGAAAGGCCGACAATGTTCTATCTTGACGGAGAGCGAATAAAGCCTGACGAAATAAGAGACTGGCTTTCAAAGATTCCTGATGAGGACATAAGGCTTCTTGGCATGGATCCGAGCATATTCAGGCCCGAATGGCTTGTGCTTACCTATCTGCTTGTGCCTCCTGTAAATGTAAGGCCTTCAATAACATTGGAAACAGGAGAGAGAAGTGAGGACGACCTTACGCACAAGCTTGTAGAGATAATAAGGATAAACAAGAAGCTCGAGCAGGACATAGACGCAGGAACGCCACAGATTATAATAGATGATTTGTGGGAGCTTTTGCAGTATCATGTTACTACATACTTCAATAACGAGACCCCCGGCGTGCCTGTCGCAAGGCACAGAAGCTCGAGGCCCCTGAAGACTTTTGCGCAAAGGCTTAAGGGCAAGGAGGGCAGGCTAAGATACAACCTGAGCGGAAAGAGAGTCAACTTTTCAGCAAGATCCGTAATCGCTGCTGACGGAAGCCTAAGGATAGGTCAAGTAGGCGTACCCCTAAAGATCGCTTCAGTGCTTACCGTGCCGATGTACGTGACCCAGTGGAACATAGATTACATGCGCGAATTCCTCGGGCGCACAGAATACCCTCTTGCAATAAACGTAATTACCCGCGAGGGAATAAGGAAAAGGGTAACGGAGCTTAATCGCGAAGATTTGATGAAGGAGCTTGCCCCTGGCTATATCATAGAAAGGCAGCTTAGCGACAATGACATAGTGCTTTTTAACAGACAGCCAACACTGCACAGGATCTCCATAATGGCACACAAGGTGAAGGTGCTGCCAGGGAAGGTCTTGCGCTTGCATGTTGCTGCGACAAACCCCTATAACGCCGACTTCGACGGGGACGACATGAACCTGCACGTTCCGCAATCGTTGGAGGCCCAAGCTGAAGCAAGAATCCTCATGAGTTCGGAAGAGCAGCTCCTCTCGCCAAGGGACGGCAAGCCTATAATGGCGTTTGAGGAAGATGAGCTCGTAGGGCTTTATTTCTTGACCAAGGACGGCGCCTATTTCAGCAAGGACGAAGCAATGAGAATACTTTCAAGCGCCGGTATATTTGACATGCCAAAAGCGGAGAAAAACGGCACATACTCTGGCAAGGCCATATTCTCAATGCTGCTTCCAAAAGACTTCAATCTTGAAGTAAGTGCTTCGGGAGGCAAATTTGTGATAAAGAATGGCATAATAACCGAAGGCGTAATCTCAAAGGATTTGGTTGCGGCATCGGAAAATTCCCCATTGCTTGTAAAGATATACAAGGATTACGGATCTGATTTCACTGCCGAGTTCATGCTAAAAGCAATGAAAGTGGCTCTTGCAGTAGCATACATCCACGGATTTACCATAAGCCTAAAAGATTATTACAATTCCGCGGAGCTGGAAAACGAGAAGGAGAAGATTTTGCACGAAGCAAAGTCGAAAGTCAAGGCATTGATAAAGAGCTACAAGGAGGGCAAGCTTGAGCCTCTTCTAGGCAATACTAGGAAAGAAACACTCGAGTTGCTAACTGGCCTTATACTCAGGGAAACAAGAACTACCGCAAGCAAGCTGCTTAAGAAAGAGCTGACCAACGAAAACAACGCCAATCTTATGGCGTCTATAGGAGCAAGAGGGAATATCATAAACTTCGTGCAAACAATAATGTTCCTGGGCCAGCAAGATGTGAGGGGCAGAAGGCCGTCAAGAGGCTATTCAGGCAGGGTCCTGCCATTCTTCAAGAAGGGCAGCGCAAATCCACGCGCGCACGGCTTCGTAGACTCCAGCTTTATGGAAGGAATAAATATAGAGGAATACTATATGCACGGCATGGGTTCGAGGGACTCTTCAGTCTCAAAGCAGCTGATTGTGCCTGTAAGCGGTTACATGTACAGGAGAGTGCTAAACGCGGTTCAGGACTTCTACGTAGATACAAACCTGCGCGTCAGGGATGCAAGCGGTTCTTTGATACAGACTATCTACGGAGGCGACGGGATAGATCCAACAAAGGAGCTTATCGCGAAGTTCAAGAAGTGATTATATGGATGAAAATAGCTATCAAGTTCAACCAGGTGAAGCTGTCGGCGTTGTGGCAGCCGAGTCAATAGGCGAGCCGTCCACGCAAATGATTCTTAGGACATTCCACTCTGCAGGTATATCTTCTGCGGTAATAACAACAGGCCTTCCGCGCATACTGGAGATATTGGATGCAAGAAAGAATCCGAAGTCTCCGCTGATGCACATAGAGCCCGAAAAGAAAATAGAGAAGGACTACGAAAAGGTAAAAGAGATAGCGTCAAAGATAGAGGAGGTAAGGATTTCCGATGTAATAAAGGATTTCTCTGAAAACCTTAAGTCAGGAATTATGGTACTTGAGCTTGACAGGGAAAGGCTTTCTGAAAAAGGGATGACTGCAAGAAACATAACAAGCAGGATAGAATCGTTCGGCGCTTCTGCGGAGCTGGATGGCGATTCGATAAAGGTAAAAGTCAAGGGAGACATGAAAGCCGCAAGAACCGCGTTTGTCAACATACGCGATCTGAGGATAGCCGGCGTTCCTAACATTTCACATGCAATTGTAGAGAAGAAGGAAGACGGAACTCTTTTCATAACAACCGTAGGCAGCAATATAAAGGGCGTGCTCGAGATAGAAGGCATAAACAAGGACAGAGTTTATAGCAACAATATAATGGAAGTGTTTGAGGTTTACGGCATAGAGGCTGCGAGAAATATTATCGCAAGGGAGCTGTCTTCCACAATAAAGGAAGAAGGCTTCACCACAAGCTTCAGGCACCTCTCGCTTGTTGCTGACGCAATGACTTTTTATGGAGCTGTAAAAGGCGTAGGAAGGCATGGTGTGGCAGGAATGAAGGATTCTGTTTTTGCAAAGGCGGCGTTCGAAGAAACGGTAAAGCATTTTGTAAATGCTGCAATAGAAGGCAAGGTAGACAAGCTTTCCGGAGTTGCGGAAAACATCCTTATAGGAAAACAGATTTCTGTAGGTACTGGATTTGTTAAGCTAGCAGTAAAGAAGGAAGATCTTCAGAAAATAAAAGCCAAAGGCAGCAAGAAATGATCGTTTAAGCTTAGAGCGAGACCCAGTGCAAATAAATAAAAACATATAGGTAAATGACTATATATCAGTTTTGATTGTTTGGTGAATAAATGCAACAGGAAAGGCCTTTTGATCTGCTGAACAAAATGATTGGGCAGAAAATACTGATACGCCTTAAAAACGGGGCTGACATACGCGGGCAGATGGTGTCATTTGACATACACATGAACATAGTAATTGACAATGCAGAGGAGCTCGACGGCAGCGAACTGAAAGCAAAGCTCGGTACGATATTGCTGCGCGGAGGAAACATACTATTTATCTCCCCTGTTTGATCCTCTTAACGCGGCAGGGGGATTTTTGCATATTGCCTTTTGGCTCAATCAAGCTTAAAGTTTTTTGTTGTTCAATCCATTTGGTGCCTTCTACAATTAGGCAGTGGGCTCCTGGCGCAACGGTAGCGCGCCTGCATGGCATGCAGGAGGTTGCGGGTTCAAATGCGCTTCTTGGTCGAAGCCGATTCAGGAAGCATTGAAAATCCCGCGGAGTCCACCAAATGCTTTAGCGTTTTATCCTCAATGGCTTCACGTGGTGCAATGGAAGAAGGTATACTTCAGAAAGGGAAGTTCAGGAGGAAAATCGAGAATTTCACATGCGAATACTGTGGCACTTTTGTAGAAGGCAATGGCTATACAGACCATTGCACAAAATGCCTTCGCAGCAAGCACGTAGACAAGTATCCCGGAGACAGGTCTTCTGGTTGCGGAGGAATGATGGAACCAATCTCAGCAGAATACAGGCATGGCGAGTACAAAATACTTTACAAATGCAAGAAATGTGGCGAGGAAAAGAATGTAGTGGCAGCAGAAAATGACAACAAGGATCTATTGATGGAACTTGCAACTAAAGTAAGGAGGCTTAGCAAGCATTAATCTCTTTCACCAGCAACATCGTCGCAGTTTTCACCAAAATATTGCTTCAATGTTTCCCAAGCGAGCTTGTAATCTTTCTGCTCCTTTTTCTCAACATTGAAAAAAAGCCACGAGTCAAATGCCTGTTCCAGCTCCTTTTCCTTTGCAATTTCGCTTATATCTGTGTAAGTTATGCTTTTCCAGCCTTCGCTTGAAGCTTTTAGGAATTCGTCCTTGACCTCTTGGGTGCTAAACGCCTTGTGGTTTTCTTTCATGGCTTTGTAGGTCTGCCAGGAGTGCGAAGAAGCAAATGACGCTATTATAGTTCCTATCCTAGCAAGTTTCCTATCCTCTTCATCCAAGGTCTGCAAATCCTTCTGTGAAACTTTATGTATCTTGTTTGAAAGCGTATCTGCCCATGTTAAATTATATTTTATTGGCATGGACACCTGTTTTTATATTTGCATAAATAAAAATATAAATATGCACTTAGCATGATTAATGCCGAGCAGGGCATTGCAGCGTCAAAAGTGCCGGAAAACGCTGCAAAAAGTTATAAATTTTAAGCTATTACATACAAGAGTAAAGCGTGGTCGCATGTCCATATTCAATATTTTTGGAAAAAAAGATGTCGGTTCTGACCTTATGAAAAGCCCTCCTTATAGGATTGTCACAGAGCTTGTCCCTTACCATATAGAATCAAACAAAAAAAGTTCTGCAACTCTTTTTATAAAGCTCGCAAATCTTACATCAGAACCGGTACTTACTTCTATAGTAGTGGAGACGCCTTCGCAGCTCGGCTTTGACGAAATGGGCTTGTCGAAGGAGAAGGAGATACGTATAGGCAACATGAAGCCCAAGGAAGAAAAGGAAATAAAGGTTGAGGTATACGGCGGCCTAAGCACCGACAAGGGTGCATACACAGTTTCGCTTACCGCTATAATGCATTATTTGGATTACGGCCACGTGATAAATGCGGTAAAGAAGCGCATGATAATAAACGTCGTATGAGGCAAATAAAAAAGGCAATTTGCCTATACGTTTGCAACCAGCAAGCTTCTATAGGCTCATGCGTTTCCAAATCTTTTCTATGCAGTTATGGCAGGAACTCCTTGCTTTTTATCTTATCCTTTATATAATCGTCTACAAAAGTAAGCCTTGGTCCCTGCAGCGTGTCTTGCTCAAGCTTCTTTTTGGTCTTTATCACTTTCTTTAGCTCCTCAACCCATTCCTTGTGCCTGCTTATCCAAGGATATGACAGCATCTCCTGCGCCCTCTTGATGTCAACGTCGTTCGCTTTCATAGTCATTTTTTGCAGGAAATCGTATCTTTCCAAGTCCGACATCGTCACTCCTATGAATCGCGCTTCCGGAGTCGCGATGTCCTTGCCGATGTACGCCAAGTTCATGCTTCCTGTCTTTATCGTCCAATATATATACCATCCCCAGGCATCGCAGTCGTTGAAAACGTAAATAGGTAATCCCTCGTCTGCAAGTTTCCTGAGCATTCGCCTTGTGCCTCTTGAAGCTTGGCCTTGCGGCGAGATTAGTATCGCATTTTCTTTTCTCCAAAATCCATCTTCATTAAGCCTTTGCCACAGGGCATCTTTCTCCACTACTATTACATATTTCGCCTTTATATCTACGAATTCTATGTCGTTGTCAACATCGCTCGGTATGCTCCACCCGCTTCTTCCCATCTTGCTTGTATCTATCTCTAACTCTTCATTTTCAAAAGTATCAACTACCTTCATGTTTCCGACAAGCACCCCCTTCCTGTTTGCATTGAGGTGCAAATCCTCTCTTCTTACCCCAAGCGCTGCTTCCAAATCCTCTATCAGCGGATTGGATTCGCTCTGCTCATTGAATATATTTTCATCTATATCCTCTCCAAGCGAGTACTTGAGCTGATAAAAGAGACCCCTTATCGAAGTGTGGAGATTTTCCTTTATGAATTTGTGGCATTTCCCTGCGATTGCAATTGTCTGCATGAACCTTTTTGTCTGGGCTATATTTATGAAATTCCTCTCCTCTGTTGCATTGCCCAGCCTTAGAAATCCTTCCTTTTCATCATAAGTTATATTTGATCGCGTCCTCGAAGTAGTTTCGAAAGAAGGATTCTTGCCTTTTTCTATCTGCAAGGTTATATCCTTGCCAAATTCCTCAAGCATTTTGCTTACATTTTTGTCGTTTTCCATGAAGATCGCCACGCTTTACAAACCGGTTTAAATAAACGGAATTCAATAGATGCAATAAATATGCAGGGTACAAAAGCCCTGAAAGGGCACAACAGGCAAACAAATGGAAAATCAAGTTGCGCCTTTGAGCCTCTTGATAATTTCATCCCTTCTCTTGCCTTCTTTAAGCGAATACCTTATTACTTCGGCAAGGGTGCTCACCGGTATTATCTTTATCCTCTTCAGCCTCTCCTTGCTTATCACTATGTCATGGAAGTTGCTTTTTGGAACTATCACTTTTTTCATGCCTGCATCTATCGCAGCCTCTACTTTCGCGGTAACGCCTCCTACCGGCAGCACCTCGCCTCTTACCGACATAGAGCCGGTCATCGCTACCGATTGGTCTACCGGCACTCCTTCCATTGCGGAAATTACGCTTATCGCAACGCTTATGCTCGCGCTGTCGCCTTCTATTCCTTCATAAGTCTGCAGGAACTGCACATGTATATCATAGCTTGCAACATCCCTTTCCATGTGCTTTTTGATTACTGCACTTACATTTTTCACTGCCTCGCTAGCTATCTTGCCAAGCTTGCCTGTAGGTATGAATTTTCCTTCTGCCCTCGAGCTTGCAGGCGTTACTTCTGCAACTATTGGCATTACCATGCCTGAAGAGAGCGTTGCGCTTGAGCCTATTACCGCAAGCCCATTTACCTTGCCTACCTGAAAACCACTGTTGCTGAATACCTGGTAATCTTTCCTATACTCAAGCTCCTGCGAAACGATCTGCGATTCTATGGGCTTCGCCAAGCTTAGCGCGCCTAAGACTTCCTCTTTGGTAACTACTTTCTTGTTCTTTTCTATCGCCAGGTCTCCTGCCGCCCTTATGAGTCCACCAAGATCCCTGAAGACAAGCGTTAGCCTGTCCTTTCTTCCTGAACGCCTTTTAGCTTCCTCTATAACAGCATAAGCAGCTTCCCTGTCAAATGGTGGAATCCTTCCGTCCTTTTTGACTTCCTGCGCTATAAACCTTATGAATTCATTTCTGTTTGCTTCAGTATCAGGTATTGTGGATTCCATATAAATCTCATAGCCATACCCTCTTATTCTAGATCTCAATGCAGGGTGCATATTTTGTATATCCTGCAGGTTCCCTGCTGCAACCAGGATAAAGTCGCTTGGCACGGGCTCGGTTTTCACCAGCGCCCCGGAGCTCATTTCACTCTGCCCTGTTATGGGGTACTTTTTCTCCTGCATTGCAGTAAGCAGCTCCTGCTGCGATCTTGGATCAAGGTTTGAAACTTCATCTATGTATAATACCCCTTTGTTTGCCTTGTGCACTGCCCCGCTTTCAACTCTCAAGTGTGCAGGAGTGCCTAAGCCTCCAGACTGGAGCGGATCGTGCCTTACGTCACCAAATAGCGCCCCTGCCTTATTGCCCGTTGCGTCTACAAAAGGGGCGTGGGTAAGTCCTGTATTGTCTACTATAAGCTTAGGCTCATTGCTGTCAAATGCGCCCGGCAAGCCCCCCATCCTCCTTGTAAAGCCTCCTACAAACAGCGCCATCGCACCAAATATGAATATGCCTAATATAAGTGCAGCGAGCACTACAATTTCATAGCCTTTTATAAGACCGCTGAGGGACAATGCAAAAAGCGCAATAACCAGTATTATTACCAAAGGCGAGATTATCGAGCCTCCTTTGGACATCGCCATCCTATTTTTCATTCTTTCCCTTTGGAGTATTATTCTTCCCTGCCCGTCCATATTCGCGCTTTTTTCCGCCCCTTCGGGATAAGTTTTTACCGCTTTAATCAGCGGCATGTTTTCATCGTTGGGATTTTTGTATACTAAAATGTCCTCCAAGTCTGTAGCAGGGAGAAGTTCCGCCATAGCCTGCGCGAGCATTGTTTTTCCTATTCCAGGCTCGCCTATAAGCAATACGTTCCTGTGCTGCATTGCTGCTTTTTTGATTATTTTCACTGCATGGCTCTGGCCGATTACCTGGTCTATGAGCTTTTCAGGAACTTTGATATCATCAGTGGTCTTGAACTTGATCATACATCTGCTTTTTGCATAAAATATTTATTAAACCTTGTCTTTTATACCACGACTTTAAAAGGCTATGTGGCATACTGTGCAGACTACTTCAATTACAAGTCGTGGCAAGTCCTTAATTCATATCTCTATATTAATGCGATTCTGTGCCAGCAGCCTATTGCTATAAACTGTTTTCTTCTTTTCGTCTATCAGCTCTATCTTGTACGGCCTCCCCTCTGTCATTTCTTCCATTATCTCAAAGCGTTCTCCAAGCATAATTCTGTGTTCTGCTATCGTTTCGCATAAATAGCTTATCCTCAATTTTAATTCTCTTTCAATTTTTGTCTCTCCCAATCCTGTGTTTTCTGCCTTGCCCTTTCTCCGGCTTATGCTTATCAAAGCTTCTATTGTTTTTGAGGCTTCTGGCATCAATCCAAAATTCTCTATTGTTTTTGAATGCAAGGTATTGCCTTCAATCAATTTTTCTTCGAAATCCAAGGTGCGTATGAAAACGGTGTCCTTTGCAATTTTCTCGTTGCCCTCTCTCACCATATAGTTCAGTGCCCCTACTCTGGAATCCAGATGTTTAAGCTTCGCAATGACTTGATCCCTCTCTGCACGTGTAAATACTAAGTCTTCAGCAGCTATCTCAGCTACGTCAGGCGCCTGCTTTAAGTAAAGCTTTATCTGGCAAAGCCTCCTTATGTTTCTGTCTATATCATCTACACTGTGTGCAAGCAGCACAAGTCCAACCCCTTTCTTCCTAAAATCCTGTATCCTATATTTAAGGTCTTCGGCGGCAGCGTTGCCCTGCCTTTGCCCCAATACAACCTGTGCCTCTTCAAGGCATATAAGCAAGCGTAGTTCATTGTCACCTCGCGTATCCAGAAGATTTGCAAGCATATATGCCTGGTTCAGCAAAAGCGCGTACAGATAAGGCTTGAACTTGTTGCTTACCTTTGAAAGATCGAAGACTACTCCCTGCTCTATCAGCTCTTCGAATTTTACTCCTTGCCTGGAAGAGTATTCAGGCCTACGCAATATGCTCCTTAAGTTCTCCAGCGCAGATTTTATATTCTCCCCATGCTTTGTGTATTTTATCCCAACGTTTGTCTTTTTCCCATGAAGCCTTATTATCGATTCCTCTATCTCTTCGTATGCCTCTACCGGATCGGGATTGCTTTCTTTGTCATAAACACGTTTGAAAGCGTTTAGCATGCATTTTTCCATTGGGTTTCTATACGGACCCGCATCACTCGCTGATGAAAGCAACATTGCAAGATCTTCGTAAAAAACGGGTCTTTCAACGCCTTCAGCACACCTGAAAAAATTTAGGGGCACACGATCCTCATAAATCCTTATCAAATGCATGCCTGTGTTCCTTGCAAATTCGTTCCACTCATCAGTAGGCGCTATTACAATAACCCTCTTTGTCCTATTTTTTGCCACTGCGTTTATTATCTGCATGGTTTCAAAGGTTTTTCCAGATCCAGGCAACCCTGTTATTATCATACCCAGATTTAGCAGTGAGCCGTCAATCGACACTTTGTAGCCAGTATCATGAACTCCCTCCTCCATAAAGGTGCCAACAGGTATGTCCCCCCTGCTGTCAGGCTCTTCGGTGTTTACAAGGTAGTTAAGCTTGCCTGCTTTGTAGAACCTGATCAGGTCTGCCGCTTTGTCAGGCCCCACCGGGAAAGCTTTAATGCCAAGCTTGTCAAGATCCTGCAGCCTAATCCTGCATTCCACTTTTCCCAAAAGCAGGAATTTGGACCTTGCAAATTCGCTAAGCTTGTCCAATTTGCTGGAGATTATCCCTATCTTGTAAGTAGCCGCGCCATTAAGCACCGCGTTGTTGATTGATTCAAGCACTTCGCCAAGCAAAAGCCTTTCTTCAGAATTGCTTACTATATCTTTCTGTATTGAATTGCTTGCTCTTCCTGCCAAGCTTGCATTTGTAAATGACGCCGTTTCTTTTACTCCCATTTTTTCAAGCGATTTCTCTATGCTTCTTTTCGATTCATGCAGCTCCCTTCCTGAAACAGGGAGAAAAACAATTCCTAGAAAGCCGCGATTCTCGCCAAGCCTAAATGAATCTTCGAGCAGACTTTGTGAAAGCGCCTCCTTCTTCCTGAATACCGACATAAGCTCAAACTCCACCGGCTCCTTGCCATAACCTTCTATTTTGGAAAATTCAAGTCCTGGTATAGCCTTCATCAAAAAGTCTATGCTGCTCTCTTTGTTGGTGTTTATGCCAAAGGCAGTAAAGCCTTTCTCAAGATCGTATATAATTGCCAAAGGTGATCCCGCCGCAGCCTCCGTCAAAACAATTCTGTCAAAGTCCTTGTCAGGCAAGGAGCTTACTTTATAAAATGATAGCGTCATGCGCTCATCCCAAAACTGCTATTATAATAAGCGAAAAAAGAAGTGAGACAATCATCGAGGCTGCGTCTATGCGGGTTATCATTGCCTTTTGCCTGTGTGCTACAGCGAAGGAAAATAAAAAACCTGAAAACATCAATGAAACTAGCATCCCAAGCCTTGGTATGCCAACGCCAATCGCAAATCCAACGAAGTAAGCCAGAAAAAGTACCATGCCAGAAGAAACGACACCTATGAACAATTCTCCATATACATTATTCGCTCCAAATTCCTTGCCTATATGCTCAAACACGAAACCACCCTATTTTTGCTACAGCTAAGCATATCGCAGCCAGCAGTATGGCTCCATAAAGCGTGCGCTTTCCATATTCGATAAATGTTTCATTCCTCGAAAGATTGCCGGCAATGTTTTCTAGCAATGCCAAGTTTAGCATTAGGAGCGAAGTAGTGAGCCCCAACGAAATTACCTCCACATATGCGTCAAGCATAGACCCACTTCATACATAATTCAATGTTGCGTCCGATCGCTTCGCTTGCTCTCCATCTATAACTTTTACATAACCAGTGAGCAGCATAAACAGAGCGAATACGCCTTTTTCCTCAAAAGAAAGCAAGCTTGAAACGATCTTAGACCTGTAGAATTTGTTTGCAAATTCTATCCTAGGCCAAAATTCTCTCGCGCTTCTATCTGCTACCAAATTTTTCCTAGTGTTGCTTCCTTCTTTTGCATTGAAGTAGCCATTAAGCATTCGTAAAAAATCTTCTGGCCTTTGGCTTACGCAGCAATTGTCAACTCCCGCAATATAATTGTCGTAGAGCATCCTTGCAATTGCGCTTCTTCGCGATCCGATAAAGTAATCTCCTGCAATGCACACAATGCCATCTTTCCAAAGCCTTATAGCAACATTTTCTATTTCTTCTTCAACCGCAAACGCGCCCTCTTGAAAGCCAGGCGCGTCATTAAAGTAACTACGCAGTTCACTAACCCTTATCGCAAGGCCTTTTACTGCAAATATCCTGTTGTTGTGGAGCATTGCATTTTTTCTTGCCAACTCTGCATTTTCCTTGCCTATATTTTTATGCATCGAGTCCAATTCTTCCGTGTCTATATAATTATCATATCTCAATTTTATGCCGCCTTTCGAGCGCACTCCGAATTTAGACAGAATAATAAATACCCCAACGCCAGCCATTATATAGAACAGGCCTTTGAAGTTTTCAATCGCTCCGCTTATATTCCCGAAGGCGCCGAGCCATGCGGTTATCACAGTAAACGCAAATGCCAAGAGAAGTTTTGCCAAATCCGTCGTACGCTTCATAAAAATACCATTGCTATTTGCTATCTCTTTGTTGTATTGCATCGGACTTGCGCAATTCAGCAAATTTTTCCTGCATGCCTATTTTTTCCATTAGATTTTCCAGCGTATATCCCCCTTTCATTTCAATCGCTTCTGCAAGCTCACTTAAAAAGGCCTCGTAGTTAGAAATCCTTCTGCGAAGCGCAGCAATCTCTATATCGTCGCCAATCAATTTCTGTGCAAGCTCAACATTCACCCTTTTAACTACAACAAGCTTTTCTTCTGCGCTTTTGCACCCTTGATTTAAGCTTGGGACGATTTCCTCAACGTGCAATGCTTCTATAATATAGCCGTAAATCGAGGAAAAATCTACTTGGTAGAGCTTTTTGGTATAACCAAGCAGTGATAGGAACTTGAGCAGCTCTTTTCTATATCCTATTCTCCGATATTCTGAAAAATACGCCTTGTAAGTAATGGTGTTTCGTTCGAAACAGATTTCCGCGTTATTGCTAACGCCATTAGGCAGCTCGATTATGTTGTAGGCAAGCCTGCTCCCGTACGAAGCTTTTTTAAGCGCAGGCAGCTCCTCAAGAGTCTTTTCCAGCAAGCCAAAATCGCATTTTAGCTCCGCCTTGGCAACGAACGAAGTGCTGAATAACGCCTTTTCACTATTTGAGTAATTGTTTGTGTCCTTTTGCATTTTCATACGCCCTCACGATTGCTATGTCATTTAAGCCCAGAAGCCTGAAAAACGATATTACTGTGGGCCTATCAAGCCCTATCGAAAGAAGCTTCCTAATAAATTCGACGATGTCAATCTCGCCCTCTGCCTCTTCTGCCATAGCTCTTATGTCTTCGCTTTGTTTTTGGCTTAGCCCAAGCCTTTTTGCTATATTTTCAATCTGCTCGAAAGGTATCTCCATGTGCATGTTACCACCATAATTTAGCCTTGCAACTCCAACAAGGAATCCGTCTACCTTGTCAACGAAGAACGGCTTTGCAGTGCCGTTCTTATACGAAAGCCTTATTGCACATTTGCCAACTCCAGAACTCTCAAGCGTCTCAGCCTCTTTTTTCCCTATGAAGCCTTTCTCTGCAAGGGTGCCTAAGCCTCCTCCCTGCATTTTAAAAATGAAAATGCATGCCGAGCTTGCAAGTATGCCGTCATCTATGTCGCTGGCATGCTGCGTAGCTGTCACAACCCCTATGCCATATTTTCTGCCTTCCCTGTAAATCCTATGCAACAGTTGCCTGTCATTTATGCTCCTCCATGCCTCATCAAGTATAAACATCAATTTACTCTTGCCATTTACCTTTAGACCGTGCATGTGTTCGACAAGCGACTGCAGTATGAAATGCACGATTATCTCCCTTTGCATGTCATTTTCCATGCTTGACAAGTCAATGCTGCTTGCGCCATTAAGCAGCTCCTCTATCTTGCAGCCTACTTCAGAAAAGAACTTTTGGAGATGCAGCCTTTCGATCTGGGATAAAATTTTCTCGTCTCGCAGTTTTTCTTTCGCCATTTCTTCCCTTCCATTGCCTCTCTCAAGCACCTCCTGCACTGATTGCCTTATAGCCTTGCTATCATTCGCTTCCATGCCGATCGCATGTGATACCGATTCTGCAATGCAATCAAGCGTTTTGTTTTTGTCTCTTAAAAAATTCATGCCAATTTTGCAGCCAATGCCGATTTTGTGTGGCGTGCCAGAGAGAAACTCTATTGTATCATTGTATTCTCCATTCCAATCCATCGCAAATATGTTGATCCCTTCCAATATGCGCCTTCTGATTATCATGCTTTTTAGCAGATAGCTTTTGCCTGCCCCGCTCATCCCTATTATTGAAACATGCGGGTTGATCAGTTTGTCAAACCGTATTATTATCGGTGACTTGTAGATCAAGCCCCTACCTATGTATATTCCTTTGCCTTCGAACTCTTCTACAGGCTCAGATCTCCCAAAAATAGCCATTCTTCCGGCAACTTCCCTGGCATTTCCCTGGCAATGCTTCTCAATAACCAAAGCTTTCACCTGTCATGTCAAACATCAGCACCTTCTTCAGCATGCTGCCTTTTGCAATCGCAGAAAATGTACCAATCGCACCATCAAAGGAAGTAGCAAGCTCCCTAGCCCTTAAAAGCGCCTGCTCCTCTGCCATGAACTTCTTATCGCTCTCGGCGCTGGTAATGGCATAATAGTTCACCTTTAAAGGCATAGATCCTGTGCTTATGCTCTTGATTTCATGCTCCAATATCTCGATTTCCCTCTTTAGTCTCATAGATTTTGCCAGCTCCCTCCCATTGCTTGTGTTTCCTATTCTCGAAAGCTCTATTTCCCTCATACCCTTTTTTGTTTGAAGTGAGTCAAGCATCTTTTTGGTATTCAGCCTCTCAACGGCAATGGTAAATTTGAAAGGGAATGCAAGGCGCGAAATGAGCTCCTCAAGCCTGCTTTTTTCAATATCGCCCGAATTGTCTTTTACACTTATAATGACGCATGCTGTTGCTATATACTTGCCACCCTCTTTCCTTGTTGCAACCTCCCTCTCTCCACTTATTTCGTACATGCCAATTTTTTCAGTAATATTTCCATACTTAAGGAGGATTGCCTCCAAATAAGGGTCAGAATAGTGCAAAACTGCCAAAGAGGCCAGCAGCAACGCTGCGCCGAGTAGCGCGTAAACTCCAAAAAATGCCGCTAAGGCAAGCACTCCTAAAGCAGCTCCTAGCATTCCATATTCAAAAAAGTCCCATTTGCCCATTCAATCGCTAAAAAACATCAAATTTGCCAAAAGAAACTTCAGTGCCAAGTATCCTCGCCAGTTCCCTTATCGAGATAATCGTGAGTATTATGCTAAAAGTCGGGAGGAAAAATACCTCCACAATCAACAGCGCTATATAGTTTAGCAGCTTTTCCACGGCATTTTCTATGCTGGCCACAAGCGGCTCGAGCATGCCAAGCAAAGGATTCAGAAAGTTCAAGCTTATCGTGTTGCTTCCTAAGCTTTCTTCTGAAAGCACTTGCTTTGCTTGGGTAGAATTTGTTATCAAGGAATTTATGCTGCTTGAGTTTATCATGCTTGAATAGCCAGAAGAGAGCTGCGCATCAAGCAAATAAGTGAGAGGAAATACCGCAAAAAGCCCTATTGCTATTGCCATTATGGCGCCTCCTAACCTTCTCGTGAAATAAAAGGCCCTTAGCACAATTCCTACAGGGAGGAGTATCGGCACAGCTGTCATTCCAACAAATTTCAGTAGCACCGCCTGAACTTCGATGCCTGTTATCGCAAAAACTATTGCGCTTATTGCATAGTTGATCTGTGAAAGCAACGGGTTAAGCAAGCCTGAGAAGGAGAAAGATACTACACCTATTCCTATCTTCAATGCGCCAATAACACCAAGCACGACGTACAGGATTGATAGGGGGGCTAGAAGGGTCAATGCCGAGCCCAATAACTCTTGGTGCTGAACTCCATTTACAGTTATGGAGCCAAGCCCTGAAAGATAGTTGTATGCAAAGCATATAGCATAGTTGGAGCTTAGGGCCCCTGTGCAGAGGCTTGTATTTTGTATTCTCGTCATCGAATTTATCAATGATACTACAGCCCCTCCTGGGCTGAATGCCAGCAATAGCGCCCCTACAATTATTCCATTTGCCACCGATTGGAAGAGTTCATTCCTTCCCCATTCCTTAAGTTTTTTATCATCCAATGAATAGCCTAGCCCAAGCATTATCCCTCCAGCGGCTAACATGATCCCTATAATACTTACTGCTATAGCATAACCTGCAAAATAAGCCAAGCAATCCACCTCTCATTGCCTCTCAGACCGCACTGTTAGCGACAGTCAAGTTGTCAAGAAGGTGGGTAGAGGCCACAGCCAAAGATGTAGATGCTATGCTCAACGCACCTACGACAATTGCTCCTATTATAATGTTTATTGCCGTAGTGTGGAAGTTCGCTTTTTTGTCTGGAGGAAGCATCTGCCCTATGGCGTAAAATATTCCCGCTATGACAAAAAGTACAGCACTCAAAGCAGGCCCAACCTGCGAAAGCACTATTTTTATATAGCTCAGCTGCGAAAGCAGGGAGGTATTAGTCGCGCCATAAGAAAGATGGAGCAAGAAGAGCAGCAACATCGTTGGAATTAGCAATTGCCCTAGCTTATTGCCTAGCGATTTTGCGAAGAATATTGTGCTCTCCAAACTAAAATCCTTGTGCACTTTATCGCACCTCTCTCTTGTCTTCAACCGCATGCCTCCCATCCACCCACCTTGTAGTAAAATATACTTTATTTTATGCAGGTATAAGTTTAAATACTTATTTATCAATTGCTTCCTATCTGGATGCGCAGCGCTTGCGAAGCCTTGCATAATTCTGCAAAATTAGAGCCTAACGCTTTCAACTATAGTAATAAAGTTTTTCTTGGTATGAAAGTGGCGAAATTCCATAAAGGAGGCTGGTCTGCGATCTGGTCGCATTCACTGTCATAACTAGCTTTAAATTAGGACAAACCTTGGTCGCATTTTCCATGAACACAGTTGAAGAGGTAAGACCTAGCGAAGTAATGTTTGGTATAATAATATATGACCCTGGTTCCATATCTGTGCAATTGTAGGACGGATAGTATTGGTATAATATGTCAGAATTATTCCTATTCAAATATACTGTCATGAAAGGGTAAAAGTTAAACTCGACAAAAATTCCGCTAATATTGCTCCTAGTATTCAAATAGTTTGATATGACCTGCAGAGGATAAATCTGAAATTTTACGAATTGGTACCACATTTCGTTTAGGGGTATCGAAGTTGCCACAAGGAAAACTATTATTGCGACTGCGGCTATACCTCTTATCACTTTTTTATACTCTTCTTCTTTCCTGTGCCTATGCCCATTTTGTTTGGGCGATTGATCCCCCTGCATAATCCTAACTATCGCTATGCTTAGTATGACTGCGATAGGCACAGCTACTGCAGTAGTATATCTAAGTGCTCTAAAGGAAAGTATATACCTGAAAGGAAACAGGCTTATTGACATAGGTGCAAAATCCAAGAAGCCAAGGCCAACTCCCAGCCAAAGTAGCGGAAAGTAGACTTTTTTATCTTCCAGGATTAAAAGTATGAGAGAAGCAAGCAAAACCGCGTAAAAATATAGCCCGTCGTTATTAGTATTTATTTTATAAGCATTATTCCATATAGAAACAGGATTTAAGTTTTTAGTGAAAATTGCGTTCCTAATTGCGTGCAAAATATAGAAGTTAAACATCACATTCGGATAAAACATAAGGTATGCTATCAAGTTGTTCCCCGATTGGTTTTGAAAGTGGCTAGGCACGTTACCTATTATGCCATAGGTTGTGGATGTCATTGACAAGTTTGAGTAATAGACACTATTTTGATGTATAATTACAAGCGGATCTCCTGTATTAGCATAGCTAAACAGCGCCACTATCAAAGCAGCAACGATTATCCCAGCAAAAAACCAGGACACTATTCTAATAGAGATGTTTTTCCTTAGATACTCCACCAATACATATATCACAGTGCCAAGCAGCGCAATAAGTGCTATTGGTATAGTTAGCTGTGCCATAACTGCAAGAAAACCTGCGGCAAAGATCCAATACGCCGAACGCTTGTCATGCCCATAAAGTACAGCAAGCATCGCCAGAGAGACAAAAAACATCATGGCTTCGTTTATTCCCACGGTTACGGAGTTTTTCACTACAGGAGTGAAGAAGCTTATGAGAAGGGCTGCCACTAGCCCCGCCTTGGAATTATACACTTCTTTTCCTACAAAAAACGTAATTATTACCGTCCCAATGTACGCAATCACATTCCAGGCGGATGAAGTGTAAATATTAATTCCAAACAACCTGTAAAATAGCGCTATGGGCAGATATTGTAAGATTCTTGTCGAATCTATCGAAAATCCAATGTTAATATAGCCACGCAAGACCGAAAAAGCCGAAAGAACATACGCAAAATCTTCGCTTAAATATGTAGGTCCAAGGATATGAGTCGCTGCGCGAAACAAATCGTAAGCCACTATTATTGCTAAAATTAGATAAATACCCTTCTCTTTATCTCTTCCGACAAACTTTTTTGCCGATTTAAAATCAATGCTCATCTAATCATTGTTGAAATCCATTTCTAAATTTATCTTTTAGGACTCTGCAGTGCCGACAAATTTTTAATAATTATCTTATTTCTACCATATTTATTTATTGCTTATGCAAAATCCAACCTAAAATATATTTAAATATCAAAAGGCAAATAAAAATGTATAAAAAACGGCCTTATCATGGTTTTTTTAGAAAAGCATAATCATAAAAGCGAGCTAGTTTCAATGCATTCAGACTTTAGTCACTACATAGTTGTGGAAGAAGGCGATCCACGTTCAAAAATGCTTTTAGACCATGTTTCTAACGTATTCGCCTCTTTCTCTGTGCTATTGAATTCTAAATTTGGGTTTGCCGAGCATAATATTAGCATGCGGCCTATTGCTTTTAATAGCTTAATATCTTCATTGAAAAGGCTTCCTAAATTTAGGAATGAAGAGGAAATAAAGGTTTTTGCCCTGGCAGAACTGAAACTTTGCTCTCAATTTATAAAAGAAGAAGTAGATGCAGCATCTATGCCCCTGTTTTGCAGTGAGAAAGTAATGATAGAAAAAACAGCGGAAGAAATTAGTAAAAATTTAGGCAAGGAAATAAGCTACGATGACACTTTACGCATTTACACATTCTTGAAAGTTGAAGCAAACGATCTGGGTAAAATCGCAGAACCAAAGAGATATCTAGCAATCAACATAACAAAAGCAAGAAAAAGTTAAAAAACAAAAAAGCAGGGATCAAAGATTTACATCTATGTTAAGCTGCTCCTTGAGCTCCCTGTACCTGTTCCTTATTGTTACTTCAGTAACGCCTGCAACTTCTGCAACCTCCTTCTGGGTTCTGCGCTCTCCTGCCAGCGCACCCGCAATGTATACTGCAGCTGCGCTTACACCTGTCGGGCTTCTGCCCGAAACAAGTCCTTTTCTCATTGCTTCCTTGAGGAGCTTTATTGATTTCTCCTGCGCCTCCCCGCTAAGCTTCAAGGCGTTTATGTACCTAGGCACATAGCTAATCGGGTCTGTAAGTGGTATCTTGAGGTCAAGCTCGTGCGATATTGCCCTGTAGGCTCTTCCTATCTCTTTCTTTGGCATGCCTGAAATCGTTGCTATCTCGTCAAGGGTCCTTGGCGTGCCTGCTTTCCTGCAAGCTGCATATATTACAGCTTGAACGACTGTTTCTATAGGTCTTCCTCTTATAAGATTGTTCTTGACGCATTTCCTATAAAGCAGTGCCGCATTCTCCCTTATGTTTTCCGGCAGATTCAGATAGCTTGCTACTCTTATAAGCTCAGGGAATGCGATAAGGTAGTTCCTCTCATTGGAGCTTGCTATGCTTGCGCGCTTGTGCCACTTCTTCATCCTGTACAACTGGGCTTGGTGTTTTGAAGGTATCCTCACTCCCCTTATATCCTTGTTGTAAAGGTCTATCTCAGTAACAAGTCCCTTGTTAGCCCTTGTATATTTCATAGGCGCTCCTGTCCTTGCCCTGCTTGCCTTCTGCTCAGCGTCGAAAGCACGCCATTCTGGGCCGGTGTCTGTTATATTCTCTTCTATTATAAGCCCGCAATTGTTGCACACACGCTCTCCGCGTTCGTGGTCAACAATTATGTCTGTGCTGCCACAGCTTGGACACCTAAGCACCCTTTCCTGAGACGGTTGCGTTGCTGATAAGGATTGCGAAGATTGTCTGGAAGACATCGCTGTTGCATGTATTGCCCTATTATGCTGCTCCTGGGCTTGGCGGTCATGTGCGTCTTCCTCTATTTCTACATTTATTCTTCTACCATTAACCTCTATCTTTTGCTTAGGCTGCAAGATGCCCTTGTCTGTGCCAGGCTGTGCTTTGATGTTATTTCCTGCTTTATTCTTCGATATCTTTTTTGGTTTAGCTACCATTCGGATCACGTTTTAATCGCAAGCCTCCACTATGAAATAAGAAAGGTTTTTAAATATTACTAAAAACAAGCGAATAAATAGTAAACAATAAGATATTTAAATCTTTCGCTCCCCCAAACTAGGGCTTAATACACAAACAGGACAAGGAAAATCTGCAAATATGCAACTTTAAAAAGCACAAAATTGCTAGAAATAAATAAAAATAAAATTTGAATTATCTCATTGCCAGGTCAGAAACTTCCGCGCTTGCGGCGCTTTCCGAAGGCCTCTGCGCCTGCCCAGTGCTTGATATCAATACGACATCGCCAATGTTTTTGACATTTTTGAACAAGACACTCTTGAGCTGCAGGATTTTCTTAACTTCATCCCTGCTTGCGTTTTTCCATTCTTCCAGAAGCAGCCTGCTGACCGTTCCCTGTTCCAAGTCAACAATAGCGTCTCTTACCTCTCCCAGATATTGCCCTGCATCATTGTAGATGTCCATATTGTAAAGTTCGAGAATCCTCAACCGATCACCTGCAACTATAAGTGTATCATATATTTATATATCTTGCGAAATTGCGCCTATAAAGGCATATAGAAAAGAGTTGTGGAAGTCCAGGTGTATCTTGCAGGCTTTAGCCTTCAGAAGTCGCTAGGATATTACCTTAGGAAGCTTTATGCCGTGCTGATTGCTGTAATGTCCTTTGTAACCGTTCGACGCCGCGTTATCCGTCTTTATAAATACTACATGTGCAAAGCGCTGTCCTGGCTTGAGCAGCAGTTTGTACGGCGAGTTATTTATTACTTCCAGCGTTATGGTGCCGTTGAACCCTGCATCTATTATGGTTGGCGGCATGGAAAGGCCATGGCGCGCCCACGTGCTCCTTAGCTCAACAAATCCTGCAACGTCCTTTGGGATTGAAGTATATTCTATGGTAGAAAGCAGTACCTGCTCATGCGGTGCTATGATCATTTCTTTTACTCCTTTCTCAATTTTGTAGATATTTTTGATTTGCTTGCTGCTCGAAGGGTCTATTATTTTGCCCTCCTCGAATGTATTGTGCCTGGCAATCTCATTTGCCAATCTAAGATCCACGCCATTTTGCCTAACCGTATCAGGATATAAAGGCCTGATAATTAGCCTTCTTCCCTTTATCATGTTTTTGATGTCATAATCAGACAGTATCATAGTAGCACTGAACAAATTTTAAAAAATATAATTATAAAGGTTGCCAATAAAATCTAAGTACATTTGGAAAGAAATAAAAAGATAGGTAGCAAAAGTAAGCTACATTGCTCCCATCGTCTAGCCCGGCCAAGGACATGGGGCTTTCAACCCTAAAACCTGGGTTCAAATCCCAGTGGGAGCATTTCTGCTTTTCGAGGAAGGCATGTCCAAATCCTAAAGCAAATGGCAAATAATAAAAAAGTCTTCTGCCTAATATTAAATTATTGTGTGCCTAATTCTTGAGATTTATTAAAGAGATAGCGATGTATATACAAAAAGATTTGTAAAAAAGGCGTGCCTCCGGCCTGCGGCAATTCATGTTGTCAACGAGG
>JBMFWY010000005.1:0-49048 GCA_049964795.1 Candidatus Micrarchaeia archaeon | reverse complement strand
CTATAGAGTGCTCTGATTTGTGCGCTGCTTCATCTATCTCCAAATAGTTAGACTCATGAGACAAAGAGTAGGAAAACTCGAGATCATTCGCAGCTACACCAAGAGGGGTGTGCCAGTCTTCAGAAGATATTGCGATAGCACTTCCATAGCCAGTATGGTTTGGGCCTATTATCACTGCGGTTTCTATATTTTTGAAATCATTATGAAGTGAAAGTGCCTTGTAAGTATATGCAGCGACCATACCAGAATAAATGTAACCGGCATGAGGTGAAACGTACGAGTACGCTTTTTTGACAAGATCCCCTTTTACATTGGCTGATTTCAGGGCAGCATTTATAAAATGCTCAAGCTCAACTTTATTGCTGGGGTAAAAGCTTCCTGAAACAGCTTCTTTTCTCATGGCATATCATTTCAAATATTTGCAATGCATTTTAAAAAACAGGTGCCTAAAGTATGGTGGTAGTGCATATAGATATGGATTACTTTTTCGGTGCATGCGAAGAGCTTAGGCATGCCGAACTGAAAGGCAAACCTTTTGTTGTTGGCACTGCCGCGGAGAAAGACAAAATGAAAGGAGTAGTGCAGACGGCAAGTTATGAGGCAAGAAAGTATGGCATAAAAAGTGGTATGCCAACGGCGCAAGCATTCAAGCTCTACAACGGGCTTGCATACCTTAAGGAAGACTATGATTACTATGACAACATTTCGAGCAAGATAGAATTCTTGCTCGCTGGCTACAACAAGCCAATAGAGAAAATGAGCATAGATGAATTTGCAATAGATTTTGGCAAAGATAGCTACTACGAGGCAAGCCTGATAGCAAGAGAGATGAAAGAAAGGATAAATAAGGAAGTAGGTCTGCCTTGCACGGTCGGCATAAGCTATAGCAAGACATTTGCTAAAATGGCTTGCGACAGCGCAAAGCCCAACGGGTTCAAAATAGTAAGGGAAGAAGAAATTAAGAATTTCCTCAAAGATATGGAAGTAGGCAAGCTTCCTGGAATTGGTTCTAAAACGGAGGCAAAGCTGAAAGAAATGGGAATAAACAAAATAGGCGAGCTTGCGGCAGCGAATCCGCTTGTACTAATAGATAGATTCGGATCTTTCGGAAAGGAAATGTTCGAGCTTGCAAACGGGATAGACACAAGCAGGATAGTGGAAAAATCAGAAACTCTTTCACTTGGCAGGGAATCCACGCTTGACGAGCCTACCGCAGATATGCAGAAAATAGAAAGAAAACTGCGGGAGCTTTCTAATGAAGTAAAAAAAGAGCTTGACAAAAATGGGTATGTATTCAAATCTGTAGGGGTGAAGGTGCGCTACAATGATTTTACCGAATCTATAAGGAATACAAGCCTGACACACTATTCAAATTCCGAAGAGCTTATGCTGAGCCTGGCACTAAAAATGGTAGGAATGCTCGTAAGAGGCAAGGAGGTAAGAAAAGTGGGTGTGAGGGTTTCTTCCCTTTCAGGAGGCATAGGCCAAAGAAGACTTGCGTAAGTTTCGCAAGGCATAGCAAAGGCTATCCTTGATTCTGAAGATAAGCCCGCAATTCCAGTGCCGCTTTTGTTCCGCTCGCGGCTGCGGTAATCGCCTGTCTGTAGACATGGTCTGCGACGTCGCCTGCAACAAATACGCCAGGCAAACTTGTTTTTACCTCCTCATTTGTTATAATATAGCCACCCTGATCAAGCTCAAGCTTTCCCTCAAGGAATTTTGTATTTGGTGTATAGCCTATTGCCACAAATACCCCGTCGATTTGCATTTCCTTTAGTTCTCCGGTCTTGACATTTCTTATTTTTACTCCGGACACTTTTTTGTCTCCGAGTATCTCCTCAACTACCGAGTCCATCATAGTTTTTATCTTTGGATTTGAAAGGGCACGCTCCTGCATTATCTTGCTCGCCCTAAACTCATCGCGCCTGTGCACTATTGTGACACTGTTGGCAAATTTTGTCAAGAAGATTGAATCTTCCATTGCCGTATCTCCTCCGCCAACCACTATCACATTTTTTCCTTTGAAAAAAGGAGCATCACACGTTGCGCAGCTGCTGACGCCTTTCCCTATGAACTTTGCCTCCGAAGGTATCCCAAGCCACTTTGCTGAAGCTCCCGTTGCAATTATGACGGCCTTTGTCTCATAAGATGCGCTTTGAGTCTTTACTTTATAAGGCTGCGCAGAAAAATCTACATCCGTTACATCCTCCCTAACGAACCTAGCCCCAAATTTTTCTGCTTGCTTGTGCATTTGATCCATTAGCGCAGGGCCGAGTATTCCTTCAGCAAAGCCGGGAAAGTTTTCCACGGTAGTGGTGAGCAGAAGTTGCCCTCCTGCATTCATCCCTTCTATCACCAAAGGCTTGAGATCGTCTCTTCCAGTATATATTGCAGCGGTTAAACCGGCTGGCCCGGAACCTATTATTACCACATTTTCTACCATAAGCAACCACCATACTTGCATTGCCAAGAAGAAAGGAGAATAGTATGCAAAAGGTTTTGCAAGGCAAAATATTTATAAGCTATTTCTGAATTTATTACATGTTGGCGACTAGATGGAGGACATAGAGCAGGTAGAGATATCGCTCGATACTAGGGCAAAAGGCGCGGATATGGATTTTATATCCCATGCGCACACAGACCATATTTCTGCCGCCAAAGCCTCAAAGAGGATATTGGCAAGCAGGCAAACGGAAAGGCTCCTTGAAAAGGTATATTCTATTAAGATAAATGGAAAGGAAGCGACGGGCTCCAAAAATATAAAGATGCTAAGCGCAGGGCACATACTCGGATCGAGGCAATTGCTCATTGATGACGAAAGCGAAGGGAATAGAATCCTTTATAGTGGGGATTTCCAGATTGAAACGCCGATAGCTACAGAGCACATAGAGACAGCGAGGGCAGACACACTTATACTTGATTCCACTTATCCACAGTTAGGGCTCAAATTTGACCCGAAGGAGGAAGTAGGAGACGCACTTGCAAAATGGGTCGAAAATAGGCTAGATAAGGGAATAGTGCTGATAAGCGCTTACGCAATAGGAAAATCCCAAGAGTTGATAAAACTGCTTAATGGGCATGGTCTTGTTCCAATAGTAAGCAGCAAGATATCAAAGGCGAGCGGCGTTTACAACGAATATGGAGAAGGACTGAAATTTTTTTCCGCTTTTGGAGAAGGCGAGGAGTACGAGTCTGAGCTGAAAAGAAATTTTATAGGGATAACAGAAAAAAACATTTCGGAGCTTGCGGCGAAACTGAGCTCAATATATAGAAAAAAGATCTTCACTGCAGTTGCAACAGGCTTTTCAAAGCTTTACAAATTTGACACTGATGCGCAATTTGCAATAAGCGACCATGCTGACTTTTACCAACGGCTGGAATACATAGATAGGGTATCGCCAAAAAGTATATTTACATATGGAAAAGAAGCGGAAATCCTTGCGGAAAACTTGCGAAAGGCAGGCTATAACGCAATGCCTTACAAAGGAAAAACAGTATCAGTAAAGGCGCAGGTGGCGCTTGATATAAACATACTCAAGAGCAATGCAAAACAGTTTATTTTTGAGCAGAGCAGATAAACACATGGCTATTAAGGTAAGAGTAGGGACTTCTGGATTTGCCTATCCCTGGAATCCTGACGGCTTGGAATGGTACCTCAAGGAATCGAAACTTGACTGCCTGGAGCTTAACGCCTCATTTTACAGATTCCCGTTCACAAACCAGATAGAAAACTGGAAGAAGAAAACAGAAGAATACAGTAAAGACTTCAGATGGATAATAAAGGCAAACAGGCTGATAACGCATGTATATAAATTTGGGCCAAAAGCGCTAAGTGCATGGAATAAATTCTCAAAGCTGTTTGAGCCACTCGAACCGTTCATTGATTTTTATCTGTTTCAGCTGCCACCTTTTATCAAATCTTCAATGAATGAAAAGATACGCGAATTCATAAAAAATGCAGGAATAGAAGAGAAAGCCGCAGTTGAAGCAAGAAATATTGACTGGTTTGAGAATTATGACAAGCTGGAAGGGCTAAATACTACAATAGTAAGCATAGATGCCCCCGAATTGCCACGCAGAATATTCAATGCCAATGGAGTAGTATATGAGAGGATACATGGCAGAAGAATCTGGTATTCGTACAGATACTCGAAAAAGGAGCTGAAAAGCATAGCACTCAATATTAAGCAGGCAAACCCTAAAAAAGCATACATACTTTTTAATAACGACCATGACATGCTTGATAACGCTAGAGAGATGAAGAGGATAATAGAGGGTTAATGGGCCCGCGGAGATTTGAACTCCGGACCTCCCGATTTCAGAATTGCAAATTTGTATGCAATTATCAGTCGGGCGCTCCAACCAGGCTAAGCTACGAGCCCAAAAACTGCTATTCAAGCTTTACTTCAACTATATTTCCGTTTGGCGATTCTTCTCTAAATACTTGAGTCTCGAATTTATATAGGTTTACGTTAGGCTGCTTCCAATATTCCTTGGGCAATCCTGCTTTTAAGCAGACTTCTTCTAGGAACTTGAGTTTGCCCCATTTCTCTTCGACTGCAACTATAGGCAAAAGCAACCCTGAGTAGAATCCATATTCAATCATAAGCCCGTCCCTGCCTATTTTTATGCCGCGAAGCCTTGCAGCTTCGCTTCTGCCTAGAGATACAGGCTCTGAAAGCACGCTAACCTCGAAAGTAAGCTCGTCTAACTCATAATGTGACACAGGGACGAATCTAGGGTCTTCAGTTGCTGCCGAGATTGCTGCATCAACAACGCTTTGGCTAAGCGCCCCGCGGGGGTGTGGAAAACCTATACAGCCGCGGAGGGTCTTTGTAGGAAAGTATTCTATAGTAACGAAAACGCCATATTTGTCTGTTGTTATGTGCTTTATTGAGTTTATTACTATGTGCTTGTCAAAATGCGGATTTTTTATATGGAGCTCTACCGCGCTTCTTGCTGCCTTCACAAGGGCCTTTCCATCATCCAAAGTCAGCACTTTCATCCTACTACGCCTTCAAAATTGAATTGCTGCAAAAGTTAATCGCATATAAGAAATAAATAGCTATGCGAATAAAAATTCTATGAAAGCCAGGATGGCAGATCAGCTATGCGGCCGCCTGCAGAGCGGCATAGAGGGGTTCGACACTTTCCGCGAAAATCCCCTTCCTGGCTTTTATCTTTAATGACTCAAAGTGCAGCATGTGGCGAATTACACGTCCACTACCACATCCGCGGCAATCCTTTTTCCGGACTTGCGTATAGATAAATTGTACTTTGAAACTCCTTTTACCTCCAGCTTCGACATTTCTGGCTTTGCCCTTTTGCCCAAAAGCACTGCGGTAAAATGGTACTTCCCATTCATCGCCTCCGCTTTTGGAGAGAGCACGTTATAGAAGAATATTCCTCTAGCGTCCCCTATTGAGAGGGCACGTTGCAGTGTTTCCCACAGCAGATCTTCTACGCTATCAGAAGTTATAGATATATTTACCCTGGTGCTTTTCGAAGGTAAGTGAGAAATCTTTTCTGAATACGCTATTGTGTTGAAAAGCGCACTTAACGCATTATGTATTACAGTAGCAAGATTGCTTCCGTAAGCTATAAATTCCACGTCGGCAGTGTGATTTAGATATTTGAATCTTAGCAAAAGACGCACCGTGCAAGCTTGCTACACTTATATCAGCAAAAGAAGGGTTAATAAGATTATCTTAAAAAGAGATATGTCCGATGATAAAAAGAGTAACTACTGAAAAGTGATGATTGTCCATATCGGTTGAGGACGAATTTGTTTTGTAGAGTTGGTTTGATGAAAAGCAAAACTATTGGGATACTGCTCTTGCTGACAGCCTTTTTTATAGGCAGCTTCAATGTTATTTACAGGACAAGCTTTACCATACAAGATTATAACCCGACAACTTACATGATAGTAGTATTACTGATGTTGTTTGTCATGCTGGCTTTCGGTATAAAGGAAGATATCAGTATGACTAATCGCACCAGAGACTTTGCAATAGGCCTTGTAGCGGTGTTCGCTTACTTTTTGATAGTGTCATATCTTAGACTGCTTATGTCATTCGTCTTTTATGTTTACAGAGTAGACGCACTTTTGCTTCCACTGCTGCTGCTGGGGATTATTATAGCAATTTTTGGAGTGGAAGGCGCGAGGAAATTAAAAAAGCAGCTTGTTTATTCTGTGTTTGCCTCGCCTGCGGTGCTGCTACCATTAATAGAGATGAACTCTAGATTTGTGGACTCTGTAGCAAATTTGACTTATTGGATAATGAAACTTGTAGGAGAACCTGTATCAAAGGCAGGCCTTACTATACTGGCACCTTCCTCCTACAGCATATCTATAGCTTCTACATGCGCTGATTTGGGAGCTTTCATAGCCCTTGCTATGTTTCTAATACCAATAGCTTATTTTTATGAAGGGCCAAAAACAAGGAAACTTTATTGGTTGGTCAGCGGTATTGCATTGTTCTTTGTGTTAAACATAATACGCGTTTTTAGCATAGCGAGCATATGGGTTTATTATGGAATAAACAGTGCGGTTGCAACTTTCCATCTTTTTGTAGGCCAGATACTTTTTTACATTGCGATAATTGTAATGCTCCTAATTGCAGGCAAATTTGGGCTTAGCATATGGAACATAAGGGAGCATAAAAAAGAGCCGCATATTCATAGAGATGGAGGAGCTGCAAAAGTGCATATCTCGAAGAATGCCGCAATCGCACTTGGGATAGGAATTATAGGATTCTTGATCACAGTGCCTTACCAAAGCTCGATTTACATGCCGTTGCTATCAATAAACACGACGCAGCAGGGCAACATGCTAAGCCTGTACAAGTCCATTATTGCACCGCTTGAAACAGCACATATGAACATTAGCGTCCTGGAATCCAATAACTACTCTGCTATAATTGCATTGAGCAACCAGACGTTTAATAGGACTAAGCCTATCTATATAATAGCAAAGCGCGAAGGAAGGGCAATCCAATATGGCATGCTCGCAAATTACACAAGCGTTGAAAACTCTTATTCCGTGGTGCTGAACGACGGCATAACCCTTAACAGCGCATTCATAAATTCCAGCGGCGTCACATTCTATATAAATTATTTTCTCCTTCCTTACAAGCAGCTAAATGGAAACTGGAGCGTAATAGGCTATGAAACGTTCTACAAACTCAATGGGAGCACTGAAAATATAGCAGCAGGCTGCATTCCCAGCACGGGAATCATAAATAGAATAGAGTCGGAAGCTTACAACTTCATGAATGGAAGGTTTTCTGGCCCGCAGAAGATGATGTGCTTGAGCATTTCTGCGGCTGAAAACAATTAGTAAAGGTACGCAAGGTAGTAAGATGAAATTTGAATTCGATGGAGGAGTGGTAATCTTCAAACGCGGCACAAATTACAAATTCCTATTCCTTAATAGGAAGGAGGGCTTCTTGGACTTGCCGAAAGGACACATAGAAAAAGGCGAAAGCGTTGAACAGGCAGCAGTAAGGGAAGCAGGTGAAGAAAGCGGGTTAAAGGTTAAATTAGACCCTTTTTACAGATACAGGCTTTCGTACTGGTTTTATTTCAATGGGGAAAAGATAAAGAAGGAGGTTACATTCTTTATTGCTGAAGTGCCGAAGAATGCCAAAGTAAAGATTTCCAAGGAGCATACAGGATATATCTGGCTGGATTACAATAGCGCTATGAAGCTTGTAAAATTCCGCAATACGCGTGAACTGATAAAAGATGCCTTTGATTACATAAAAAGGAGAGACAAGCTCGAAAAAATGAACATAGAGTATAGGAAGCTTCCGAAGCGCTACAAGGATTGGGATTTGAGCAAGAGGCTGGTAGAAGGAGAGGGTCCGGCAAATGCAAAAATTGCAATAATAGGCCAGGCTCCGGGGGATACCGAGGACAAGGAGGGCAGGCCTTTCATAGGAAGAAGCGGAAAACTGCTTGACCATTTGCTTGACATTGCCGACATAAAGAGAAGAGAAGCATATGTGACAAGCGTCGTGCAGTTTTTTCCACCTAAAAACAGGGCGCCAAGCAACTGGGAGATAGAATCATGCAAGAAATTTTTAATTAAACAAATGAAAGTAATAAAACCGAGATTGATAATACTGCTTGGCAATATCGCTGCCCAGGAGATTATAGGCAAAGGAAAAATAATGGCGCATCATGGTGAGGTAATAAGGCGCAATGGAACATTTTACTTCATTACGTTGCATCCGGCTGCTGCAGTGAGGATAAAGAAGAATATGCCTATAATAGAGGAGGATTTTAGAAAGCTGAAGAGGCTGATCAATAAAATCGCAAAAAATGGCAAATAATAAAGGCATGCTGCGCTTCCTAAATCCGCAATTCATTTTACGCCTTCCCTCTTCTCCATTGGAAACAGGATAACTTCTTTTATTGAGCTCTGGTTTGTAAGCAGCATAACAATCCTATCTATACCCATACCAAGCCCTCCTGTTGGGGGCATTCCATATTCCATGGCTTCCAAGAAGTCAAGATCCATAGGCTCAGCTTCTTTGTCCCCTTTCTTGCTTTTTTCAATTTCCGCCTCGAAATTTTCGCGTTGAATTACGGGATTGTTGAGCTCGGAGTAGGAATTGCCTACTTCCATGCCTCCTATAAACAGCTCAAATCTTTCCACGAGCTTTGGATTTCCGCGCTTAGGCCTTGTCAATGGAGAGGTCTCCCTCGGATAGTCCAACGCAAAAGTAGGCTGTATCAATTCTGGTTGCACAAGGACGCTGAAAAGCCTGTCATAAGCATGGGCCCTGTGCCTCTTGCTCTTTTCGAGCTTTATCCCTTTTGACTCGACAAGCTTGAATAGTTCTTCGTCCCCTAGCGAAAGCACATCAACCCCAACCTTTTCGTTTATGCTGTCCACATAACCTATGCGCTTGAAAGGCTTAGAAAAGGATATCTCTTTTCCATTAAATGTGAATTTTTCTGAGCCGTTAACCTTCTTGGCAAGATAGATAAGCAAATCCTCTATCAATGACATCATGTCGTTGTAATCAGCATAGGCTTGATACCACTCGATCATTGTGAACTCTGGGCTGTGCTCGCTGTCTAGGTCTTCGTTCCTGAAATCCTTACATATTTCATACACTTTGTCAAATCCGCCAATTATAAGCCTTTTAAGGTAAAGCTCGTCGGATATTCGCAGATAATCCTCCTCGTTGAGGGTATTCACAAAAGTCTTGAAAGGCTCAGCGTCGCCTCCCCCGTACAGCGGCTGTATTATTGGGGTTTCAAACTCTGTGAAGCCCCTGCTATCCATAAACTCGCGTATGCCTTTAAGGATTGCGCTTCTTGCGAGGAATATTTTTCTGGTTTGGCTATTGAGTATCAGGTCCAGATAGCGCTTCCTGTACCTTAGCTCAGTGTCCTTTAAGCCGTACCATTCGCTAGGAAGTTGCCTCAAAGCCTTGCTAAGAAGCTGATACTTATTGACATTTACGCTTATCTCGCCGGGTTTTGTCTTGAATACCGCGCCTTCGACGCCGATTATGTCGCCAAGGTTCATAGACTTTGCTTTTGCAAAAGAATCTTCGCCTAGCACGGAATAATCGAAGTAGCATTGTATTTTGCCGGTAGAATCAAGCAGGTCCATGAATAGGAGCTTTCCAGAGCGCCGTATTGCCAATATGCGCCCTGCTATTGAAACTTGTTTCCCTTCGTGCTTTGCGTAATCCTCCTTTATAGAAGATGTAGTGCTAGTAATGCTGTATGAATAAGGGAAACTGTCAAATAAAGCCTTAAGGCCTGCCTTTTCTTCTTCACTCATAGCGCTCTCCATGTAAATCGCATATAAGAATACAGGCAAGGTATTTTAGCTTTTTCGTGCACGCCTGAATTCTCTAGCTACCGCTAGGCAAGCAAAAAATGGGAGACCTGCCTAAGCAGGTCTGCCCTATTGTGGAGGTGATATAATTAGTGTATTGGTCGCCTTGCCAGCATCATATTTGTAATAAACCTTCTTGCCGAGCTGATACCTCTCGAGAAGACCCATTTTGTACAGCTTGTTGAGCCGCGCCGAAGCTCCGTTTTTTCCTTTATAACCAAGTTTTGCCTTGATGTCTTCGGCGCAGGCCATGCTGTGGGGTGAAAGTTGAATGGCCTGAATTATTTTTGTATCCGATTCAGAAAGTGGAACCTCTTTAGGATTTAGATTTACAGAAGGCATTGCATGTATCTCGTTTTCACCGCTTTGCTCCTCTTCGACAGGAGCGCTTATGGCCTCCTCCAGCTTTCCGATGCTCTCAGCTATTCCCTTTAGGAGCATCGTAGTCTTCTTGTTTTCATCTATCATGTATTTAAGCAAGGCGAAGAGATTTGAATTTGTTTCGCTTGACTTTTCATTCTGAAGTATTAGATCTTTCGAAGCGTTGGAATTCGCAGAAACTTCCTTTAGGTACTTCTTTATGGTCTTAAGCTCCTTTTCTATTTCGCTTTTTGATCGCATAATTTCAGCCTGCCGTGATGCCTTCATGACACGTCTTTTGATGTATCATGATAGAATCACGATAGGATAATGATAAGATATATATTTAAATGTTTCCAAATGCGCCCCTTTTAAACAAAATTAGCGGAACTATGCAGATTAAATTGCATTGCAAGGAAAAAAATTCCTGCTGAAGCCAAGCAAATTATGAAAATGCTCTCGTTAAGCTAACAATTTTGCAATACAATCCTTTATTATTTTTTATGTTACACATTTATATGCATTTTGATTTTGCTGCTTAGCCTTGCGGCATGTTTGATTTTGAAAGAACGGAGACTAGGAAAGAGGCTAGCGAATTTAAAGAGGATTAGATGCAACAGGTTTACATACCCAGAGAAAGGATCGCAAAGCTCAGAAAAGAGGGGCCTATGATCGAGCGGCTGGAAAAAGAGTGCAAATGCGAGATAAGCTTTGGCAGTGGAAACTACATAGACATAAATGGAGACGCATACGGGGAATATGTAGCAAGGGAGGTAATTTTTGCCTTTGGAAGAGGCTTCAATGTCAAAGAGGCGATGCGACTGCTCAATGACAAGTATTACCTCAGCACGATAGACCTTGGCCAAATATTTGAGAGCAAAGAAAGGCTGCACGACATCGAAGCCAGGGTTATAGGAGAAAACGGCAGAACCAAGAGGTATATAGAAAGAGTAAGTTCCGCCTTTGTGAGCATTTATGGCGATACCGTTTGCATAATAGGGGACGTTGAAGCAATAAGCGAGGCTGAAGCGGCAATAAAGACTTTAATAAACGGCGGCTCGCACAGAAAAGCGTACCAAAGGCTTGAAGCACTACACAAGAAAAACAAGAATTTATAAAAAGTTATTAGGTTCATTCTGTTTGCTGCTTGTAAATACTGGCGACTGGTGCTGTATATGGACGTTTTGAATGCTGACGAAATTTTCAAGGAGTTTAAGGAACACTCAATTGCGGAATTTTTCAAAAAGAATAGGCAAATGCTGGGCTATTCGAGCCCTGTAAGGTCCCTTGTGACAGTAGTGCACGAGTATGTTACAAATTCACTTGATGCGTGCGAGGAGGCAGGCATATTGCCAGATATAACAGTAACAATAACAAAGCTCAGTGAAAATTCGTATAAAGTTGGCATAAGGGATAATGGACCGGGCATACCGAAAGCATACGTAGGCAAGTCGCTTGCCACAATACTTGCAGGCACAAAATTTCACAGGTACATGCAGCAGCGCGGGCAACAGGGAATTGGTGCTGCAGGCTGTACCCTTTTCTCCCAGATAACCACAGGCAAGCCTATAAAGGTGGTATCTTATACAGGCAAAGGCAAGATATTCAGCTGCGATGTTTCAATAGATACAATGCACAATAAGCCTGTAGTAAGCAACATGACAGAGGTTGAACCTACGGAGAACGACAAAAGAGGGCTTTACATTGAGGGCAATTTCGCTGATGTAAAGTATGAGAACAGCGATCACGGAGTTTATGAATATCTTAAGAGGACAGCGCTCTCCAATCCCCATACTCAAATAAAGCTTATTGACCCAGAAGGCAAGGAGTATGTCTTCCTACGCTCGATAGACACAATACCGGAGAGACCAAAACCAACAAAACCACACCCTCTTGGGCTTTCTACGAATGATATACTTGACTTTGCACATACGAGCCAGAGCAGGAAGATATCAAGCTTCCTGGTTGAAACATTTGCAAGAACATCGCAGAATAAGGTAAACGAATTGAAAAATATAGCAAAAGGCGTTGATTTTGAAAAAGACCCGAGAAGCATGACGTGGGCAGAAGCGGAAGAACTTGTGAAGGCGATAAAGGAGACGCAATGGATAGCACCTGATGCATCATACATAATACCTATAGGCAAGGAGCAGATAGAAAAAGCGCTGAAGAACATACTTGCGCCAGACTTTATGTCTGTGACAAGGAGAAAGCCGCAGGTTTTCAGAGGGGGAGTCCCATTTGTAGTGGAAGCCGCAGTTGCATTTGGAGGAGGCGCTGGCAAGAAGACAGAAGAGGGCTATCAAGGCAATGTGCTAAGATTTGCAAACAAGGTGCCGCTCCTTTTTGACAGTGGAAGCTGCGCAATAAGCGAAGCAGTAAAAGACATAGAATGGAGAAGGTACAAAATAGATATAGACAGCCAGCCTGTAAGCGTGCTAGTTAATGTTTCTTCTGTATATATACCCTATTCAGGCGTCGGCAAGGAAGCCATAGCCCAGGAAGACGAGATAATAGACGAGATAAAGCTTGGGGTTATGGAAGCCGCAAGAGGCGTGCAGCGCTACATAAGCGAGAAGGTTTCTGCAAACATAGATAAAAGCAAGTACAGGACAATAATGAGGTATGCCAACCAGCTTGCAAAAGACCTCAGCAGCCTCACAGGCATGGACGAACGCAAGATAAAGGAGGATTTGGAAAAGCTTGTTACAAAGCATTATCCAAAAGCGCTAGACAAAGAGGAGGAAGAGCAAGAGGACAAAAGTGTTCAGGAAGGCGAAAGCGAAACCGCGGGCGATTGAACCTTTTTCTTGCACAAAGACCAAGGCTTTGAGGCAACAGCTCAGGACAGGTATTCGCTTGGATTGTCCGCATCTACAAGCTTGACTACTCCTGCTGATATATACATCTTTAGCTCCTCTGCTTCAACGCTCGCAGAAGCGTAAAGCTTTGATTTGAACTCTGAAAGCTTGTCGGCGTTGAGGAATGCTATGTAAAGCTTTATGTCAGGGTAGACTTTTATGTTCCTGAATTTGCTGGTATCGGCGTATATCACAAAATAGACCCTGTCTCCATGCATTGTAGTTACAATATCAGCAAGATTGCTTGAGTCAAGGTCAGAAAAAACGAAAGTATTTTTGACAAAGTAGTTCCTCAGCTTCTTGAATATCGCAAGGTATTCTGCGCTGTGGCCACTCTGGGATACCCAATAAGAAGGCATATACAAGTCCTCTACTTGCACAAGAAGGTTTGCACTGGCAAGCTTGTTTAGGAGAAGTTCTATGTTGCTGTAGGTTAGATTTACAGGTATGTTGTTGTATCGTATGTAGTTTGATATGGCGCTTTTTATCTCCTTCATCGAAAGGGGCATGAACTTCCAGTGGTAATATGCATTGAGCTTGTCGAACGCCGAAAGGATTTCCTGAGATTTTATCTTTATTGGAACTTTCTGTTGCGGTGGTAATATGGGCACGTCTATGTAGAATTCGTCCCTGTTCGGCGCACGTATCAGCACAACCATCAAGAATACAATTATGAGCACTATTGCAAGCTCCACGTACTGCGAGTTTATGGTTATAACATGCGGAGGATTATATGAGACATAGGGAAAAGATTCGGAAAACATTTTTACATCAAATGTTACATTTCCAAATGCTTGCGGGCTTCCAGGAGGAAGGATATATTGTATTGTGCCGTTTTGCACTATTCCAGATTGCGGGTAAAGCTTATTTATGCTTATAGAATAATTCACGCCCGATATAGGCTCATTAAGATCGGATATGAAGAATATGAACTTTCCGCTGGAGAAGTTCTCAACTATCGGCTTTATGGTTATATTAGGCACGAAAAATAGCGAAGCGGCATACTGCTGGTCATAAAAGTTTTGGAGCGAAGCAATATACTCACCTGGAGCAAGAGGAAACTGGACATGCTTTACGAAAGTAAAATTGCCAAAAGCAGATACAGGAGGGAGACCCAACGAGTACACTTCGCTCATGTTTGTATCGTAAATCGTGATATGAAGCTCTATAGGAATGGGTGCGACTGATTTCGTGAAAAGCGTTACACCTGCGTTTGTGGCGCCGTTAGGGACAAGCTCTTTTGGCAAAGAGAGTGTGCCATTAAGGTAGAAGTCTGGAAGATAATAAGAATAAGAAAAGAGGTCTTTTGGGTTTGGACTTAGAGACTCGTTAGTGTAAAAGAATATTCTTCCATAGCCAGAATTTAGCGCTGAAATTTCTTGATAGTTATAATTTATGTTTGGGAAATCCATTATTACCCCAACGGATCCGTGGGAAGTAGCATTGAGGCTTATTTGCCTGTAACCATTAGAATAGTAAGGCATCCAAATAAGTGAGGCTATTGTCTTTGCGACATCCTCTGCGGCTTCAGAATTATTTTTCCATGAATCCAGATAGTTTGAAAATGCGACAACAGAACTGTTAGTTCCACCGATGTTAACATAAGTCAAATTCAACAGGGAATAGCCGTTGGCAAGAGAAAAAGTAGGGCTTGAGAAATAGAGTGAAAAATTAGGAAGGATGCCTTTAGGGGTCTTTTCTGGTTTGTAGTTCGTCGTTGAAAGGTATGGAGGTAGCGCAGGAGAGGGTGTTACCACCCCACCAGGAAGCAGCATGTTCGAGAATGAACCACCTATGTAGATTATACTTACTCCTTTGAGCACCAGGTACTGCAAAAGTGAAGATCCTGTATTCCCATAGTTGCTGAACAGGAAGCTTGGCAGTAGACCATTAGGTATTATAAGCACTGAATCGTTTGCAATGCTCGGAAGCTCTTGCGCTGAAACGTTTTGCAGATTGCTTGAGCTGTTAAGCAGCCCGTAATCGGCAAGATATTCAGATAGGTTGGCGTAGAATTGGTGGATATTACCGCAGTTAAGGCATTCGTCGGTAGTATTCATTAAATATATTTTCGAAGGCGGCTTATATTTGTAAAGAGAACCGAAAAGATATAGCTTGGTTATGTTGCGCGATGTGTATGTTACCATCGCGTATGGAATAATAGTGTTGTTATTGTTGTAAAAGAGCAGATCTTGTGACTGGACGTACGCGGAAAGATTCTTTGGCCCTAATACCACAGGGGCAGGAGCGTGATAGGCCTTGGCGTTGGAAACGAGCAAGCTTACGTACGCTATCAGCGCAATGAATATTATTGCTACGATTATTACTGCTGCAAACACCAGCTTAGTGCGTCCCTTCAAATTAATCAACCTTAATGCTGTAAATGGCGGTGCGTGAGCTTTATCTTTCGGAATGGCATTTTTAGGTGCCTTCCTCTGGTTTGACCTTTAGCAGCTTCATGAACAGCTTGGTCATGAAGTTTGTCTTCTCGCCCAATGGCTTCAGGATATGGCACACTTTCACGTATTTTACTCGTTTATTTACTCGCACATAATATTTCATCAAACCGCCAAACTACCCTTTTATTTCTATGTATCCCGAGGAAACCATTTTGTTTAGTATCTGTTCAACGCGCGGAGGGGTTATCCTGTAAGTATTGGCAAATTCATTGATGTCTATCGTACTGCTGTGGGATTCTATCCATTCCTGCACCATCACCATGAGAGATTCGTCCGAATAGGTCTCAAGCGTGCTGAGCTTTTCCTTCAGTTCCTTGTTCTCAGCACTGAGCTGTGAAGCTTGCACTGTAAGGCTTTTGTTAGCTGCTGCAAGCTCTATGTTAAGCCTTTTTAGCTCCCTGAATTCGTTGAATAAAGAATCGTAATTGTTGAAAAGCGTGCTGTAGCTCTGGGAGAGCGAGTTGAGCACATCATCTATTGCTGAATCTGCATACTGGAATAGCTGCACCGTGTTCGGCATGTAAAGATCCGAAATGAGCGACAATACCCCGAATAAATTCTTCATAACCAGAAGCTTCCTGAGCTTCTCGCTCGTATCCATTGGCACGCTATATTGCAAGGAAATCTCTTCCTTCTCGAGGTTTATCACGAAAAACAGGAAAGGCTTCTTTTGCATGTCCCTGCTCTCAACTCGGATGAGGGAAAGCCCATTTGGGATCTGCTTGATTGTAAATACCTGCAAAGAGGAAAGACGGCTTGCAATAGTGTCAAAACTGCCGAGCAAAGAGGCGCCTAGCTTTATCTCTAATATTTTAGGCTCTATCAAGCCTGCAGTCTCTTCTGGCAATTCACCACTTCATTGCCCATGTGTTTTACAAGAGGGCATATCATATGAGGTAAATAAAATATAAAAGGTATGCTTGTGCATCATTTGCTGCTCTCATGCCTGCTTGCGCCTGCAATTTTTGATGTGGGGCTTTCGGCGCCGTTTCTTTTCGCAGTTGAAGCTTTCTCGTCTTTTCTTGGAAGCTCGAGCGAAGGTATATAGTTCACAAGCGACAGGAGATAGAGGAATAGCACAATAATGACTCCATAAACAAGCGCTGTAAGCTTGTCTGGAGAAAGCACCAGAAACATCGCAGCAAATAGCACGCCTATTGCTATGTAGATCGCCCTGCGCCTTTCAAACCTTCTGCGCAGTGATGCATACTTTGGAAAGCACTCCCTGCATACTACAAGCCTGTACCCTTTTTCATTTTTTGTGACATTCTTCTTGAAAAAGCGTATTGATTCTATTATATAATCGTTCTTGACTGGCAGCCCTTCCTTCTCCAAGCCGCATATTATGCACCTTGGCTCTTTTGTTTGCACTCTCAAGACATCACTCCATTGATATGTCTGCATCAAAAATACGGCCAATTTCTGCCGAAATCCTCTGCTCGTCAAGCATGTTAAGCACTAGGGATATGTTGACATCATCCATTCCAAGCCTTCGCAGCATGTTGGCTATTTCATCCCTTTCAAGGCCTGCCTTCTCGAGCAAGGAAACAAAAGTTACAACGTTTACATGCCTGTGTGTTTTCTCCATGTTGCTTATTATGTTTTCAATATTTTTCTCGTTTACTTTCATTGCTAGCAGTATACGCCTAAGTTCTATCCTTGATATCGAAAAGGTATTGCTAACCATTTGAAACCCCGGAGCTTGACATTATTCTCATTATAAGCGTATCCGGTATGCTCAGGTTCCTCAAGAACGAGATTATATCTTCGGTCTTCGTTCCGTGAGAGCGAAGCATGCCTATAAAATCTATAATCTTTGAGCTGCGGTTGCTCTGATCAAGCAGGGCAAATACTGCATCGATGTCCTCCCCCGTCAAATTGTACTCTATGAGCAGGTTCTTCATTTCATCCTTTTCAAACTGGTATTCGCGCTGCACGACATTGGAGGATATCTCGCTCTGAGTCAGCACATCGGTTATGTCTATAGTATAAACGTAAAGCGGTTCCTCGCCCTTTATCTTTTCCAGTACGAAAGTTTCGGGAAACCTTATTGCAGTCTGGAAAGCCATTACAACCGCGACTTGGCCTACGCCGAATTTTGATATCTCGGAGCGTATGAAATCGGAAAAGTTCAGCGAGCCCTGCAAGTAGTTCATAAACCTCTCAAACTTTATTCTAAGTATAAAGTTTGTCCCTACGTTTGAAAATATTGCCTCGTTTATATCGGTAGGGTTTTGCGACGCTACGATAAGTCCAAACTTGTATTTTCTTCCCTCCCTTACTATTGTTACCGCATCGCTCTTTTCATCGCTTGCCACTTTCCAAGCTTCATCCAATACCACGAAGGTCTTTATCCCTTTAGATTCAGACCAGTTTTCAGACCTCATCATTTCCTTTAAGGTTTGCAATATGAATAGCGCTGCAAGCGCACGAAAACGATCGTCTGAAAGCGCAGACAGGTCTATATCTACAAGTCCGGACTCTACAAGCTTCGAAAGATCCAGGGTGCTTTTCCTTGCAAAATAGTCTTCGCCCTCTCTTGCAAATTGCCTAAGCCTGTAAATGGCGTTTTCAAGCTCTGCAGGATACTCATAAGTGCCTTCTTGAAGCTTTTCCTCTAAAAGCGCTATCACGTCTTTAAGCGTAGGCGAATCCTTATCTTCTGGCGGCTTCTCTGATAAGGTGAAGCCACCATTCACATATGCTTGTTCTATCGCCTCCTCCGTAAGCCTCTTCTGCTCTGGAAACGCCCCTATATCTGTAAGGATATCAAAAGAGTTCATTATCTGCTTGACCCTGTCTAAGGGCTTCATGCCCGAAAGGTCCATAATATTTATATACGCCCCCTTGCCCAGCGAGACCACGATTCCGGCGCTTTGATTGACCCACGCCTTATATTCTCCCGCCCAGTCTATTATTACTGCGTTTGTACCCCAAACATAATTCGCACGCAGTATGAAGGTTTTGACAAAATAGCTTTTTCCTGCGCCCGTTATTCCTACAACTGCTATATGGGGGTTTGTTATGTTGAGATAAGACCATGTAAAAGGTACTTTGAAGATCTTTGTGTTGCCTATAAATATTGATTTGAAAGGGTCGTTCAGAAGCACCGTGGCTGGAGGCTCAGGTGGCCTGGATATAAAGGCGCGCTTTGCCACTTCATTGCTCATTATGTGCTGCAACCTTAACATTGTCATCTCATTACCTAACCAATCTGGTTGAAATCTGATGCGACATTCTCAACTTCCAGGGGTATCATAAAATTGTACATGAAAATTGTATATAGTTCCCTTCCTGCGATTCTTGAAAGGTCTACGTCAAACGCGCTGAAAGAAATTTGAAGCTGCCTTACCTGGTCGTTCAACGCGTCGATGGCGGCCTTCTCGCTTATCCCTACAGCTGTCGTTTCCAAATACATAAGCGCAGCTACGGGCTTCTCGCCCTGCGAAATCCTGTCTATTTTCGCCTGTATAATATTTATATTTCTCTGGATGTTCGTAACTGCCACATCGTTTGCGGAGGGATTTTGAAGAAGCCTTGAAAGCTGGAATTCCTGGTATCCCCTTTTGCCTTCGAGATCGTCTCTCGTCTTCTGCACATCAAGGCCTGCAGAGAGAACATGGAACTTGAATGGAAATCCTATGCTCATTATCGCACGCTCCCATTTTTCAGGAGCAGACTGGAGCTGATCGTCAGTATTTTCCTCGTTTCGCTCCTCCTTGAACACATAAGGGAAAAGATTCGCGGTAACGTAGCCTGTTGCGTAGAAAAGACCGTTAACGTTCTTCAATACTGCATTCTGATTTTTGATTATGTAATAACTATTTGCAGGCTGGAACGTTATTCCCATTAGGGAAGTGAAAAGAGGAAATATCGCGAAATCGGCGAAATTGAATGTTAATATGAAGCCAAGAGTAACCAGCGAAAGCAGCAATACAAGCTCGGAAGGAAGCCCTTTGCCGAAAGTGGACGCCCCTGATATTGCTATCAGTATCAACAAGGCGGTAAACGACAGATATATTACAGTTTCCTCGTCCATTTGTCCACCTATATGGTTTGCTCTTCCACGTTCTTTATCAGCCTCTCGCTGATTGTTGAATAAGGTATTAGGAATTCAGGCTCTATAAATTTGAGCAGCTCCGTGCCTGTTACAAGGCTGGGCGCTACTCCAAATATAGTGCTTATCCCCGCCATCAGCTCTGTTGCTTTTTGCTCGGCCAGCGAAACTGCCTCAAATTCCTTGGTTCCGGAAGCCGAAACAGTAACATAGGTAGAAAGCTCCATCGAGTGCGAGGAATTTATGCTGTCGAGTATATTGCGCCACATTGAAAGTTCACCCCTTATCCTTTCAACTTTAGTTTGGGAGTTGCTTGATTGTGTTGCGCTAACCTCGCTGTTTTCAAGCTCGCTTATCTTGCTCCTCAGTTGCATTATGTAGAGGTCTTTGTTCATGGTCGAAAGCTGAGTGGTAAAACGCACAGGATATCTGCTCAGGCTTACCATTCTGCTGACTTGCCTTGCAAATTCTATTTTCTCGTCCGGATTCATTTCGGTTGCGGAACGGTAAATTGGCACGCTTATATAAACTGTAGCTATGAAATCATCCCCTTCCTTTCGCAGTATAGAATCTTGCGAAGTTGAAAGCCAATAAGCATTTTCATTGCTTAGTACAATTTGCTTGGACCTTTGCGTAAAAATTGGTATCAGGAATTTTGTATGATACCTTGAAACTATAGCCATAAAATCGAAGAAAAGGCCTAGGAGCAGAAATAGAAATTTTGCTATGTCGGCTAGGGGCGAAGCAGTGATTGACATCGACGCTATTATGAACATAGCAGACATGCCCAAAAAGCTGAGAAACAGGAGAAATTTCTTATCCATTTTAACCATTTTGATTCTCTGTATAAACCTTTTACTTTATTTATTGCAAATTATATAAAGCTTCTTAGTCTGCCGGCTGAATAAGAGGCACCACCTATGAAATCGGAAACCTGCGTCACAAAAAAGTAGGTTACTGCTATTATGAGAGGAGGGTAAAACAGCACAAGCATCCAGAAGCTGCTCATTGCACTACCCACGCTAGAGATCAGAAGAGGAATTGGGCTTGTGGAAGAAAGCCCGTTCGTCTCCGCGCCAGTCCCTGAGCCCAATACCGTGAGCTGCGAAGAGATTGTTTGCATGCTGCTGATTAAGTTAGGGGTCGTGAAATAGTACACCACTGCGAATAGAGTAGGCATTACAATGTAAAAGCCCATGGCTAGAGCTATTAGCATACCTCCAAAAGCGCGCGTTGGGAACAAAGCGCGCAGTATGACTCCGGGAACAAGGAATGCAGGTATTGAAGCGGAGGCGAAGAATATGAGCAGGTAATATTGCGCAAACAGCGCAGCTATGCCGTCTATTAGCAGCCCGCCAATTGCGTTGGCTGGCTCCATAACGAAAAGCATTATAGGCGCATAGAATGACTGCAGCAGTGTAGGAACTGTGCCGGTAAGGACAGGATACAAAGCAGAGTATATTGATACAGTAAAGCTTGTGTAAAATGCATCCGTAGCGTATATGTTGAACAGCGAAGAATATATTGATTCTGCGCCTACTATAGTCTCATTCATAAGATGGAACGCAGTGGCATAAGGGTTTATCGCACCGAAAAAAACTGAGGGTATTATGCCAAACGCTACTGCCGAGATGAAAAGGAATATCAATACTATTATGGAGCTTGCTGTCGCTTCGTAGAGCTCTCCTATGCCAAAGTTGCGCAACCTGTCATATTTCATGCCTGCTCCTACCGCAAAGATTACTGAAGCGATTGAAAAGGATATGAGCAATGCTATTACTGCGATAGGAAAGTACTGCTGCCATACTGAAGCTATTTCGGCATCTATAGGGCAGTACCAGGGAGCATTGGCCTGGACATTTTCCTGGATAGAGATTGGCAGATTTGAGCATGGGCCGCTTGAAGAAGAAGAAGGCGGTGGAGATGGTAATATTGTGGTTGTGGGAATCTTTGCAAAGGGAATATTTGACAGAAGTGCGAAAAGCAATATAGCTGCCAGGAGGAACGAAAAAGCTTTTGACAGCGGATTTTGCATTTTCATGATATCACACAAGACCGGTAAGCAAGGACATGAAGCTTACCCTTTCCCCTATAGCGCTTGAAAAGTCAACTATAAACGCGTCAAGGATAAGGAAGTTAAGAAAAGGTATAAAAGTTAGACCTGCGGCAAGGTAGCCCACAAATACCATTATATTTGTTAGAATTTGCGCATCGAGCAAGGCCAGAGGTGATAGAAGAAGGGACAATAGCACTGATTCTATCATGCCTATCGAAGAGGATGAAACCTGGGTATCTATGAAACCGTAAGAGATGCTGATTAAAATAGGGTAGATAAGGCCCAAGCCTATAGCAAAGGCTATCATTACTCCTCCAAAGCTTCGCGCGAAGCCGAATGTGCGCGCTATTATTCCTACAGCGAAGAAGATGAAAAGGAAAAGATATGCTGAGGATATTATAAGAAGCTGTATCTGATTGAGCACGAGCATGAAAAAAATTGCGTTGAATGAAATAGTCAGCACGTTCTCCACATTTGGAGGGAGTATGCTGCTTAGCGTAAGCTCTGCGCTTATGGTAGGCTGCGTCGGCATTGCTATCTTTATTGAAAGGCCTGGCGCCAGGCCTAAAACATAAGAGGCTATGTACAAAGTTGACGCGCTGTTAAAAGCGTAGTTGTTGAAGGTGCTCAGATCACAAGCGGAGAGTGTGAAGATGTCGCTTACGCCATTGGCGGAGCCACATTGCGAAGGAAGAAGGCCTATTGAGGAAAACGCTTTTACAGGATTGAGAAGGAAAAGGTACGCAAAAGCAGAGAAGATTAGGAGCATTGCCAGCGAAAGCAGCACCTCGTAAATCTGGTTCCTCGACCATGCTCTTGCTGTGGGGCTGTTTATGACAGAGGCAAGGGCAAATACTACCGCTGCCGCAGAAATCGTGATTAATGCCGCTATTAACGCAATAGATTCCCAGCTTGTTACAATATTAGAAAGCATTATGCCAGAGCCGAGGAACAAGTTAGGAGATTGGGAAGCATGGGCGAAGTTGAAAATAGGCACAGCTAGAATTATTAAGCCGAAGGCGAAAAATACTGCTTTTTCCTTGCGCATTGCTACACCTATATTAGCTTCCTCAGCACATCAGCCGACCTCAATGACGGAGCTCCGAGGAAATCACCCATAGTCTCAGAAAAGTCTATCGTTATCAATATCGAAATGATTGTACCTATTATGGAATAAATTGCAGGAGAGATAACGTCAGCTACAAACATGCCTATAAGATGCGGACCATCAACCACGTCCGCCGGCGCTGAAATTACTGAAGTGAATGAATCGAATGTAGTTGAGGTAAGGGTCGTCTGGCTTTGCAAGCAGGAGCCCAGAGAAGTTCCGGCGCTGAGCGCACAACTCGACTGGAATATAGTATTAGCTCCGATATTAAGCGCAAATTCCATAAGCAGAGGGAACACGATGAAGAAGCCTATGAAAATGCCAAGGAAGGCGCCGCCTGCAGCTCGCGTCCAGGGTATTGTCCTTAGTACTACTCCTGCAAAGAAGAATATAGGGAAGAAGGAATAGATTATGAATAGGAACATTGCAACCCCTGCCATAAGAAGCACGAACGACCAAGCAAGGTCTACCATTATACCTATCACGCTTGATATGAGTGAAAAACCTGCGAATGGCGAGAATGCTACTCCGAAATGGTTTGGCTCTATCGATATCCTCAAGCTCCTGAAAAAGGAGATTATGGAATTCTGCAGCATAAGACCCAAAGCCGAGGGCATTTCGCCTATTGAGACGTTTGCGGCTGAGGTACAGGAATTTACAAATGCGGAGTCCGAGAAGAAGCTGGTAGAAGTAAGCGCGCTTGTCGGAGGAGAAGTTGGAGATACGCTGCTCGCAAGCTTGAAGGTGCCGATGATTGCGAATACTATTATTGCTGTAATGAATATTTCGCCTATCTCGGCTTTGCTAAACCTTACAAGCTTGTCCAACTTGAATGCGGTGCCTATTGCATAGGTAATGCCTGCCACCATTATCATTATTATCATTGCTAGTACGGAAAGCCAAAGCATGTAGTTCAAAGAAGTAGGATAATTGAACAAAGAATATGAGGTGCCTCCTGCAGGATTAAATAGTGAGTTGCAATATGCCGTGCCGCTTACCTGCGAAAAGGAGAGGTTTGAAAGGCTGGAAGCAACCAGAATAAAGAGAAGCGCAGCTAGCAAAGGAAGGCGCAACAAATTTTTCAATTTAGCTTTTGAATTGCGCATTGCCATTTAGATCAACCTTGAGAGCCCGCCTAGAGTTGTGTCCCCTCCCATGAGGCCGGACAATCCTCTTATTGAAGAAATGAATATCAAAAGATTGACTATGGGGAGGAAGTAGCCTACTACTCCTATTATGCCATAGACATTCAGCATGTCAAAAAGTGTCTTTAGTGCATTTGGAAGGCCGCATCCTACCAAAAGCGGGAAATTTATTTGGTTTGGGGATACAAATTTTCCATAAAGCAGCAGCACAATGTTTGCAAAAGGTATCATCGTTTGCGCTATGTCAGCAAACTCTGATCCAAGAAGCGTGGTATAGCCGCCAATTTCTGGATAACAGCCGTTATGGATTGCTATTGAAGCTATGTTTGGTTCTACAAAAAAGTTAATTTCGTATTTTGTAGTCCCGCTAGGTGCTGCAGGCAATGGGGTTATGGAATTGAATCCGTAAGTAGAAGGGGCATATGCAGGCACCCCGTTTGCAAGCGAAAGGTATTCCAACGCGAATATTGTGGGAAAGATAAGCACTGAGGAAACTGCTATGGCTATCAATAGCCCGCCTACTTTCCTAGTGAAGAAAGTAGCCCGAAATATTATGCCTAGGAAAAGCAGAAAAGGCCACGCATAAAGTATTGTGACAAAGAAAAGCAGCTGCGCAACAAAAGCTTCCAGCGAAGAAGTAAGTACAAGGGTAAGCGCCTTCATTGATGTATAGATCATGTCATAGCCCGCATAGGGAGTAAAGCCGACGCTTATCCAAAAATCGGTTATTGCACCTATGTTAGGTACATAGCATGGAAGGCCCTTACTGATGCAAAATCCTGTCTGAGGTGTAAGTGTATCTAAAAATCCCAGGAACGCATCGAGATTGAACATGTTGTTTATGTTGCCGGCAGTTTGGTTTGTCAGATTAGCAAGCACGGCTACCGAAGCGGCAAGAGGATAGTCTATTTTTGTAGTGAACGAATTTGTATACTCCGCATCATATACTATTAGGAACACACCAGGGAAGTAAGCGGTGTTTGCAGGCACGAGCAGGGAATCTGAAGGGCCTATTATCGAAAGCTGTGTAGTGGTCATGACATTGTTGAGCATGTTTGAAACGGTAAATGGATTAAGAAGAGCAGTGGAAGACATCGTGCTGTAAATAAGCTCTCCTGCAAATACCAGAACGCCTAAGACTACCGCAATTAAAAGAGCCGTGCCAATAAGCTGGTAAAATTCCGAAAGCGCCGAAGACTTTACCGTGCGGTTGTTCAGCAGCACTCCGAGGAAGTACCATATACTGAGCAGCATTGCATCTATAAAAAATGCCAACAAAACTAGGGGAAATAGGAGCGAGTGCACTGATGAAAAAGTCGGAGAAAGCATGATCGATGGAAATACCATTTTGCAACACCTATATATTGCTCCAGAACGAAGCCGCACCTTCTATGCCAGAGTTCAACGCCCGGGCGAGCGAGCTCGCAAAACCTATTGTTATTACTATGTCAAGGCCAAACAGCACAACAGATTGGAAGAGCAGCTCTGATACCTCGTTGACGATAGTAAGCGGTTCGGAGAATGAAATCGCTGAGAGAAATCCTGAAATGCTCAGCATGCTTAATATAGAGCCGGTTGAGGGATAAGTCGCGCTCCCGAATGCAGGTATACCTGTCGTGCTTAGAAATGTCGATGGAATAGCTGTGTTGTGCGAATAGGTAGAGGCCAAAAACGTGTAGGTAGGATTTGAAGCGCTGAAAAGCCAGTTCATAGTATAAGCGTCAAATCCAACGGTTATAGGGTACACCAAGTAAGCGGCTATGGCTATCGCGAGCACGGCATTGGAAGCTGAACGAAGGCCAGCACCCGTAAAGGAAAGCGATCTCATCGCTATCGCTATTGGCAGCACGATTGTAAACATCGTGTATTGTATTACAGGAAGCAGCAGGTATTGGATAAAGAGCATACCTACAGCAATTATTACAAGAGGGGAGAACATCACTACCAAGAGAGTGCTGAATATTCCAAGCGCGATTGCCGCATCGTATCCTAAAGTTCCGGTAATGGTCGCGATGCCACCAAAAGAATATTTGAACAGCTCGCCGACTCCTGGTATTAGGCTCGCGATCATGCTACCTGCAAAGCCAAGAACCTTAGAATAGATATCGTAAGTTATCGAAAGGGTGTATATCTGCGCGTATATTGCAAGCCCTTTGTTGTATATGAGATTCCCTATGTAGAAATCTGCAAAAACAAATGGAGAGTATGCCGTGCCTGTCACAGATCGGCTTATTAAAGCGGCTATGTCACAAGCTGTTGAAGACGCCGCAATAAGCGACGCGATTATTACAGCGCTTATTATAAGCTGCGTTATCTCTATTTTCGTTATCCCGGTAACCTTTGCGCGAGTATCTGAAGGCAAAAGCCTGCTCAACGAGTAAATTGCGGCTACTATAGAAAGGCCAACTATCAAGACAAGCACATTTATACCTATCCAATTGTTGGCGTTTGTGAAAGAGCCGTATAGGGCGCAAGTGTTTACCATTCGATCAACTTTGAATTCACTTTTTCATTCAACAACTTATCACGCTACCTTGAATTTTCCTATTCCTGTAGGAAGCCTGCCGCCAAACAGCTTTGCTATATGGTCCGTTACCACTATACCTATCACCAGGTCAAATATAAGCAGCATGAACTGCACTATTACATCTACAAGGGTATAAGTTATGTAATTCAAAGGACCATATACTCCTGCTATTCCTGTAATGCCTGCCCAGAAGCCTCCGGCTGCGGTGCTGGCCCAGGAGGTGTAAAAGTTTATTATGGTAGTTATGAAATAATTGAAGATTGCTGCAGCGCCAGTAAGGGATGTGCTCGACACGCTTGGCGGAATGAATATGCTGTTTTCCAATGCCGTTATTGGCAAGTTCATAAATATGAACAGCGCCGGGTAAATAAGGCTTATCCCTATGCCTATAGCCATAAGAGTACCACCTATGGGCCTTACTATTGGTATCGCACGCAGTATTATCCCAAAAGGCAAGAAAAAGCCTAGGCCGAGCATTAGTATAAGATAGAAGTAATTTGCCTGCATGGCAAACAGCAAGTACAACGGCATTATTATTACCATTGTGAAATCCGCCAGAAAAGAGGTTGTCTTTCCTGTAGTGTCTATTATGCTGCTTACGTAGATGTTGCTTTTGGACCCAAACATAAATCCCGCAAAGACAGGAGGAAGAACCGGGAGAGGAATTGGCACATAAAGATCTAGAGTAAGGCTTTTCAGAAGATCTGTCCCAAGCGCAACTCCGTACACGCCTGCGAAGCTGTTGCTGAGTGAGGTATTCTCGGGCTGTATGTAGTTGCAATAAGTCGAATAGTAGAAGGTGGCAAGATTATCCCATATGTAGGTTCCAAGCGTAGAGCGCGTACCGGACAATGAAAACTGCGCAGTGGAAGCATTGCCAGCAACGGCAGTCGCGATGCCACTTGCTATTACTAGTATTGAGAAGATAGACACCATTATAAGTATGGATTTTATTGTCTCCCAAAGTTCACCCTGATACCATTTTTTGAGTCCTTCTACCTTTAGCACCTCGCCTACCATATATGAAAGGGCTACCATAGCAAAGGAGAAGAGTACCGCTATAAAGGACAGGCTCACAGCGGTGCTTATGCCGCTAGTTACGGACATGGAAAGATCGGTAGGAATCGCAGTGCAACTGCTCGAAGCGCTTGAAACCCCAGCCAAGGAAAGCAACAAGAGCAAGGGCAAGAGAGCACGCAAAAGTCCATGTCGCATATAGAAAACTTATAAAAAAGAGTTTATAAGCATTTCTTATTACGCGTGCTAGGCGTAAAAGCGCTTTGCGCAAGATAGCCTGCTATATGTGCAAAAATCCGACTTTGGCAAAATAGGGAGGGAAAGATTCCTTTAACGTTTCAGCATCGCGAAACGCTTCATATACATCTCGCTCTGCAGCAGCACGAGGAACGGAGCTATGAATATTGCATTGAACGCAAGCATTGCATAGCCAGAAGCTACAGTTTGGCTGATTGCAAGGAAAATGAAATCGAAAAATGAAAGCGCGACTATTGCTATAACAAGCCAGAGCAGGAAATAGTCGAAGCGCCTAAAAAAGAATAGAGCACCCATCCTTATTGCATGGCTTATCTTAAGGTCATCTATAACTATCGAAGAAGGGGTGTAGAAGAAAAGAGGTGTTAGTGCAAGGGCTATTAGATAATACAAGTATGCTGGAAGCCCAAGAAGGTAAATTGCAAGGTTGAAAATGGAAAGCAGAAAGGTAAAAAGAAGCAGCACCGCAAAAACGCGGCTAGTATATTTCTCCAGGCCTTCAAAGACTTCTTTCCTTATGCGCACGTGAGTCCTGCTGTGCTTTACGATTACGTTTATTGCAACTATCGCAAAGCTGAGGAATATAAGCGAGAAGAAAACTGAGATAACTATTACGGAAAAATTGAAGATATTAAGGTTTAAAAGCTCGCTTGCGGTCCTTAAGAAAATGGCGCCCATGTCGTTGTAAGTTGGGAAGAAGGCAAGAGTTGGAATTAGGAAAGCGACAACAAGCGAGAGGGAAAAAAGCAGTATTACGCGGAGATTTGAATAGTATGCTTTAGCAGTGTAAGCAAGCACATTGGTCAAATATACACCTTTCAGATTATGAGTTATATTGTATGGAAAGGAATAAATAAGAAATAGAAAGGAAAGAAAAAGAAATTACTCTACCATGCAACGTGCAGGGGAATGGCAGCCTGCTGCGCTAGAACATTTGGCAGTAGCGCAAGCTTGTTGCTAAATTCAGGTGGAGCATGTAGAGAAGTTAGCCGAGTTGCCCACTATTGTGGTCATGATGAAAGGCGCAGAAAGTGCTATTACTACTCCTGCTATCCCGCCAACGATCATACCCATGCCATAACCTTGCAGCTGGCTCTTGAAGTTGCCGGGAAGCACGTGCGCCCCAGCATACATTGCACCTCCAACAATTATAAGCACAAGGCCTATTATAAAGATTACAGTGTGTATTAGGGTATATATGCCGCAAAGTGCGCTTGATATAGTGGTTATTGCACTAGACTGCGAAGCGGCAAGATTCGCTCCTATAAAGCCAAATAGTGCAAATACCAGCAAAAGCTTGCCGAACAATTTGCCAACCTCATATGAATTTGATACCAAGCCGAAGGGTACAAGTTTTCTTGACATTTTACCACTCCTAGTCGTAATACCTTTTAATATGAATTATTTAAAAACCTATCGTTTCTATGTGCGGTTTTAGCAGATTAGCGGTTGAAGGGCAAAAAATGCACCTGCAGATAATCTTTTTATTTCTTTATTTGACAGCTTAATTAAGTTTCTTGTGAAAGCTATTTGTCGTAGTTGAAAAAGTGTTATCATGAAAATATTGCAGCTTGACGTGGATAATATAACTTACGAGCCAATGAATCCAGAATCAAAAGTATATGAAAAGGCAGAGAAAGCCAAGGTATCAATAGACGATGCGCTGGTTCTTCTTGTCAGCGTTGAGGAAGGAGATACAGAGCGGCAAATAGCAAAGGCAGTAGAAGATACTAAGAAATTCATGAAGCAGCTGGGAAGAAAAAAGATAGTCATATACCCTTATGCCCACTTGAGCCCAAACTTGGCCAAGCCGCAGGAGGCAATGGATATGCTTAATGAGATGGAAAAGAAGCTAGGCGAAGAATACGAAGTTGCTAAGGCACCGTTCGGTTGGAACAAGAAGCTCAGCCTGAGCATAAAAGGCCACCCACTTGCAGAGCAGAGCAGGACGTACTCGGAAGGAGAGGAAGAGAAAAAAGTTGCACCTCACAAAGCTGTCCAAAGCGAAAAGGTAGATACTTCAATAGTAAGAAAGAGCGACTTCTCGGGTTTGCCCGATACTGACCATAGAACCATATCAGAAAACCTCAACCTGTTCACATTTCAGGAGGTATCTCCAGGAATGGTATACTGGCACAAGAACGGGCATATACTTTACAGGGAGCTCATAAAGTTAATGAGGGAGCAGATAGCGAAATATGACTATGACGAAATAAGCACTCCTGCTATAGCAAACATAGCTCTTTGGCACGTTAGCGGCCATATAGACCATTACAAGGACAACATGTTCGTGTTTGAGTCGGGAGGCGAAAAGCTCGGCTTGAAGCCAATGAACTGTCCATCTACTATGCTTATATACAAGTCGAAAAGATGGAGCTACAGGGAGTTGCCTTTCAGGACTGCAATATTCGACAAAATATATAGAAATGAGATAAGCGGCGCGCTTACGGGCTTATTCCGCGTCAGGGAGCTTACGCAGGACGATGGTCACATATTTGCAAGGGACGACCAAATAGAAAAGGAGATATCAAACTTGCTAGAGATAGCAAAGAACACTTATGCGCTTTTCGGGATGAGCTACAAGCTCAAGCTCTCCACAATGCCAAAGGACCACATGGGTGACGAAAGGCTTTGGGAGGAAGCTACAAAAGCGCTCGAAAACGCGCTCAAGAACAAGGGATTGCCTTACGAGGTAAAGGAAGGTGAAGGGGCTTTCTACGGGCCAAAGATAGACGGTGATGTAACAGATTCTATGGGCAGGAGCTGGCAGTGCCTTACCATACAGTTGGATTACCAGCTACCCAGAAGATTTAATCTAGAGTATACAGGAGAGGACGGAAAGCCAAAGGTTCCTGTAGTAATACACAGAGCAATACTTGGCAGCGTTGAAAGGTTCGCAGGCGTGCTAATAGAGCACTATCAGGGCAAGTTCCCTACGTGGCTTTCTCCTGTCCAAGCTGAAGTCATACCGATATCAGAACAGTCGAACAATTATGCGGAGGAGATTTTGAAAAAGCTCCGCGAAAATGGTCTAAGAGCATCGCTTGACGATTCTGACAGAACCCTAGAGTACAAAATACGCGAGGCGCAGATGAAGAAAGTGCCTTACATGCTTGTCATAGGCAAGAAGGAAGAGGAGTCAAAGACTGTCACGATAAGGGCCAGAAGCGGCTCGCAGAAGCAAGGCGTAAAGCTAGATGAATTCATTGAAAAGATAACAAAAGAAATCGCTGAGAGAAATCAAAGCTTAAGCTACTGACTTGCTGTGCCGCAGTTTTTTTCTCTTTCTTTTATTCACTCCGTTTGAACTTCACTTGCTTTCTGCTGGATAGATTTTGACGCGACACGCCTACGTATTAAGACACGCCCTGCTGCACCTTTGCGATTGGGCACAGTATAAAAGAGGTAGAATTGTATATTACACATCTCGAAATGGTAGAATTGCCTGAAAAGATATCTATTTTTGCTTTCGAGGAGTTTTGAAGATATAGCACATTTGGATTTACATCGAATACAGAGAAGGTGTAATTTCTTTGGAGTGAAGAAGTGCCGTTTACAAGTAGTATATTTTGGCCAAAAACCCCGAAAAGCAGGACAACATCTTCGCCTTTATGCATTCCGAAAAGTATAGTGTGATAATCATTGAAAGAGCCTTCTTTAGCGGCAATATATGCGCTATAGTAATTTGAACCATTTATTGTACTTATTGATACATTTGAAAAATTGAGGTAGGGCACTTGCCTTTGCGTTGATAGGTATGCAAAAGTCGCCAATACCATCAGCACGAAAACTGCGATGAAAATTAATGTGCTCTTGTCTAGACCAAGAAGCAGGGAGTTTTTAATTGTAGCGTGCTTTCTGTTGCGCGAAAATGTGGCCCAAGCTTTTGAAGCAGGGCTTTCGTCCTTAAGCGCTAATGAGACGATTGCAAGGGTTATAAACAGCGTATAATAGAATGTGACGCCGTGGTTCATAAATGCAAAAGGTAGCATAGAAAGAGGCGCAATGGCTTCTTTTCTTTTTAGCACTAACATTGCAAATACCGAGAATGCAAGGGCAATATAGTAAAGATGTGAAACGGCGCCTTGTCTTATTCCTGCAAGCAGCGCGGCAAAACCAAATATGCCGTACGACCCTGGCAGCAAGCTGCTACTTATCGGCAGGAAAACCGCATGCACGAATGCCGCTGCGTTTGCGGCAATAAAATACCCATTTAACAGTAGGAAAACAAGCGCTGTTAACGATAGCGCCAGCAATCCGCGCCGCTTACCTTGCGAGATAAAAATGTAAACGAGCGTAAGGAGAATAGGCACCCATGATATTTGCTGCAACGAAGCGGCAAAGCCGAGCGCTATGCCTACATATCTGCTGTTTATTTTCCACAAGGATAAGGCAAGAAGTACCAGCAAAAGTATGCTGCTAGGGAAAGTTAGAGTGAGCAAGAAAAACGGCATTATTAGGATCACTCCGTAAACCATGGTGCGCTTTTTCTCAAAATCCATGGCAAAAAATGATAGGAGCAGAAAAAACGAGAGGAATATACCAATTTCCGCAGGGATCGTTTCGAATGATGCGAAGGACATTGAGCCTTGGGCATAGTAGAAAGGCAGGAGAGTAACGGCGTAAAGAATAGGGTAACCCAGTGTGCCTACTACCGCCCCGCTGCTTGTTATTGTAGGACTTGTAACTACGTTGCTTTCAAATGAGTTGTAAAGCTGCACTGCTACATTATACATATAGGGATTTGCTCCAGAAACCAGCATTTTTGCCCCTTGAATTCCGATATAAGTTTCATCGTTCATCAGGTACTTTATTGCCCCGGAAAGGTAAAACGCTAGGATTGCAAAAATTGCGATTGAAAGGAGCAGTAGAGCAAATTGATTTCTTTTCAAGAAACTTTTATACCCATAAATACTTGATGCTACTGCCACAAGGGAGAGGGAGAACAGAATAAGTACAAAATTTACAGTATATTCCAAACTCAGGCTTATTATCGCGGAAAGGGGATAACCAAAAGTGGCAACGGTATAGGCGTTATACAAAACCAGCGCAAGCATTACCGCTACAGAGGACCAAAGCAGCTTATTGAAGTTTATGCTGGCTCTGTTGTGCGAAATTGTGTGAAAGCTGTTAGACTCATGCTCGGCCTCGGCTTTGGAGCGCGAGATATGCAGCGCAAAAAGCATTGTTCCAATATATAGGGCAAAAGATACACCTTCCGCTGCCAGTACCCCGTTGGAGATTTCCCCAAATTCTACGAATTCCGAAATATTGATGAAAAAAATCAGTGAGAGGGCTATAAAAAAGGCGCTCCTGCTGTCTATCCCTTTCATTAAATCCTTCATAGTATCATTTGGAAATTGTCTATTTTGGTGGCAAGTAATAACTTTTATATTTTATGCGGGCAAAGCTCTATTAGCAGGCAAAGCTTATAATTTATTTTAGCTTTCACAATAATCAATAAACAAATCTTTATTTGCTTGTTTGCTTAGGAGGTTGAATGTACATACTAGGAATTTGGGACGGGCATGAGTCCGGAGCTGCGCTCATACGCGATGGAGAGATAATTTACGCTGCGAGCGAAGAGAGGTTTACTAGGAGGAAGACTGAGCTCATGTTCCCAGTAAACTCGATAAAGGCGGCTTTGGCTTATGCACAAATAAAGCCCGAAGACGTCGAGATTGTTTCTTTTACCACTACAGAATTCATAAAGACGCTGGACAGGATATTTCCAACAATAAAGGAGAATTATTACCAGTTCAGGAGAAGAAAAATATTGAAGCCAAGGCCGTGGGACATAAGGCACAGCCATAGAGTTAAATACCTTATGACCTCATTTGGCGTGCTGCCAGGAGGTGCGTTTCTAAGCAAGATGCAAATCGCGAGGGAGCTTCGCAGGTTAGGATTCAAAAATTATAGATTTGATGTTGTTGAACACCATGTTGCACATGCCGCTACGGCAGCTTTCACTTCGGGCTATGGAAAATCGCTTGTAATTACAGTAGATGGACTGGGAGACGGAATATGCGCAAGCATAAGCACTTTGGAGAATGGCAAGCTGATCAGGCACAAGACAGTAAGTGCTGCAAACTCAATAGGGATATTTTACGAGCAGGTAACAAACATATTAGGGATGCGCGAACTTGAAGACGAAGGAAAGATCATGGCAATGGCAGACTACTCCTATCCATTTGAGTTCAAGGACAACAAATTCAAGGATTTCTTTACAGTCCAAGGCACAAGCATAAAGGCGAAATATGGCTGGTTCAGGCAATTTGACATGATAGACAGGATAGCATGGCAAACGCCAAGGGAGCAAGTAGCATATATGGCACAGCAGCTGCTCGAAAAAGTGCTTACCGAATTCGTGCAGAATGCGATTGACGAATTCGGCATACATGATGTGGTTTTCGCCGGAGGCATATTCTCCAACGTCAAGGCAAACATGATGCTAAGGAAGCTCGACGGGCTGAAGCATTGGTACGTCTTCCCGCACATGGGAGATGGAGGTATGGCGCTTGGCGGAGCCCTTTACACAAATTATAAGGAGAAAGGCATCTCAAGCTACGATGATTTCAACGCTTATTTAGGAAATGAATATAGCGAAGACGAGACAAAAGAGGCATTTAGGCAAGAACATGGCTTAGAAATGCAAAGCGAAGGAGTTTCCGAATCCGCAAAACACGCGGCAGAGCTTATAGAAGACAACAACTACCTTTTCTGGTTCCAAGGGAGGATGGAATACGGACCGCGCGCGTTGGGCAACAGAAGCATACTGGCGCCAAGCGGCAATGAAGATGTAAAGGATAGGCTTAACCTTTACGTAAAAAAAAGAGAATGGTTCCAGCCTTTTGCGCCTTCCCTCCTTGAAGAGGATTGCCAAAGGATATTTGAGTATGACAGCAAAGGCGTGCCCCGCTACATGACAATGGCATATAAATCGAAGCAGGAAGTAAAAGACCTGCTGAAGGCGGTAGTGCATGTAGACGGTACTGGCAGGCCACAAGCAGTAGGAGATGAAAATCCCGCATACAGGGACTTGCTAAAGCACATAAAGAAGGGAACAGGCTATGGTATAATGCTCAATACAAGTTTCAACATACATGGCGAACCGATAGTAATGAGCCCGCATGATGCTCTCAGGACGATGAAATTGACAAAAACTAGGTACATGTTTATAAATGGCATTTTCGTAGAAAATAAGGAGGGAGTTTAATGCTGCTTGGGGCTGGAGCTGAAGAGTATGCTTTGACGCTTGGCATAATAGCCGCTTTTGTCGGCACGATTTTCTTTGGTATAAAATCAAGGCATGAGATACTCAAGCAGTTAAAAAGCGCAGGAATAAAAAAATGGCACATACTAGCTGCTATTATAGTACTTGCGCTGTTTATTGGCGTTGAGGCGTTAGTAGTAAAGCCAACGCAGCAGCTTTTCTTTGACGACGCGATATACCAGGGAGGGGCTCAAGATCTCTTGAGGATGGGGCAAGCTTGGATGTGCAACTATGGCACACCAAACACTTGCTACCTTGGTCAGGTCTTCCATGAGCCCATTGGCACAGCATTCAATCTTGCTATGGGATTTGCTCTTTTTGGGATAACGCTAGGCACTGCATTCAACACAATGTTTGTGATATCTTCGCTTGCAGTCCTTATGATATTTTTTGTAGCACTGCTTTTGTTCAGGAATCCCATTCCTGCACTTTTTTCAGAGTTGCTTATGGCGCTAAGCCCGGTAATGCTCGTGTGGGCGCGCCTCACCACCTCTGATATGCCTTCGCTGACTTATTCGCTAATAGCAATATTCGCAATGATTATATTTGCAAGGGAGAAAAAAGTCAGGACGTTTGCATTTTTCGCTTTTGCAGCAGCGCTTCTCACATACATGAAAGTAGACAATATAATTTTCGTCCTGCTGCTTCCCGTGCTATATCTGCTACTTGATAAGGTTGGCAGCGAAAGCGTTGCAAAATCAGTATCTAGAAACGTGCGCCTGTTTTTGGGCAACATATTCAATGTGAGGTTCCTGCTGGTGCTGCTTGCGGTACTTCTGATAATAGGCATAGAAGGGGGCTATGTAGTACAGCAATATATTTCCCCGAACAACTTCGGCTACAGCGGGGCATACGTACAGGACAGCTGCAGCACCAATCCTAACCCCCCATTTTTGCGCGCCGATTCGACTTTCGGGATAAAGTATTTTGACTACAATATTTGCTCCAACGTGTACTTCTGGTTCGACAAATACAAGAGCATTGGAGGATATCCTATCATGCAGCCGGCTCTTTTCACAATACTTGCAATTATAGGTATTGCAGGCGCCGCTTTTTGGGAGAGAAGGGTGTTCTACGCAATAGGCGGCTGGCTTGCAACAATCTTCCTGCTTCTCACATTTTTTTATGCAGGCTCGTTTACTTATGGGGTTGACTGGAGATTCGTGCTTGGAATGATCGCACAGGTAAATATATTCGGCGGCTACGGAGCCTACATGATTGTAGAATCTTACAAACTATTTCGTTTTCGCAGCAGTGCAAACATCGAAAACCGTGCTACTGCAAACCGCAAAACGAAAAGACCAAACAGCACAGGGAGAGAAAATGAAAGGGAAAAAGACAAGCAATAATAATATAAAAGTGGAGGCATACACGGCGATAGCAGCAGCCATTGTTATCGCGGCGATAGCTTATTCCATTTTCGAGCTGCTGCCGCTGCTTTCCATAGCTCCGGGAAACATTTCGCAAGCGGCAAACGCAAGGTTCTATGAGGGATTTGTATATAATTACAGCAACGTGATCAACCCTTCATGCCTGGTTCTCACTTACGACCCAACCCTTTTCAATATAAACAACAGGACAGCCGCACAGATGAATTACTTGTACTCGCAGGCAATGGTGCAAAATTTCTCCAGCAGGTACAAATGCTTCGTCCTAGATTATGGCTATTGGTGCCACACTCCGAGCGGTTGCCCGCCAATAAACAACAGCAACTACATACCGATAATTAACAGAACTTTTCAGCAACAGGGGCAGCTTTTCGGCTTCTATTACATACGCAACATAAGCGCAGTTGCAAACCCTGGCAGCTAGAAAAAACAGTTATCCTAAACCCTGAAAAGCTTAGATATTCCTTAGTATGGTGGAGAGTATCACGTAACCATCGCGAAAAGTTTTTAGCTTTCCTGCACCGCCTTTTCTTCTCTTTTCAAAACTGGGCACTTCCAAAACGCGCAGCCGCGCCTTTTGTGCTTTAATATTCATTTCGGTCTCTATCCCAAAGCCTTTCTCCTGCAATTTAAGCTTTTTCAAAGCTTGGTGGGTGAAGCTTCTGTAGCCATAGCACATGTCAGAGTAATGCGAGCCGAACAGCAGGTTGACCAGGCTTACGAAAAACTTGTTGCCAAGCTTCCGTATCAAAGGCATGTCTTCCGAGCCGCCCCCCACAAGGAAGCGCGATCCTGTGCACATGTCATATCCTGCTTCTATGCCGGCAATCAGCAGCTTGAGCTCCTTTGGCCTGTTTGAAAGATCTGCATCCATTGAAATGATTATCTCGCCTTTCGCGTTTTCGAATCCGTATATCAGCGCGGCGCCCTTGCCGCCTTTGTAGCGCAGCACTCTTGCGCCGTGTGACTTTGCTATTTGGGGGGTTTTGTCTGTTGATGAATCTACAACCATTATCTCGTAGCTATAGCCTTTCATTATCTTTTTTATGCCTTCTATAGTCTGCCCTATGCCGCCCTCTTCGTTTAGGGTGGGAATTACTATACTTACATAAACTTTTTTAGACATAGGGCATCACATGCAAAGGCAATGCTCAGAGGTTGGGAATCGCAATAATTAAGTTGAAATTTTCAAAGAACGTTGTAGCTTCGAAAAGACTTGCGAAAAAGAGCCAACAAGCGCATTCTTGCTTCTAAGTAAGGCTCTGCTCATGCTTCATCTCGATTCTTGGAGTTTTTAGGCTTCGCTTTTTTGCTCTTTGAAAACGCAACCAGTATTAACGCCAAAATTATTGCTATTATTGCTACGAAAATACCTATAAATATGTATACTAAAGGCATGTGGGGCTTCGATGATGTCTTGACCTGCAGCAAAGTGGCGCCTAAAGAGGTATAATGTTCGCCACCCTTTGTGTAGGAGACAACCAAGCCTAATGGAACAGTTGACCCATTAAGCAATGAAGGCATAGAGGATAGCTGGAATTCTACGTTGTACTTTGATAGTGGCTCTAATGTGGTGTTTTCAAATACAGGGGTTGTCTGGAATAGCGGAGGGTATAGCATGTATATACTCACATTGACAGGCTGGTTTCCGAGACTGATTAACGTGGATTTTACGCTGCTTTGAGTAGCTGTAATATTGAGTATGCTAACAAGGCTTTGCGTCTGCTTGCCTATGTCGTATTGGCAGGGAAACATGGTGAAAAATGTAGAGCCGCCTTGTATATATTCCAAGATCAATTCCCCTACGTAGCTTCCGGGCTCGGTGAAATTTGACACATTGAAAGAGAATGAGGCATTTTCTCCTGGTCTTAGTGAATTCAGACTTTCTTCATAAGGGGATACACTGGCGCCTTGGAACCTTGGTATAACTTGCAAATTTGAGGCAGAAGCGTTTCCCACGCTTGAGAGATAAAAGTAGATAGTATTGTTAGAAGCAGTCAAAATTGGGCTCTTGCATGTACCTGTGAGTGTAAGAACTCCGGAAGCCGCTGAATAATTTGCCGCAACGATTGCGACAAGCAGCAAAAATAGCGTTGCTATTCCAATTCTTCTCATCGCCCTCACATTTTTTGACTGAGAGATTAATACAGGCTTCAAAACCTGTAAATAATTTTAATTTAATATTTATAATGCTTATTTATGTTCCTTATTAATATCATTATTTATAACTTAACTTCGCAGCGACCGTTGGATAGATTATTAATAGAATAGGATATTGTCTCGTAAAACCTAAACCCTGCTATTTCAAAAGCTGTAAAAGCCTAGGGTGCATCCGACTTTTGGCAGTCTATTTGCAGACAATAAGGTATAAATATTATTGAAAACAGAATATAAGTATTATTAAGTAGAGGCAGGTGAGTTTTCTGGCGATTAAAAAGTTGCTTTCATTGTCGTATACGGCGCTGAAAAGCAATTTTTCAAAATTGGACAAGCCATACAAGCTTAACTTTGCTATAACAATGCACTGCCAGTCGCGATGCTTGACGTGCAATATTTGGCAATTAAAGCCCGTAGGCGAGCTTAGCCTTGATGAGATAAGTGAATTTGCTAAGAAGAACAACTACTTCAAATGGATAGAGATAACAGGAGGAGAGCCTTTTCTGAGGAGCGACATTGTGGAAATAATCAAGGCATTCAAGGAAAACTCGAAGGATTTGTATGTAGTGACAATACCAACCAACTCGCTCACCAACCAAGAGGTTATAGCAAAAAGGGTGAAGGAGATTCTTGGATTGAAGATACCACGACTCGTAATAACCTTGAGCCTCGACGGCTATAGGGAGCTTCACGATAAGATAAGAGGAGTGCCGGGAAATTTCGACAAGGTAATATCCCTCTACAAGAAGCTCGACGAGATCAGGAAAGAGGACGGCAGGCTTAGCTTCGTTTTTGGATATACCATGAGCTCCTACAATGCCGGAAAGCTTATGGAAACTTTCAGCAAAGTGAAGGAGGAGCTGCCTGACATAACCTTCAATGATTTTCATATAAACTTAGCCCAAGAATCCGACAACTACTACCACAACGAGGGAAAGAATGACTACAAAATTGTTGGAGAGAATGCTGCAGAGGAACTCGAGCAATTTGTCAAAAAAAGGGAGTTCAGCGTGGACCCGGCACAGATGGTGGAAAATGCATTCTTGAAAAACCTTGTAATGTTTGCAAAAACGGGCAAGCCGCCGCTCAGGAGCAGGAGCCTCGAAGCTTCGGTTTTCGTGGATAACATAGGCAATGTCTTCCCTTCGATAATGTGGAACAAAAAGATAGGCAACTTGAGGGAAATAGGATTTGACCTGTCGAAGATATGGAACAGTGACGAGGCGAAAGAGGTAAGGAAAGCGATAGAGGAGGGAAAGGAACCGATACAATGGACTTCCTGCGAGGCTTACCAGTCGTTGACAGGGAAGATTACAAAGCTATTTATATAAAGAGAGCTATCGCAACAGCCTGCTCCTTCCAAATTCGCGCACATCGCTTATTTCGGGGATTTCCTTCCTTACAAACTTCTCTATCTTCAATGCAACTTTCAGCTTCTTATAGGAATAGTATGCAATGCCTGCAAGGCCTATCGCAAAGGCAAGCAGCAAGGAAGCTATTGGTATATATGCAATGACCAGTATTATGGTTGCAATTCCCAGTATAGGTATAGCAAAAAAGTAACTTTTTTCGCTGATATATTTCTTCATCTCGTGTTTTCTGAGCTTTAAATGCAGGTTGAAGGCAGACACGTTGACTATAATGTAGGAAGAGAGTATTGAAGCGTTTGCAGTTTCAACTATGGTGTTGAAAGAGACGAACATCAGGAATATTATGCCAAGCACAGTTGAAACTAGTATTGCATATATAGGAGTGGAAAATTTGTCTATGTAGCTGAGTTTTTGGGGGAGTTCCTTGTCGCGCCCCATTGCAAAGAAGACGCGTGAAGTACCAAGGATGCCTGTAAGCACTACGCCTGCTGTTGCGGTTATGCCGCCGAGCGCTATGGCTATGTCAAGCGCTGGATTGTGCAGCACTGAAATTGAGAATGAAAGAGGAGAGGAAGTACCGCCTAGCTCTGCAAAAGGCACCAGCCCTATTGCAGAAGCCGCAACAAAAACATAAAGTAGGGTGGAAATTATTATCGACAGAATTATGGCCCTGGGGATAGTACGCTCAGGCTCCTTTACCTCTTCGCTTATTGTGGTCACGCGAGAGAACCCTGTAAATGCAAAAAATATCAGGGCGGCGCCCTCTATCATGCCGCTTGCACCTTTTTGGAAAAATCCTGAGAAGTTTGAGGCGTGGAATGAAAGCATACCAAAGAATACGAATAGCAAAAGTACCAGGATATTGATGCTTACGAAAAGCATCAGCGTTTTAGTCGAGTTCTTTATTCCAAATATGTTTATTGCCATGAGCAAAAGTATTGCAGAAACGGCAAAATACATGCTGCTTATTTGCAAATGAAAAAGAACGTCGATGTAACTGCCAAGGCTGAGGGAAACTGCCGCTATTGCTATGATATTGCCAAATGTCCAGAGCCAGCCACCTAGGAAGCCGGCAAATGGGGAAAGGGTTTCTTTCGCATATTCGTAGACTCCGCCCTCCTTGGCAGTATGCCTTGCTATTTCTGAGAAGCTAAGGCCTGTAAAAAGCGCCACGACAGCGGCAATGATTATAGATAGGATTACGGCAGGACCTGCTGCAAAAGCTGCCAGACCTATTACCACGAATATTCCCGCGCCTATTATTGCCCCGAGATTTATTACTAAGGCTGCAGGCAAGGAAACGGAGCGCAAAAGAGTATGCTTCCGCGAGCTATTGCTATGCGACTTTCGAGCCGAGCTTGACATCCTCATCAACACACAACAATTTCACGCCTTCTTCGGTAATGGCGCCAAGCACAAGAACCTCTGAAACAAAATCGGCAACTTGTTTTGGAGGAAAATTAACCACGGCTACAACCAGCCTTCCTTCGAGCTGCTGCTTCTGGTAATTGGTTATCTGCGCCGAAGAGTGCTTTATACCTATCTGCTTACCAAAATCTACCGTAAGCTTATAAGCAGGCTTTTTAGCTTTTGGGAAATCTTCAACAGCAATTATTTTGCCTATGCGAATGTCGATTTTTTCGAAATCCAGATACGAAGCCATTGGATCACGTTTGAAAATTCTGTTATTCTATAGCAATGCATTCAAAGGGTATTAAGCGAGTGCAGGGAGGGAGATTTGAACTCCCGCAGCCCTAAGGCACAAGGTCCTAAGCCTTGCGCGTTTGACCAAGCTCCGCCATCCCTGCATTGCACTATCTATTGCGTAAAAAAGGATATATAGCACTTGCCGTGCACTTTCTGCTTTTATCTGATTAAACATATACTTTTTATTATTTGGCTAAGATAAAAATATGCTGCAAAACAGCAACGTAGCAAGCAGGTAACTTTCTTGATTACTACAAAATATGTTAGGGACAACCTTGATGCAATAAGAGAGTCGCTCAGCAAGCGGAGAAGCGATTATCCCCTAGAGGAGCTGCTCTCACTCGACGAGGAATGGAGAAAGCTTAAAACGGAACTCCAGGAGCTGCAGGCAGAGAGGAACAAAGCTAGCCTTGAGGTAAGCAAGACGAAAAAGGAAGGAGGCAATGCGGACGAGCAGATAAAGGCGCTTCAGGGCATAAAGCTCAGGATAGAGGAGATAGAAGGGGAGCTGCCCAGCTATGAGGCAAGGATAAACGACCTGCTTTGGAACATGCCAAATATATTGCACGAATCTGTCAAATATGGCAAGGACGAGAATGACAATGCAGAAATAAGAAGATGGGGGGATACCTCAAGGCGCACTAGCCTTTCGCACGCCGATATACTCGAAAAGATGGGCCTTGTAGACATAGAGAGGGCGGCAAAGGTCGCAGGAGCAAGATTTTATTACCTCAAGGGAGACTTGGTGCATTTGGGCATAGCGCTCGAGAAGTTTGTTTTGGATGAGCTATCTTCAAAAGGATTTGTCTCGGTGCTACCGCCGTACATGGTAAGAAAAGAGCATTATATGGGGGTTACAAGCCTCGGCGACTTCGAAGACGCATTATACAGGGTCACAGACAGCGAGGAAGCAGGCAAAAGAAAAGAGTATGAGAAAGTTGAGGATAATTTGTTTTTGATAGCTACTTCGGAGCATGCGATAGCGGCAATGCATGCAGGCGAGCTTTTCTCAGCTAAAGACCTTCCGCTTAAGTATGCAGGCATCAGCCCATGCTTCAGGAGGGAAGCTGGGGCTCACGGAAAGGATACAAAAGGCATATTTAGGGTGCACCAGTTCGAAAAAGTGGAGCAATTCATATTTTGCAGGGAGCAGGATTCGTGGAAATATTTTGACGAACTTGTAGCAAATGAGGAGAGCATATTCCAAAAGCTGGGCATACCTTACCATGTAATAGAAATGTGCACAGGGGACATAGGAATCGTAGCTGCGAAGAAGATAGACATAGAGGGGTGGTTCCCAAGCCAAAGCAAATATAGGGAGCTTACTTCGGCGTCTAACTGCACAGACTGGCAGAGCAGGAGGCTTGACATAAAATATGACGAGGGTGGGGAAAGAAAATACGTGCACACGCTGAATGCGACAGGAGTTGCCGTTGAAAGGACCCTCGCCGCGATAGTAGAGAATTATTATGATGAGAAAACAGGGAAGATTGCTGTTCCTAAGGTGCTTGTGCCGTATATGGGCAAAGAGGAAATAAGCGGCACAAGGTAGCGGGCAGCCTGCAAAGGGCTTGCAGGTGCTATTTTGGATTTTGCCCTGTTTGGGCTTTTATTTCCGAACTATTTACGCAGGTTTTTCTGAAGAGAAAAAAAGGATAAGATTCGTGATTATAATGATGAAAGAATATGAGATGAAGAGGGAGCTAAAAAGGCTTGCTTCGATAAGGGGAAACGGCACCGAGCTTATAAGCATATATGTGCCGCCGGGCTTTCCTATATCGGAGGAGGTGGCAAAGCTGAGAGAGGAGCACGGCCAAGCGTCAAACATAAAATCAAAAACAACTAGGCTCAATGTGCAGGGCGCTATAGAAAAGATAATACAGTACCTGAAGCTGTATAGGGAGCCTCCCAAGAATGGAATTGCGGTATTCTGCGGCAATCTTGCAAGGGAATCTGGAAACGAGGACATAGAGCTTTTTTCGATCGAACCGCCAATGCCAATAAAGGCAAACATTTACAGGTGCGATTCCACATTTCTGCTTGAGCCACTTCAGGCAATGCTCGAGACAAAGGATATTTACGCGCTGCTTATAATGGATGGGAGAGACGCGACTATAGCAACACTGAGGGGCACGAGAGTCGACGTCGAGAAAAAGGTGAGATCGCTGGCGCATGCAAAAGTAAGAAAAGGAGGGCAAAGCGCGGCAAGATATGAAAGAGGCAGCGAGGAGGCTACAAATGACTACTATAAGAATGTTGCAGAGGCTGTCAACAACCTTTATGCGAAAAATGATTTCAAGATAAAGGGCTTGATAGTTGGAGGGCCAGGACCTTCGAAAGAGAATTTCCTCAAGTCAAACAATCTCAACTACCAAGTCAAGGTATTGGGTGTCTTTGACACTGGATATACGGATGAAAATGAGGGAGTAAAGGAGCTACTCGACAAGTCCAAAGAAGTGCTAAAAGAGCAGGAAGCAATACAGGAAGCTAAGATAATGGAAAGATTTTTGAGCGAAATTTCAAGGCACGGGCTTGCTACGTATGGCTACGAAAACGTCAAAAAAGAGCTTGATGCAAACAATGTTGACAAGCTTATAATAAGCGAAGAGGCAGAAATAGAAGAAGTAAGCTACAGGTGCGGTCTTTGCAATGCGCAGTTTTCTTCGCTGGAGCTGAATGGGCACAGGCAGGAGAAGCACGAATGCGGAGGCAAGCTTGAGGTAGCAGGCACTAAAGACGTGCTTGCTGAGATAGTAGACCTTGCAGAGCAAAAAGGCATAGAAACCTATTTCATATCTGCTGACAGCCAATATGGGCAAGAGCTGCTTATGGGCTTCAAGGGAGTAGCCGCGATGCTCAGATACAAGCGCTAAGCAAGATGCAGCGTGAGTGGCTTTGCCTGCTTTGCAGAGAGCAAGCAATCCAGCAAGCGCTTTAAGCCTTTGCAGATAAAGGCAAACGAGGTGAGTAAATATGGATGGGGAAATAGCATATCTTTTCATGTTTGACGCGGGGACAAGCTTCACCGAGGAGCAGCTAGCAGGGCTTCTGAAGAACCAGGAGGATTTCTCCAAATATGAGTATACCAAACCCAGTCCAGAGGAAATCTCTACCTTCAATGTGCCAATAATATTTAACCTAAAGGAAGAGATGTTAACGCAGGGCGAGTCCCAGCAGAAGTTCAAAGTGCAAGCGGCGCTCTACAGGTTTGGAGGTATCTCAATAAGAATAAGGTACCAGATAACAGATACGAACTATGGGCAAATCGTGAAGGTTACATTTGACAAGCAGGTAAGCGCGTTTGTGCAGGGAGTACTGGCAAAAACAAGGAAGAAAATAGAGGCTGCACTGTCAAAGATAGCTAAGATAAGCATAAGCCAGACCTCCGAAGCATACAGGTTTTATTATATAGACGGCGACAAGCCGCAGATACTAGGCAAATACAAAAAGGTGATTGCGGGCCTCATGATAGACGAGCAGGAAGCTGAGGCGCTTGACGATTCTTACGTTGACAACCTTATTTCGAAAGGGTTTTCATACGACAACAAGAACATTTTCTTTGCAGGATGGGAGAGCGCAGTACTCATCGACAAGGAATACGCCCATGAGCACGAGCTGCTCATAGCCGAGATAGCCAATCTGCAATTGCTAGAGATGAGGATATACCACGAGAAACTGACCAAGCAGATAGAAAGCAGCAGCAAGTACATAGAGCTTTTCCCCAAGAGCGGAATAGGTAGATACATAATAGACAGCAAAACAAGGGAGCTTAACAAGAGCCTTGGCAACCTCTATGACAGCACAAGGACGATGCTCAACAGCATAAATGACATGGTTTTTGGCACCGGGGAATGGTACCTCTCAAGAGTCTACTCAACTTTCGTATACGCATTCAAGCTAGATGAGTGGAAGGAGATAATAGAGAAAGACTTGGAAGCAATAAGCAGAGAGCGAGAATTCGTTGCGGATTTGATAAAGTTTGACTACGATGTGCTTCTTGAGTACATAATAATACTGCTTATAGTAATAGAGATAATAGTTGAGGTATTTTACATGCTGAAGGTATAATGCCTCGCTTGCCAAATCTTCAACCCTTGATTGCTCTTGGCGCGCCTGCTTTAATTTTCAAACGGTGCAGCAGCTTAGCTTTGAGACATCCTGGTAGAACGCCATTGCTGAAAGCTTGATGCCTTCGCTCAGAGTGGGAAAGACGTGCACGGTATCGATTAGATCATCTATCGTAAGCCCGAACTTTACAGCTAATACGCCTTCATGTATCATCTCTGCAGCATGTGGCGCCAGAATATGCACGCCCATTATTTTCTTTGTCTTGTAGTCTATAACGATTTTTATTACTCCTCTTGTATCTCCTATTATGGATGCTTTTGCAACCGACTTAAATTCTATAGGATTGCAAGCGCACCTTATCTTGTTTTTCAATAATTGGACCTCTGTCATGCCCACCATCGCTGCCTCTGGATAGGTAAATATTGCGCTTGGTACCTCTTTGAGGTTTATCGTCTTGTTTGCGCCTTCGAATATGTTTGAGGTTGCAATATTGCCCTCCTTTGCAGCGAGGGTCTCCAGCATGGGCTCTCCGGTGACGTCTCCTGCGGCGTATATGCTTTGCGATGTTGTCCTTAGCGTGCTATCTACTCTTACGAAATTCCTTTCGTTAAGCTGCACTCCAGCAGCCACCAGATTCAATTTTTCCACGTTCGGAACTCGTCCGGTAGAAAAAAGCACCTCGTCCGCTTCAAACGTTTCCTCTTTTCCTTTGATCATCGCGGTTATGCTTTTCGAGCTTTTTCCTGAGGTTATCTCCACAAGATTTGCATTTGTAACAACTTTCACTCCGCTTTCCTCCAAGTACCCATTAAGGTAGCCGCTTATTTCGGGCTCCCAGTTAGGTATTATCCTTTCGCTCCTTTGCAGCAGCGTGACTTTTACTCCGAACTTTGCAAACATTTGGGCGAACTCGAGGCCCTGTGCCCTTCCCCCAACAACAATAAGGGTTTCAGGCAATTCTTTCATCGACAATGCCTCTTCGTTGGTCAGGTAGCTTGATTTTTCTACCCCTTTTATCTGAGGCGGTGCGGCCCTCGCGCCTGTTGCTATCAGCACATGTTTTGCCCTTATCTCATTCTTTCCTGCGATAATTGTATTAGGATCTGCAAACTCCCCTAATGCGTTGAAGAAAGTCACATTTTCCATAGACTCCAGTACTTCGTTGTATTTCTCGCTTCTAAGCTGGTTGACTATCTTATCTTTCTCTTTTACTATCTCTGAATAATCAAGCTTTCCTACTGTGTAATTGAGACCTGCGTATCTCTTCTTTTTCATTTCTTCCAAGAAAGTGCTAACCGTAATTAGCCTCTTGCTTGGCACGCAGCCCACATTTATGCATGTGCCTCCAAGCACTGCACCTTTAGTAGCGTTGCTTCCTATCATCGCTGTTTTTATACCCAGGCTATTTGCCTTTATGGCTGCGGCAAATGCTGCTGATCCCTGCCCCAATATTGCGTATTCAAAATTTTCTATTTAATCACCGTTGAAATATATCCCCTGTTCGCTATGTTGCACGAGATTATTTTCTTTTCGTACATGCCTATGTGTTTTTTTATGCCTTCAATCATTTGCCTTGCTTCCCTATTTACTGAATAGAAATGCGCTTTTCCCTCTTTCCTTAGGCTTACAAGCCCGCAATTCAGCAAGCATTGGAGATGGTGCGAAACGTTGCTTTGCTCTATACCAGTGCTTGCCGCTATCTCGTTGACGTTCATCTCTCTCTCAAGAAGCGAGCTCAGTATGCTAAACCTGCTGTAATCGCTTATCGCATGAAAAAAAACTTTGAATGATAGCTTGTCCATAATAATCACTGCAAAGAGCTGTTTATCTCCTTCTCTAAACCATTCAAGGTAAGAGCAAGCGTATTGTTTTCATAAATCACTGTCCCGTTTGAAGAGATAAGGTAGTATATGTCAAGATACCCGCTAGGGTCGTAAGCTGCGCTCATGTTGTAGCTTGCAAACGCAGGTATGATCGTGCCACTGCCATATGCCGAGGGGGCGTAGGAGCTTGCAAAGTCCCCTATGTTTGGGCCTTTATAGCCCAGATCATTGTAGAGTTCAAGCTCTATTATTTTTATACCGCGTGACTTGAAAAAGCCATAATTTTGATTAAGTATTTCATTCCCCTGCACGCATCCTGAGCACCATGTAGCCACAAACCAGAGTAGTACAGGATGACCTTTGAAATTGTATAAGCTTTCATAAGAGCCGTTTACAAGCATAAAGCTGTAATTAGGAGCGGGAGAGCCGATTGTTATGTTTGGAGAAGAAATGCTGGTTTTCACTGTCGAGATGTATAAATTGAAGCTTTGGTGGAAGGCAAGTGCCATGATTGCGATTGCCACCGCAATTCCGATTGCCAATACATAAAATTTCCTTATCATCTTTTCACCATGCAGCATTTTACAAGGCTCCTTGAGACTAGCAATATGCTTAGCAGGAGCAGCACTATAGAAGCAGCAATAAACAAGGCCCCATATGTGGCGAATGGCCCTTGGATTATGCCGGCTACTCCAAATATCGTGGAGGTAGAAGCACCGAAAGCCGCTAGCAGAGCGGGTATCACAGTAGTGCAGCAGAGGCTGCTTGGAAGTATTGCTATTATTGCTGCACCAAGCCCCATTTTGCTGGTTTGGCGTGCCTTGTTCGACAAAGCGTACGCATTCATAGACAATGAAAGCGAGAGCAGCACGCCTATCAAGAGAGAAGCAATAAGAGAAGGAAGATTAAGACCGAAGATTATTTTTGGAAATGAAATGTTAAGCGAAGAGGATAATAGCATGTATGAATAAGCGATAAACAAAGCTATAGATAATAGGATAAAAGCAATCAAGTACGCCTTTGAGCTGAAAACTATGCATAGAGATTGCACTATTGTGCTTTTTCTTTGCGTAGAGTATTGCTGCATAATATATGAATGCCCAATCATATTTATAAGCTTTTGCATGTTGAGGCCTCACTTTTTCTTTTTTGCAGAGTAACTAAACCTGAAGTGCTAAGCTTTGCATAAAAAGTTGGTATTTTGCAGTTAAAACCCAAAAATGAATTTTTCTTCAAAAGTGGAGGATGAAGATGGGCCCGCGGAGAATCGGACTCCGGATCTCCGCCTTGTGAAGGCGGCGTCTTACCACTCGACTACGAGCCCCTGCATTATGCTTTTTGCAGGAAATATTTAAATTGATGACTTGGAAAAAGCGCTTGTGGGCTTTTGCGCAAAAAACTGCATGTGCCTGCCCGTTTTCTACAAAAACCTTTTTATATTATAACTGCGGAACTAATATATGCGTTTCCTACTTTTAAAGGCAACGGGTATTGACGCTTAGTTAGGTGAAAATGATGGCTATAATAGAAGGAGAGAATCTAAAGTTTGTTAAGG
>JBMFWY010000004.1:0-50672 GCA_049964795.1 Candidatus Micrarchaeia archaeon | reverse complement strand
ACTGAGAACCGATAAAACACATCCTTTGCAGGAGGCGAGCTGATGAATGCAAAGGAAGCCCACACCATTTATGGGTGGGAGGATGTCACAAGAAAAGCAGCTTCAAGCTAAAATAGGAGCATATAAAGAATTTGTAATAGAAAAGGATGGCACAAGATTCTATTGAATTTCACATACAAGATGCTTAATTAGTCCCGCTAGGCCTGCATCTGGTCATTTTTTTCTTGCTGCTCCACGCAAGCGATAATGCTTTCCTTATCTATTCTCTGGGATATCGCGCCGTCTTCACCATATGCAAAAATCGTAACTTTGATTTTATAGTCGTCAGGGAAGTTGTTGGGCCTGGTGTACAGCTTCACTCTTTTCTCCGCGCTTCCACCCTGTTTTATTATGCCTATGCGAGTGCGCGCTAGTTCAAGTTCCCTATCATGTGCGAGAGAGAGCGGTGAAACTACACCTACTTCAGCCTCGCACCATAACAGCTCCTCCCCTTTGTTGCTTATCTTTATCCCCATTTCCGCTTCATTTTTAGCATAAGCCTTCAGAGTAGCAGGTTTGAATTCAAAATCTACCTCTATTTCACTCATGTGTCTCACCTGTATCAAAGTTGTCCGTTTTTGGAAGCCATCTCTTTTTCGCACGCCACAAATAAATATACTGCGTTATATAGCAGCAAATAAAATTCCATGCCCTCTAAAGCATTAGAGTATACAATACAAGAAATTACTTTTCATTGACATTCTGTTTCCTTTGTGCCTTTCAATACCACCAAGCAGAGTAAGCAAAGATTTTAATTTCTGCAATTTTCATACCTTTTGGGTTTCTTAAATTACAACATTTGCAATTTCAAGGATCCGCAGCCTGCTCCACTACTCTATGAATATGCTTTGTTATGGCGCAGTTTCGATGTCCTATAGACATCCTAAAGTATTAAAAAATTCAACATACAATCTACTGATATAGGCAGGGATATATTGCGAAGTGCTAAAAATGACCGATAACGATTTGAAAATCATAGAATCGCGACTTATCGAGCGTGAGCACACGTTCAGAAACCTCAAACTTCCAAAAGAAGTTTTTGAAACCAAGCGTTCGCTTGTAAGGTGGCTTGCCTTGGCAATAGGTGTAATAAATCCTGGCGAGAGCAGGTTAGGTGCCGTGCCAGTATTGGATGCAATACTTAACTTTCAGTTTGTAAAGAAAAGAGACCCGACAGTTCCAGAACTTTTGGATTATATAAGGGAAACCTGGGGTGAAATTAACGAAAAGACCCTGCGTTACCATTTGCTTCAGTTGAAGAATATGAGCCTTGTTGACAACGCGAAAGGGAAGTATTTCCTTGTAATGCCTGACAACAGCGAAAAATACAACGAACAGGCATGGGCATCCTATTATTTTGATGCTGAAATAGGAGAGATAAAAGGCAAAGTTCTGGAAGCGATAAAAGCGCTTGTAAGTAAATAATCCGCTTAGCCATATTGTTTAATATCTACATGCCGATTTGGGAAGTAACATAGCAACATAAACAAAAAAAGCAAATGATGATTTATATGGATGCAAAAAGCAAAAATATACTGTTTTACGGTGCATTGGCAATCATAGTCGTGGCCGCATTTTCTGCCTACTTTTACATGAGCAACAACCAAGTCTACAATGTTGCTGTAAGCCTATCCGAGCTAAACTCCTCTTCCATTTACTACCCTTATCAAACTTCCCTATTCAACATCACCATCTACAATAAAGGGTCGAATGGCGTTAGCGGGATGGTAGTCAATTTCTATTCCAACGGCTCTGTGGTAAACTCTTATAAGGTCTCCCTGCCACCTCACAAAAATGTCTCAATAAAGGCAAATTATACTTATTCCCTTCCCGGAAATTATGTTTTTAGCGCTGTGGCTGATCCTGCGCACCTGTTAAACCTTGAAAATAGGCCAGCTTCGCATGCTTCTCTAAATGTGGTGGTATATCCCGCGTCTCTACCCAATGTCTATACTTCAATACCAAACAACGGAATCAATTACACACAGACTTTTACACTCTCTTCCAGCGGGATGGCGTTCGGTTCGTTCATCTACAAATATTACAATATCAGCTTAGTAAGCGGCATGATCGGCATTCCATCAAGCATAACCGAGCCACTTTTTGCGGATCTTAGCAGCCTTGTGGAAAATGCAAACGGGGCATTTTCAATTTATCACAACGGCACTAAAGCGTACTCCTTGTGGCTTCAAGGGTACCTGAACAAGCAAACTGTTGATACTATACTAAGCACCTTCAGGCTGGAATCGCATAACTCTACGCTAAGAAATTCGACAATCACCTTTTACAAAGTAAACAATGCAACATCAGTTTGCACCCTATACTCGGGAGGCTGGACAAAGATGATCTCTTATTACAACAATTCTTACAATGCAACTTGCCTATCTTTGCTACTAACTAACTATACCCCTACCGAAAGTTCGGCACTAATAAGCTTGCTAAAGAACAATACAGAGATTAGGCACTACCAATCCGGTTTTGTATACAAGAATTCCACATATTTGGGAACTTCTCTATTCAGTTTCGGAAATAGCACAGGCATAGGATTTGCAAACATGTTCGAAGAAGCGCCTTATGGTCTCTTCATATCTTCGATAATAAAGAATCCGGTGCCGATGAACATATCATCAAATCTGACATGCAGAGGTCTAATATACGCAAACGGAACAAGCAGCATCTGTTCCTCTTTGGTAATTCCTTACAAATCAAACAATACATTCTATCTAATAAACAGCTCGGAAATCCTTAGGAATTATACCGTACTAATGTACTCTTTAGTAAACTCCTCGGAGCTCGTAAGCGCGCATTACAACTCTGCGCACCTCATATACGCGCTCGGAATAAATTCCAGCGCTGAAAAATGGTCTTCTGCCCTACAGAATGTATGCAGCCTTAACAACGCTTCAATAAAGTGCAGCGTGCATAGTTTTGATTATGCAGATAACACTGCCAATGTATCAATCGAAAACGGGTTTGCTTTCCCTCTCCATATAAATTCTGCTTCTTGCTATATGCCAGGACTTGAAACGAATGAAACAGTAAATGCAACACTATTGCCCACAAATTCGGTTTCTTTTGAACTGCCTTGCCATACCCTTTCTGTCCCACTTGCCAGTGCGATGACAAGCTATATATTAGTGGTAAACTACACAATTCAGAATAAGAGCCATATAGGGGTAGGTGCTCTCAATGTTACAAATTTCGTATAACTTTTATTCCAATTTCTAATTTAAATTCGGAAAATAGCCGCGGTTATTCTACCGCGCTTTCTAGCATTGTAAGTTCCCTGTTGTTTGCATCTATCTCGACCTTTGCGCCTATGGGCAAGGTTGTTATATATTTTCCGTGGCAGCAGACAAAGTCCATAAATGAAGGCATTTCCCTGATCCTTTTTGTAACTATGTCATAGATTATGTCCGCGATTATGCTCTCAACATAGCCTTCTATGAGGAGGTCATTGATTAGGTAGCTTGCGGCCGAATCCCCCATAAACTCTTCAACCCCGTAATGTGGAAATTCCCCAAACAAGAGCCCATTTGCCTTTCTGAAGATACCTTTTATAACTAAGCTTGTAAGCATGTTGTCGATCTGCCATGGCTCTATATCTACATCTTCCATGAACAGTATGCTACCTTCAGTGTTCGGCATATACGCCGTATTTGCAAGCAGCGCAAGTATGGAAAGGTTACCTCCAACAAGCCTGCCTTTTGCCTTGCCTTCGGTTATTGTCTTGCTCCATTTGCTGTCCATCGGATTCTTAAGCACTACTGCCTCTTTTTTCTGCACTATGTCTATCATCGTGCTCCAGTTATATTTGAGCACCTCCTGGTCTTCTTCAGCTAAGTCTACAAGCATTGGACCTTGGAAAGTCAGCAAATTAGCTTTCCTCATAAATGCCATTTGAAGGAAGGTCAGATCGCTATAGCCTATGAATACCTTAGGGTGGTCCTTTATTACTTCATAATCTATTTTGTTAAGGAGGTCTACCGCTCCTGCTCCTCCCCTAAGCGCAAGTATCGCGTCTACTTTGTCGTCTTTGAACGCCTCCTCTATCTCCATAAGCCTTACATGGTCTCCGGCGCTGAAGTATCTTGTCGCAGACATTTTGTGCATGCTGCTCGAGAGGCTGACCTTGAAGCCGTTTTTAGTCAAGAAATTTACTGCTTTTGGCAAGTTGGAAAGCGCAGCCGTAACCGAAGACGGCGCTATTATTTTTATAGTGTCTCCCTGTTTTAAAGCTGGTGGTTTTACTATAGATTCGTGCATGTTTTCACCTCTTACATACTGGATATATTAAATCGAACAAAACAGCTGCCGACTAGGCCAAAGTGAAGAATAAAACGCAAATTCTTATACTGTATAAAAGTGTCGCAAAGTTATAAATAAGTGTGCAACAACCGCTTATTGTCATTTGGCACATTTGGTTGCCATTTGTTGTGCTTAGCGCTTGCAAAGCAACATATGAAGCGCCTGTAATCAAAGTAGGTGAAGTTGCGAGAGTGTGGGAATATGGTTTCCAAAAAGAAAAGCAAAAGCAGCCCGGTCGAGGCAAGAGAGGAAAAGTGCATGTTGTGCGGCAAGCCTGCCTCAGGCATATACATACTTTTCTCACCCAACAATACCATACCTTTGTGCAAGTCCTGTGCTGAGATAGAGCATGCGAGAAAAGTGAAATAATAAGCTACAGGCCGGCAAAATCCTTGGCCGAAGTACCATTTGGGAAAGCCCTGCCGTTAACAGCTTCGACTGGCAAGCCCGTTTCATTCGCAATCCTAAGCAGCTCGCTCATGTCTATTACTCTATCCAGGGAAAGTTCGGCAAATTCCTCATCCCCGAGTCTTATTCTCTTTATCTTGAAGATCTGGAACTGCAGCATGCCAAATCTTTTGACCTTTATTCTTGCGCTACCTTCTTGTAGTATTTTCTTTGCATAATCGCTTACCATTATAACACCTTCAATTGCTTATTTTCAAAACGCAATGATACTATAATCACACATTTTTTAATCAAATCTCAAAAAACAACTAAAAATGTTCCCTCCCTATATGAAATGTGATATCTTGGCCCTCTTCGCAGCCTATGGAGCGCTGGCTTCGTTTTACAATACTTCTTATTCTACTCTGCTTCGCCTCGGACTGAGGGTATTCATCTCGCCTGTTTCTGCCTTCTTTGCGCTTTTAATTTTTGCAATAGTGCTCACGATAATCGCAATGGTATTTGCCTACTCTTTTGGATGGATCGAAAGAAAAACCGTTGCAAGGATGCAATCAAGGCACGGCCCTACTTACCTAGGCAAATTTGGTATATTGCAGAACATGGCAGATGTGATAAAGCTCCTTTCAAAGGAAAACATTGTGCCTTACAACTCCGATTTTCTATTTCCTTTTATACTCCCTATAGTATACGCGATGTTTTTCTTGATATTATTTTTTATTCCATTTGGGAAATATTTCATAGGATTAGATTCTTCAGTTGCACTTATCTTTATCTTCATGCTTATCTCTTTCATGCCACTGCTACTTTTCCTTGCAGGGTGGACCAGCGGAAACAAGTTCGGTGCGATAAGCGCGCAAAGGTCAGTGCTTATGCTGCTTAGCTATGAAATCCCTCTTGTGCTTGTAGTTGCTTCCGTAGCAATGCTTGCGCACAGCTATAGCCTCGTTTCGATAGTTTCTGCGCAAAGCAGGATATGGTTTGCAGTCCTAATGCCGATAGGATTTGCATTGTTCTTCATCATAATGCTCGCGGAGCTTGAAAGGCCGCCTTTCGACCTTAGGGAAGCCGACAACGAGCTTATAGCAGGCTGGCTTACCGATGTAGGCGCACCATATTATGCGCTTGCCCTTTTCCTAGACTATACGCGCATGTTTGTCGGCACGCTTTTGATTGCAGTGCTTTTTTTGGGAGGTGGAAGCGGGCCTTTACTCCCTTCATTTGCCTGGATAATCATAAAGGTGCTTGTGTTGTCTTTCATAATAATGCTTGTGCGTGCAACAGAAGTCAGAGTAAGAATAAGCAGGCTGCTTAGGATGGGGTGGCTTTACTTCATGCCTTTGTCAGTATTAAATATATTTATTACATTTGCATTGTTTGTTAGATAGATTGCAGCTTTCATGGATTTGAATGGTTATAACACGTGGTAATGCATGATATTGAAATCGCTTTTGAAAACTACCGCAGAAGCACTAAAGCCTCCGTTTACATTGGAATTTCCAGAAGTAAAGGAAGATCTTGCGGACAATTACCGCGGCACGCACAAGCTTGACATGCAGACATGCATAAGTTGCGGTGCATGTGCAAGGATATGTCCAAACCAGTGCATAGACATGGTCGACACCTTTACAGACAAAGGCGTTAAAAAAATGCCTCAAGTAAATTTAGAGCGTTGCCTTTTTTGCGCTGATTGCGAAGAAGTATGCCCTACGCACTGTCTTGTGCTTACAAAGGATACGAGCTTTGAAGCGTTTGACAGGAGAGACCTCATAAAAAGGCCAGAAGACCTTAAGTAAGTGTACTGGAGCCTGCAGCTCCAAGCTAGGACTGCAAATAAAAAGTGTTGCGATGGATATAACGCTATATATTTTCGCGGTGTTCGCAGCGATAGAGCTGCTGCTCTCCTTTTACATATTCTTGTCAAGATCTCTTTTGCATGCGATAATCCTGCTAGCCCTCATGTTCATAGCGACCTCTTTGCTTTATCTCTTGCTCTCACAGCCTCTCCTTGCCGTAGTGCAGCTTCTCGTGCTTGTTGGAGGAATATCTACGTATCTGCTTGTAGGGACAGCTTCGGAAAGTTTTTCACATTTTAAGCATACTGGAATTGCCTTGATGGTGATTCTCGCTTTGGCAATATTTACAGTAATGGCTTACCCTCTTTTGGCTTCGGCAGGCGTTTACTCCTTTTTAACCCTCTATCCAAATACAATTTCCTTTACCATGGCAAATCAGTCGGAATTCCTGCAAACGGATCTGCCAATATTTTACATAGCCGCGTTGCTGCTTTTCGGCATTGCCATTGGTGCAATACTTCTTTACAAGAAACTAGGTGAAAAAGGCGAAAAGAAATGACCAGCTTGCTTATGCCTTTTGTGCTTTTAAGTTTTGCAATGTTTTCAATAGGCTTGGCAGGAATAATCTCAAGCAAGCACGCAGTAATAATAGTGTTGTCTAGCGAAGTGGGGCTAGTTGCAAGCATGCTCTTTTTGCTCTCATTTTTTGCCTACTACTCGCAGGGAAACGCCTTGGGGCTTCTCTTTTCAATATGGTCTATAATGTCTGTGGAAGCAATAATGCTCATTGTATTTTACAGGTATCTTGCAAAGGCTGAAATGAGCCTTGATATCTCAAAGCTTTCGAAATATAGGGATTGAATGCTGCCAATAACCTACGCATTAATACCGCTGCTTTTGTCTGCAGCTATGGCGTTGCTGCTTTCAGAAAGCACTAAGATGAGTGCATACATACGACACATAAGCCTTGCGGCAAGCTTGGCAACATTGCTAATCATACTTGTTGATCTGATGGGGCCTCATTCATACAGCACCTTTACTTGGTTCAGCCTTGCGGGCTTCAGCTTCCAGCTCGCTTTTGCTACCTATCCGCTAAATCTGATGCTGCTTGCGCTTGTAGGTATAATAACTCCTTTGATATTCTTCTATTCCTACGGCTTCATGCAAGTTCCAAGCGAGCAAGGAAGATACTATTTTCTGATGAGCCTTTTTGCAGCATCAATGCTGCTCTTTGCAATGTCCTACAGCTTTATTACCTTGTTCATAGCGTGGGAATTGCTCGGCATAACGAGCTATCTGCTCATAGGCTTTTGGTATAAAAGGGAGAAGCCAGGCCCTGCTGCAAGAAAGGCAATAACCACAATAATAATAGGAGACATAATGATGCTTTCCGCATTGATAATATTGTTCATAAAATATGGAAGCCTGCTTTTTTCTTCAATACTCCTTGAAGGTCCTAGCCCTATTCTTTCCGTTTCTCTTGCCCTAATAGCATTAGCCGCATTCACGAAATCCGCGCAGTTTCCATTTAACGAATGGCTTGCGGATGCAATGGAAGGGCCTACTCCTGTTTCCGCTTTTCTGCATTCCTCAACTATGGTAAAGGCTGGAGTTTTCCTTATAGCTGTGCTTTTGCCTCTTTATATCGAAGCGCACCTGCTTTACCTGTTCATAATTTTTGGCATGTTCACTGCGTTGCTTGGAGCACTCAATGCTCTTTCAGAACACCACATAAAGAGAATACTCGCCTACTCAACTACGGAAGACATGGGGCTCATGTTTGTGGCGCTAGGGTTTGGTTCTGTGCTCGCAGCGATGGTGCTTTTTGTAGTTCAAGCGTTTTACAAGGCCCTGCTTTTCATGAGTGCGGGCTCTATAATGACTGCAAACAAGACTGAGCAATTGCATGAATCCTATAATCTGCAGAAAAACAAAGTGCTGTTTGCCGCAACTGTGATAGGAGTTGCTTCAATAGCGGGGGTATTTCCATTTAGCGGGTTCTTCGGAAAGATTCTTGTTGAGCAATCAATCAGCAGCGTTTATGCTTATATTGCCCTGGTTGTGATAGAGTTCATAAGCGTGCTGTACATATTCAGATGGATGTTTGTACCCATGCACAAAGCAGCCCAAGACCTGGGCGCCGAAGTCAATATAGGCTACAGAACCCTTCCAAAAAGCATGCTTGCTTCTGGTGTAATAATGGCCGTATTTGTAATAGCAGCGGGAGCCTCATTTTATTACTTGCCAGCATTTTTTGGCTATAAAACGGCAAGCATAAGCCTTCTTGATTCGCTAATAGAAAGCCTAATAATTGCAATAGGTTTGTTAATATCATATTACGCTTTCTATGCCGAGAAGCTTCCAAGTATATTTTACAATCCCTCCGCCTCGCATGCAATTTATACTAGCACTTATGTCAATAGGTTTTACTCCGCTATTGCACGCCTGTTTCTTGCAATAGGCGATGCGCTTTATTACGCTGAAGGCTTCATTTATAGTATCTTCCGCAACGGGGGCGAAAGCTTTCTGCTTTTTGGAAAGCTGCTCAGAAAGTTGGAAAACGGCAATGTAAGCATGTATATGCTTGCATTCGCTCTAGGTATGATTGCAATAATGCTTGTGTTTTATACTATTAATTTGTAAATACGGTGCGGCAATGTTTCCAATACTGCTTTCATTGATTGCGATTCCGATAATATTCCTTGCAGCTTCAGCTCTGCTAGGCCGCAAGTTCAGCAAGCTGCTTGCAAGCATCTCCACTGCGCTTTCGCTTGCAATATCTTTGTATCTAGTTGCGTCTTCTTTTTATTCCGGTTCAGCATCGCTCGCAGAGACATTCCCATTTCTCTCATCCCTTTCAATAAACTTTTCGCTTAGGCTGACTCCCATATCATTGCTTCTGCTTGCAATGTCTAGCATAGTTCTGTTTGCCGCGGCAATTGCAGGAGATATCGGGGAAAACAATGCAAAGAAATCTTCCTTCTTGCTTCTATTGTTCCAGGTCGCCGCGTCGGGGCTTTTCCTTTCCGGCAACTTACTTGTATTTTTCATATTCTGGGACATAGCGCTTGTCGCATCCTTTTTCTTCATAAATATTCTAGGGTCTGGCAACAGAAAGGCTGCATCGCTGAAGTTCCTTATTTACGAGATATTTGCAAGCAGCATGCTTCTGCTTGCCATAATTCTGATTTATACCTCTTTGCACTCGCTTAGCTTTTCCGCACTGCAAAGCCTATATTCGCTTGCAAGCCCTGCACGGCTTGCGGTTTTCATCGCTGCACTTCTTGCATTTTTGATTAACATGCCAATATTCCCTTTTCATTCATGGATGCCCGACGCATATACAGAAGCCCCCACGCGTGGCACAATGCTGCTTTCAGGCATACTGTCCAAGTTTGGCGGCTACGGCGCACTTTTGATTCTGCCTTATGCTATGCCCTCGAAGTCATTTGCTGTGTACATAGCAGCTCTCGCAGCGCTTTCTGTATTTTATGCGGCCTTTTCAATGCTGGGCCAGAAAGACGTAAAGCGCGCCCTCGCCTATTCAAGCATGCTTGAGATGGGCATAGTGCTTCTTGGCATAAGCTCCTTAAGCAAGATAGGAATAGAGGGGGCAGCTTTTGCAATGTTTGCATACGGAATAATAATGGCTTTGATGTTCTTAGATGTTGGCGCACTCTTCTACTCTTTCGGCGCTCGCGATATTCGCATGCTCAAAGGTGCACTTATTGAAGCAAAAGGCCTTGCGTATATATTCATATTCGGAGTATTCGCGATGGTCGGAGTTCCACTTACTTCTGTATTTGTTGGCGACTTGCTTATTTTCATGGGTGCTTTCTTATCATTTGGCTTTTACGGGCTCCTGCCTCTCGGCGCAGTGATCCTCCTGGGCGCATACTTTTATTTTGTTGTAGAAAAATCGTTTTATGGTGCTAAGGAGCATTCAAAAGCACTCTACGCAATTAGCAACATGCAATTTACAGGAATGGGCACACTAATATTTTTCATGCTGCTGTTTGGCATTCTGCCTTTCGTATTGCTTAACGTATTTGGTTGAAACGGTAATAACGGTAATAAAATGTCTGCGGTTGGATTTGGACTTCTTATAATCGCGTCGCTACTGCTGATGCTATTCCTTTCGCTTCTGTCTCTTTTTCACAGGAATAAAAAGGCGGCGTTCCTGGGGAATATCGCGCTTCTGGCAATAGTATCCATTTCCTCATTCGTGTCAATGTTTGGAATATCTTCCAACTCCCTTCTATTTGGAATAGTGGGAATAAGCGCATTCTCTACTTTTTTCATAGGTCTTTTTGCCGCGGCATTGATACTTGTAAGCATGCTTGCATTCGACAGCGCTAGCGACTATCCTCTTTTTTCATTCCTGCTTTCCTTGGCAATGCTTGGTATGTTCTTCGTAGCTTCAGCTACAAACCTGCTGCAAATTCTTCTAGGCTTGGAAATGGTTGTATTGCCAACAGTCGCAATGCTCCTGTCAGAAGGCAGATCGAGGCTAGAAGCCGCGATGAAGCTTTTCGTGCTTTCCGTGCTTTCAGTAACTGTGCTTGCATTTGCAATCTCGCTGGTATTTCCATACAATCCTGGTCTTTTGCTATCTGCTATTTCTTTTAGCAATGGTGCTATCTCATACTTTCTAATACTTGCAGCAGTGCTGTTCACGGTATCGCTCGGAGTCGAAAGCGCGCAGTTTCCATTTAACCTCTGGGTGCCTGATGTTTACGAGGGCGCTCCTGGCCATATGGCTGCAATGCTTTCTGGAGTTAACAAAAAAGTAGCCTTTGTAGCGATGATGGAAATACTTCTTGTAATGCTAATAGTGCTAAAAGGCACGCTTTCTCCCCTGCTTTCTCTGCTTGCAATATTCACGATGTTTTTCGGCAATCTCCTGGCAATGGTGCAAAGCAACGTCAAAAGGCTTTTTGCATACTCTTCAATATCGCAAGCAGGCTACATTATGATAGGGATTGCCGCTGCGGTTTCAATCGGTGCAATAGGCGTTCGCGCATCAATATTCCAGATATTTGCGCACCTATTCATGATAATAGGTGCATTTGCGATTGTCTCTTATCTTGAAAGGTTCAACCTGAAGAGCATTGATGACTATTCTGGCATAGTATCCGCCTCGCCTTCAACTGCAATAGTGCTTACAATCTTGATGCTTTCGATGGCGGGGGTGCCTCCTTTGATTGGGTTTTATGGAAAATTCCTTCTATTCTCCAGCGCGCTTTCGGCCAATCTTTTTTATCTGGCAGTCTTAGGTATAATCAACAGCTTCATGTCAATGTACTACTATGGCAAGCTGATGAACGCCATGTTCATAAAGAAAGGAAAAGCAAAAGTGCACATCACGTCTTTAACACTAATGGTTGCATATGCATGTGTTGCAGTTGTAATAGTATTCGGTATCTACCCGCAACCTTTGATTAATGCAGCAAGCTTGGCGAGCTCGGCCCTGTATTCTATATGAGTAAATTTGCAACTTCTAATACCTCGCGGTCCTGCAATATTTAATCCATAACGCTTTAAATTAAATGCAAAATCATGGGGCGTAGCCAGAGTAACAGTTGCTCATAAATATGACATTGCTCGGCGTGCCATCATTGTTGTTGCCAGAGTAGTCGTTTGCGTTGCCATTCAACGGGTGCTAAACAATAAGGTTTTGCAGATCTATGGCGCGCAGCCTATCTTCTCTTTGTAGAGCGCCTGAACCTCATCTGCTGAAAGAGGGATATCGTAGATTTGAACATTGGCTATTAAACTGGTAAACCATGCCCTCCTATCACCTAACAAATCAGCCCCTATTTCCACTAGAGAGTATTGTATTTAAAGTAGATCTATCTTACAAGTATTACTTACGCCGTCAAGTCCTATTGTTGGTGTAGTTCCTCAATTATATGTATAACCTGCAAAATGCCGGCACCATTATCTGTCGTATCCGAAACATAGCAGTCCTATTAAAAAAGCAATAAATAGCTTTCTCTGCTTCTTTCTTCGTATTGAATTCTACTTCTACTCCGCCAATCCTCTCAAGAAAAACCTCTTTATTATTCTGCTTGGGCTGTCCATATCCCCATAAATGCTCAAGAAATCATCCATTCCAAAAATCCTCGCCATCTTGAAAAGCCTTTCAAAGCCTTTTGTGGAAAGTGAGGAATAATATTCATGAGCAATATTGTGAAGCCTTAGCTCCATTCCATATTTAGCCCTCCACATCTTTTCGTACGCTTCTAAGCTTGCGCCTTCTTTTATATTTTTTTCTATCGCCATTGCGGCTTCCTTCGCGCAAAGCGATCCGAAAATTATTCCTCCTCCTGTTGTTGCTTTTACCTGGCCTGCCGCATCACCAACAAGCAAAACATTTCTCTTTACTGTTTTTTCCCTGACGCTGAGCGGTATGACGCTCGCATGCCTTACTTCTTCTTTTGCGCCTTCTATGGCCTCCTTTATAGGATTTTCTTTGAGAAGCTCCCCAAATGCATATGTACTGCTCGTTTTTGCCCTATTGCTTATACCTACCCCGATCTCGATCTTACTTTTTGAATATGGCACACTCCAACCAAAGAACCTTTTTATCCTGTTGCTGAATACAAGACTAACCATTTCACTATCTTCAACTTTTGCCTTGCTATATTCTGCTTTGTAAGTAAGTATGTATTCATTTATTTTCGGGAATCCGAAGGTGCTCGCGACTGTTGACACTGCGCCATCGGCTCCAACTATTATATTACCACTTTTTGACAATTCCTGGAGTTCTTCCCTCTCAATTTTCCTGCCCAGTTCTATCTTTGCTCCTTTTTCAACAGAATTTTCATAACAGAGCCTTACAAGCTTCTTCCTGTCTATTACATAAGCCATCTCTTTTTCTGATTTTATTTTAAGCGCTTCACTCCCTGCATATAACCACGCCCCTTTAAGGACATTAATCTCTGAGCCTTTGTATGGTATGCCTGCTTCGTTGAGCCCTCTTTTAGAAAGGACTCCTGAAGCCTTTTCTGCCCCTTGCTCTACTTCTTTCTTAGAATCATAAACAGTCACGTCTATACCTCTCGCAGCTAATTCTGCGGCTGCGAAAAGGCCTGTCACTCCTGCGCCTATTATATAGACATGCTTTTTTACCATGCTTACCCTTTTTCCTACTTGCACTTCTGCAAGAGCGTTTATTTACTTATTTAAAGCTTTCTTTCTAATTCTATACTGTGATTAAACGTCCGCCAAATCTAATTCAAATAAGAAATCTGAGGAAATAAAGATGCCACCAATAAAAATTCAAAACATTGTTGTCAGCGCAGATTTTCATGCAGTGATAGACCTTTACGCTTTGTCCAGGGAAGTTAAGGCTGTGGATTATGAGCCCGAGCAGTTTCCAGGTGCAATATTCAGGATAGCAAATCCTAAGGGTGTGCTGATACTGTTCAAGAATGGCAAGATAATCTGCACGGGCACAAGCACCGAAGAAAACGTTAAGAAAGTCCTTGACTATGCGTCGAAGATACTTTCCAAATATGTGATAAGCCTAAACCCTTCTTCAAAAGAAGATTGAACCTAAAATTTTGCAACTTTCCTCGCTTCCTTGTCAAACTTTTCAAAGAACTCTTTCCAAGAGTACCTCAGCTCTACCCTTTCTCTCCCCTCTTTTCCTAACTGCTCTGCTATCTTCGGGTGCTCTATAACAAAGTTCATCATCTCTGCCATCTCCTCCTCGTTCCTTACCAAGTACCCTGTTTTGCCATTGACTACGGTTTCTTTAGGTCCTCCTTGACCTACTGCAATTATCGGTTTCATTGAAGCCATAGCTTCAAGCGGCACAAGCCCGAAATCCTCGTCTATCGGGGCATAAAGTATCGCTGTAGCCCTAGACATTAGAGAGCGCACTTCCTCATCTTTTGCATTTTCAAGCACTTCTATATCCTGCACTTCTGAGGCTAACTTCTTTATGTATTCATAATAGCTGTAATAAAATTTGTCTCTGGAAACCGCTCCGGCAAGCACAAGCTTATACCCTAACTTCCCATACCTTTTCTTTAAGATTTCGAAAGCCTTTATTACATATTCCTGCCTTTTGTTTGGGGAAAATCTAGACGGATAAAAGAAAAACCTTTCCGTACCTTTGTTTTCATACCCTTCAACATCTATTCCGGGGTTTACGACCTTGGCGTCATTCCTCCCTAGGTATCTTTCTATCCTAAGCTTTGTATTGTTGCTGTTTGCTAATATGCCTTCTATCTTTTTAACTACTTTTTTGTCTATATTCCTTACTGCAATCGACCCTATTATATAAGCAGGCTTCTCAACCCTCTTTTTTATACTAAGCCTGTATCTGTAAAGGTCATACACCTCTCTAAGCGGAGTGTGACAATACCATAAAACTCTTTCATTCTTGTTCCTTATCCAATGGCTAGGCGAAACATGTGCATTTATGACATCATAATTTTCGCTCATTTTTTTGAGGTAAAATGCCATGCCATAATTCATGCCTTGCGAAAGTCTATTGTAAGGCAGTAAAGAAAGCAAAGATTTGCTGCTTATAACCTCAATGTCAAGGTCTTTGAATTCCTCGAAGGTTTGTTCCCGATCATATTCAGCGGTGTATATCTTTGCATCATACCTTTTTGCGATCTTAAGGACTACTCTCTCGGCTCCTCCCTTAAGAGTAAGGTTAGCCTGTGTAATGACAAGCTTCATAGGATATGCACCGATAATAAAAGATGCACTAAATATTAATATATGTGCTGCAAATACTGACATGCCTATTTTATTGATTTTACGTCCTGAAATATAAGAAAGGAAAACAATAGCAGCGATACTATGGATTTGGGAGAAGGGTTGAGGAAGGCCATAGCAAAGTTGACCAACGCCACAATAATAGATTCAAAGACGATAAAAGAATTCAATAAGGAGCTTCAAAAGACCTTGCTGAGCGCAGACGTGGAGGTGCAGCTCGTCTTCGCATTCACTTCTGCAATAGAGGAAAAAGCGCTTAAAAGCAAGCCACCAAAAGGCCTTTCTCAGCGCGACTATATCACGAACATGGTCTATGAAGAGTTAGTAAAGTTGATGGGCAAATCGTATGCTCCTGAACTCAAGCCTAAAAGGATAATACTTGCTGGGTTATATGGCTCTGGAAAGACGACAACAGCGGCAAAGCTTGCAAAGTTCTATCAGGACAGGGGCTTAAGTGCCGGGGTAATATGTTGCGATGTTGTACGCCCTGCAGCATACGAGCAGCTTGAGACACTTGCGAAGCAGGCCAATGTTGCCTTCTTCGGCATGCACGGCGAAAAGGATGCCGCAAAAATAGCCAAAGAGGGCTTAAAAGCGCTTTCAGGCAAAAAGGTAATAGTGTGTGATACCAGCGGCAGAAGTGCGCTAGATAGCGATCTGGTAAACGAGCTGGTTCGAGTTAGCAAGGCTTTCAATCCAGAAGAGAAAGTGCTTGTCATAAGCGCAGACATGGGGCAAACAGCTGGCAAGCAGGCCCGCGAATTTGACAAAGCAATAGGAATTACAGGAATAATTCTCACAAAGACTGATGGTTCCGCAAAGGGTGGTGGGGCTTTGAGCGCTGCCGCTGCCGCAAAGGCAAGCGTCATGTTTCTTGGCTCAGGCGAAAAGCTTGGCGACTTGAAGCCTTATGATTCTGCAAAGTTCATAGGAAACCTTCTTGGCGTGCCTGATATCGAAGCTCTCTCAAGCACTGTTGAGAAGGCAATAGCCGAAGCAGGGATAAAGCCTGAAGAGCTGGAAAGCGAGGAATTGAATTTTGAGACTTTCTACTCGCAGCTTAAGGCGATGGGGAAGATGGGTTCGCTGAAAAGCATTTTTGGTATGATAGGTGCTCCAGACATTCCAAAAGATATGCTAGAAAAAGGCGAGGATAAACTAAAGCTTTACCATGCAATAATCTCATCAATGACCAAGCAAGAGAGAAAAAATGAAAAGCTGCTTCATGAACCAGGAAGGATACAGCGCATAGCAAAAGGAAGCGGCACTTCAGAAAAAGACGTAAGGGAAATGATTTCAGAGTTCAACAAGATGAAAAAACTTTTCAACAATTTCAAGAACGATAGGTCATTCAGAAGGAAAATTCCTAAATTTATGTAGTCTGCAGCTCTAAAAAAGAAATACATACATAAGAATTAGGGAAGAATTAGAGAACTAAAAAGAAAAAAATAAAAAAGAATACGAATAGGCAAAAACCCTATCCCATCTACCTTTTCTTTTTGCCCTTTGATTTCTTTGCAGACTTTGCTTTCTTTGCCATTTCACTCACTGTTTTGCAATTTACTTATTGCTTGATAATATATTTAAAATCGTCGATGTGCAACGTGTACGTAAATCGTGCAAGGTATACTCAAATACATAAAAATATACTTTAGACATCATCTTGATTTGATTTGCGCGTATGCTCTATTTTGGCTTTTAACAACAAACGCATAAGATAAAAAAAGCATAAATAACTCTATACCAAATTATCCGGCATGGAGTAATTAAGTTAAATGGTGGCGAGCAATTGAAAAACACAATGTCAAAATTTGGATTTTATTCAGTGCAATATCCTGTAATCGCAGTAAAAGCAATGTCTAAGCGCCTTCGCTGCAGCAAACAGCATAGCTTATTGCTTTGCTTGTATAAATCCTTGTATTAACCAAATCAATTTTCCAAGCGTTGAAGCCATGCAGGGGATTGGATATGTCAGAAAAGGTAGAAAAGCTTGAAGGGAAGCTTGAAGAGCTGAAGTCCGAATATTCGAAGACAAAATACAACAAAGCTACTGACAAGCACCTTGGCATATTGCGCTACAAAATAGCAAAAGTGAAGAGGGAGATACAAGAAGCATCAAAAAGAATGCATGGAGAAGGTTTTTTCGTAAGGAAAAGCGGCGATGCAACTGTGGCATTTGTTGGTTTTCCTAATGCCGGAAAGTCTTCGCTGTTAAACACCTTATCAAATGCGCGCTCAAAAACGGCGCAGTACGCTTTTACTACACTATCTGTGGTGCCAGGCATGATGCTTTATCGCGACGCACATATACAGCTCTTTGACCTTCCTGGTTTAATAGAAGGTGCCCATTCCGGAAGGGGAAGGGGTTCCGAAGTGATTTCAGCCGCAAAAAGTGCCGATTTGATCGTATTCGTAATAACGGTCGAAAAGCCTGAAGACCTCGACACCCTTATTTCTGAGCTTTCCTTTTTCGACATAAAAATAAACAAGAAAGAGCCCGACATACAAATTTCACAGGTTAAGGAGGGCATAGGGATAAAAATTGAGGTAAACAAGAGCGGCATACCAAATAACGCAATGGTAGAAATCCTTTCAGGATTTGGAATACATAATGCAAAAGTGCGTATCTGGGACATGGTTTCGGAAGACGAAATAATCTCTTTCATGGCAAAAAGATCCAAATATACGCGTGCAATAGTCGCTCTCAACAAAATAGACTTGGATCAAAACTATGCAAAGATAGCGGAGCGCATACACGCCAAATTTGGCATGGAGGTTGTGCCAATAAGCGTTACAAGCAGCAGGAACATAGAAGACTTGAAAGAGGCAATTTACAGGAATCTGGGGCTTATGAGAATTTATCTTAAGCCAGAACTTAAGAATGTAAACATCTCACCTATCACTGTCCATTCAAACTCCTCTGTAAAGGAGGTAGCACGCATCTTGCACACAAAGCTGGCAAACGAGCTCAAATGTGCCTACGTTACAGGCAATAGCGTGAAATTTTCAAATCAGCGAGTAGGAGTAGATCATTTGCTCCAAGATGGAGATATTATAACCTTCATAAAGTAAGGCATTTGCATAAAAGATATATAGATGTGCAGCTTAACTATCCTTGAAGGGTGCTGGAGCATCACATGTCAAAGCACGAACATTATCCGGTGCAGCAAATGTCAATAAAATATTGGGAATTTGAGGACGCTCCATTGAAGGAGAAACTCAAAAATCCTTCAGTGAGAGAAGTTGCCAAGATATTCTTCGATAATGACACCGAGGCTTATAGATTTTCGCTGCTCCTTTCCGAGATAAAAAAGAGAAAACAGCTCAGGCTAAAGGACGTTCCTGCAGCAGTGCCGATAGCCACAGCCAAACGTTATCTTGATTTTGCAGTGCAGCTTGGCCTTCTCAAGCACGAAAGCAATTATTATGAATTTACCGACAGATTTACTAAGCCCTTGAGGAATATAGCCACGTATATAAAGGCATGGATGGACAGCCCCGCCGAGGAAGACCTCAATATAGTATTTGGAAATGCGAAGTTCGACAAGCAACAGAAAAGGGGTGGAAGGAAAGCACAAGAAAAAAGTATCGCTTTCCAAGCTGGACCAAGCCCTGAAAATAGCGATAATTCGCAAGCAGCAAATACTGGCTGAAATGCTTCTTTGCTTCTAAGGTGCTGAGCCTTTCAATTCTTGCTCCTCAGCTTATGCTGCTTATCTATGTCATTAGCAGCAGTTCTTAGCAAGCCATACAATTCTATTCTCATTTTGTCATACGCTTTGGCTATGTTCTGAATTTCATTCTTTTCGAGCCTGCTCATTTTGCCTTCATTGTCAAGAACCACGATGTCTATCGGTTCTGCAACAAAAGAAGAGGAAAGTCTCATGGTGTCCTTTACTGCTTTGAATGCCAATAGCTTTCCCTCTTGAACTCCAATCTCGCTTTCCTCGAATTCCTTCAGCGGCATGTACGCAAGATCATTGCCTGAAAAAACAACAAATTTTTCTTCAACATATCTGCCTCTTAATGTATTATCCTCTACCCAAATTTTGTTCTCCCCCTTTTCCCTATCCCTGTACGCAATTAGCACATCTATGGCTATGCTGTTTTTTATCTCTTCTTCGCTTTCAAGACCTTTGCTCAATCTAAGGAGTATGTCCTCCTTAATTATCTCTCCAGTTCCATCCAAAAAATCCCTGAACATGTCTTGGGTAAAATCTGTCCGATCTTTGAATATCTCTTTTGCAAGCCTCCTTACCTTTTGATTCAGCCAGACTGCTCCTGCCATTGCAAGTATATAGTCTCCTTCGCAATATATTTTTTCCAGCTTAACGGAAACATAGTCCGCACTGTCGCCCCTAAGACTCATCGCAGTGTCTGAAGCAACTACAATACTTCCATCATCGCATTTTATGCCTATTACCAGAGACAAGCAAACACTTCAAATCTTGTTTTTTGACTTCTCTTTGGGCTCCTTGCCATTAAGCATTCCAATATACTTGCCAAAGAGCTCCTTCTCATCGCTTTGGGAAAGCACATAGATACTTTCAAGCTTTGCCATCTTCTCCTCATCAAAAGACCTTATGCCGCTCTTGTCCATTACCCATATTGTTATTGGTTCCATGAGCTTTTGTGCTGAAACGTTCATGGTGTCCTTTATCGTTTTGTATGCCAAGAAGCCTCCTCCTTCAAGAGAAAGCATTTCTAGATGCCTGCTCAAATACGCGTTAGCTATAGTGTCCCCTGCTCCAATTGCAAGCCTGGTTATCTTGTTGGTGCTATCACTGTAAGTGTCAAGAATAGAATCGTCCGAGATCACCACCGCTTCTCCCCCTCTTTTCTCATCATAGCTTGCCAAAATCACCGAAGCAAAAATAGAGTTTTCTATGCTTTCGTCTTCCTCTTCCGGATCGCGCCCCTTTGATCTCTTCATCCTGACTACGTGCTTATATTTTGTCTCAGAAAATTCGTCTAATATCTCTTCCTTTATATCTTCGATGCCCTTAGATTTCGTCAGTTTCTTCTTTAGCAACTTGTAAACTCCTTCTATAAGAGCGTAGTCCCCTACACCGGAAAACAGGAAACCATCATTTATTTCCCTTATCTTTTCCCCGCGTATCATTATGCCTTCTTCTTTTGAATAGTTCATTTCGAAACCGCTATCTGCGGCTAGCACTACTCCATCAGCACATGATACATAAACTACAAGTGTTATGCACCCACCCTGACTACTGTTAAATCAAAAATAACTATAAATATTGCGTAAAATGCGGTTTCTTCCACTAGCAATTCTTAACATTTGAAAAATTTCAATTCAATCAATTTCTTTTTTTCAGCCTGCTCCTGTTTCTAATTTTTGCCCTATCTTGCACTTTGATACTGAAAAAGATACAGCACCGAAAGATTGCAAGCTTGACACTTACATTCTGCGCAACATAACTGAAAAGATATCCGACATAGCAGAATTCGGATAAAAACTAAAAATAATACGGGCTCGGTGGGATTTGAACCCACGACCTTCAGCTTTCTTCCTGCTTTAGAAGGCTGTTGCTCTATCCAAGCTGAGCTACGAGCCCGCAATGCGAATAAGTTTATGTCCACCAATCTTAAAGAACCTTTTTGTGTTGGACACGGTCTGCTCTGCTGCTTTCTGGTAATCAATTCCTTTTGCCTTTGCAATAATCATTACGGACTTTTCCACATCCTTTGGCGAGGATCCTGCAGCAGGCGCATCACTTTCTGTCATTATCTGTGAGATTGGAAATTCTCTTATAGCCCTGTTTCTTTTTGAAGATTCTTGAGGAGGCACAGAGATAAAATAGCCATTTTCCGCGGCGATTTTTGCATGCTCCTCATCGCCTTCGAAGAAATGCAGCTGCACTTTTTTGGCATTTCTCTCTTTGAGTATCCTAAGCGTTTCCTCTATCGCGTTTCTCGAATGCACGCATACTGGCACATCAAGTTCGATTGCAAGTTCAACAAACTTCTCGAACACGCTTTTTTGCTTTTTAACTTCATTTTGGTTCTTTGCAATTTTGAAATCCAGCCCTATTTCCCCTATTGCCTTTATGCTCTTGGCATTAGCCCTCGCAAGGTTTATGTTGAACGAAAGCTCTTCTTCACTCAGCGAGGCGGCAACGTCCGGGCTTATGCCTATTGCAGCGAATATATGCTTCTGGTCTGCAAGCTTGAGCACTTCAAGGTTGGATTTTGTGGTGCCTCCGTTCGCTATCATTATCGAGACTCCATACTCGAGAGATTCATTTATTTTTGCCTGATCAATCATATCAAGATGGCAATGCGCATCCGCAAGCTCTGTTTTTGACTTTTCGAGCATGCCTATCTCTTGTACTGCCGTCTTAAATCCATACATAGCTAAGCCCTAGTTGTCTTCTATACCTTGCTTGCAACAAAATATTATAAATTAGTATCAATGTAATAAATACGTATTTGGTGCCTATTGCATCAAGCAACTCTTAAAAGTTGAATGCTATGCCAAACGAAAATGCAGTGAAGAAAACCTTAAGGATTACTGATCTGCTGCTTTCGGTAGCAGTAGTCGTGCTTGCAGTTTCTGTTTTGCTCCTCTCACTTGAGTATTATTCACTCTCTGGAAAGTATCAGTCGCTTTCAGCGCCGTCAAATGCAACTATCTCAAGCAGAGCAAACAGCACGCCGCCAAGCAGCAATTCAAGCTTTGGCAGCACATTAAAAGGCATAGATACTCCTTTCAACAGCACCGAGCTTTCAATAATAAACAATGCACCAGACAGCTATTTCGAAAAAGCAGGCGAAATGCTCCTAAATTCAACGCTTAATGACCAAGTCGTTTTCTCAAGGGTGCCAAACAACACCAAGTTCAACGCGTTTTATGTAAACGGCAAACCCAGCGTAATATATATCGGTGCAATTTCATGTATATTCTGCGGAGAGAACAAATGGGCCATGGCGCTTGCCCTTTCAAGGTTTGGCTCGTTCTCAAAACTCTATAAAGGTTACAGCAGCTTTGGGGATGGCGATATACCTACAATATACTGGATTGCTGACAACTATACAACCCCTGCAGGAGTAGGCTATGGCAACTACTATTCGAGCAATTATATAAACTTCATATCCTCAGATTATGAATCGCCAATAAAGCAGGGATTTCAGATACAACCTCTTTCCTATTTTATCAGCAAGTCGCCAAATGCGACATATACGAAGGCAATTTCATTTATGAACTCGACAAATCTTTTCCAAGGCACGCCTTTTACCTTCTGGGGCAACATAATAGTAGGCGGTGCAGACGCTGTAGTTTTTGGCAATTCAACGCCTTCTTCAACAACTTTGCCTTTGACATACATGACGCATTCGCAGGTGCTTTCTCAGCTCAAAAACTTTAACGATCAATTTTCCTGGGGCGAATATGCCGGTGCAGATATATACATAAGCTACGTTTGCCCTACAATAAACAATTCTGCGCCAGTCTGTTCGTTGCCTGCGATAAAGGCGATTGAAAAGGTCGAAGGACTTGCATGAACGCAGTAACAGCAATCAAAAAAATCTACACGCCTAAATATGTAGCAGTAAATATAGCGGCATTAATACTCTACTACTTTCTTGCGCGTTATCTTGTAATCACACAGGAGAAGGTATTTCTTGTAGTGGACCCCTTGCTTCTGTATCTAATGTACATACTTATACTGTCTGCTTCAATAACCCTTACTATAGCAATATACTCCATAGGGAACACCCGCAAGAACATGGCGAAAGTCACCGCAACAGGAGTGAGCGCTTTTACTGCATTGGTTGGGAGCGTTATCGTCTCCTGTGGCTGTGCTGTGCCTATACTTTTTTCTCTGAGTGCAATAGGCATAAGCAGTGCAGGTATAATAGCGCTTAATAATTTCTTCTCCAAATACTCGATTTGGATCGTCTCTACGTTCATCTTTTTAAATCTGCTTTTGATAATATACTACTTGAACAAGCTTTCAAAGCCTTCGTGCGAAGTGAAGGTAAAGCGCAGGTAGTGCTATGTCAAAAGCTTCACCCCCCAAAAAACAGCGTTTGCACCAGTCACGTGGCAATGCAAGGAATAGGATAGCAGCAGGCAAAAGAAGCCGCGCAATGCACCGATCTATTCTCTCTCGGAATCCAACGCCTAAACCTGGATTTGATGTAAACACTAAAGCTTATTCCTACAAGGAGGCTATCCTTTACAGCATACTCAATGCAAACTCCAAAGCTTCAAAGACCTATGAGCATGCCGCTACGTTTAGCAGGGTCCTGCTCAGTCTGACCAGAAGCACGAAAATGCTTGGCTATAGCTTTGGCGAAGAAACAGGCAAGGAACTTTACAAGATTGTATCCGAAGGAAAAAACTATTATTGGTATGAAGAATCTATACCCGAGCTCGTCTCGTTTCTTGAAAAGGCGACGGGATATCCTGTAAGCTACCAGTTTCTGCACAATGGGCTTAGGATAAGGTTGCATTCAAGAAATGCGCTGGGCCTTGGCACCAACATACATTCTTTTGAGGCAGGAATAATCTCTGGATTCGTTACCGCTGCTAGCCGGCAGCCCGTGAAGATACGCGAAATCGCATGCACGAGCAACGGTGCAGATTACTGCGAATTCATACCCTCAGCTTACAGCAGCGAACAGGAAAAGGAGATAGAGATGGAAGACGCCGTTTACAAGTTTGCAAAGCACATAGCTCCTGCTATAAAGGGCCAGCAAGCTCAAAACAATTTTGTTCCTCTAGTCTATCATGCCCTTCTAATGCAGCCTCTCCTGGATTCTAGATATGTTGAAGCCCTGGATATAATATCTGGATACGCGGGGCTTAAAGTAGCGGAAAGTCTCTTTGACGATAAGCATCCTAACATCTCCAAAATCCGCGATTACCTCTCAAAGAGCGCAACGTTATTAAACTTTGGCGCTCCCAGATTAAAGTCTACGGGCAAGCATGACAATCTGAACATGGAATTTGTATTTAAACCCGAGATATCTAAAAAGGAATATGTCGAGATGTCTCTCGCATTCATAAACGGAATAGTTAGCAAGGCGTCCAACTCCAAAGTATCCTTTGAGATGAAAGGCGACGGCGAAGGTTATATCCTGAAAATGAAAGAAAATAAGTGAGGTGCTAAAGTGGCATTAAAATTCATGGACAAGATACTCCCATTTATACCTACGATCAAGTCTCCTGAAAAGCCCTTATCGCTAAGGGAAAAAATGGTTTGGACGGGCGTAATCCTTTCGATATACTTCCTTCTTTACAATACTTATGCCACAGGCGTGAATCCAACAGCCGTGACGCAACCATTCCTTCAGCTTGTTAGCATAGTATTCGCTGCAAAAATCGGCAGCGTAATAACAATAGGTATTGGGCCGATAGTACTTGCCAGCATAGTGCTGCAGCTCCTCAACGGTTCGGGCCTTCTCAATCTAGACATGAACAATCTTGAGGACAAGGCAAGGTTCCAAGGCGTGCAGAAAATTTCAGCCATGGCTATTGGTCTCATAGAGTCAATAATATTCGTAAGCACAGGGTACGTGCCTCTTGCCTCCCCTTCATACTTCCCAATTGTCGCATTCCAGCTTTTCCTCGGCAGCCTTATGATCATCTACATGGACGAAATGATGACCAAATATGGCATAACCTCAGGAATAAACCTCTTCATCGCCAGCGGAGTTTCCTACGCAATAATTGCTGGTACTGTGGGCATACTGCTCCCAGAAGCAATAAGTGCCATACAGGCCGGCGGCGCAGCTGCAATATCAAACGCGATAATGGCCTTTGGACCTCTAATATTTGCAATGATAGTTTTTGTAGCAAGCATCTATGCATATGAGATGAAGGTTGAATTGCCTCTCGCATTCGGAGATATAAGAGGTATAGGGGGTAGGCTTCCAATTCCCTTCCTGTATGTAAGTGTGCTTCCAGTAATCCTTGCATCATCCCTGGAGCTAAGCCTTGCTGTATGGTTTAGATTCCTTGCAGGTGTGCACGGCTCACTGGCTAACCTCGCAAAATTCTTTGCGTTGTATACTCCTGTGGCAGGAGGATCCCCGCAGCTTAGCGGCGGACTGATATACCTGATATCTCCCTCATTCCCGCTGCCCTATTCCGCGGCATATGGGGGCATAGGCGGTTACGGCGCATACTTCACTTATCTTGCAACACACACTACCCAGCTGTTTCTGCCGTGGGGCGGCGTTGTCATGGTACCTGAATGGATCCACATAATCGTTTATACGCTGGTTCTTGTAGCGCTTTCCGTAGTCTTCGGAAAGTTCTGGATAGAAATGACCGGCCAGAATCCAAAAGAGCTTGCTAAGCAGATAGGCGAGACAGGTTGGCAGATACCAGGTTTCAGGAGAGACCCTAGAATAGTAGAAAGCGTGCTCAACAAGTATATCCCTTCTGTCACTGTGTTAGGCAGCATATTTGTAGGACTTCTGGCTGCTTTGGCAACGCTAACAGGAGCTGTAGGAACCGGGATGGGCATACTGCTAACCGTAGGAATAATTTACATGCTTTACCAGCAGCTGCAGCAGGAGAACATTTACGAGACTTATCCAATCTTAAACAAAATCACAGGATGAGCGAAGAAAGCACTTTCATACATGCCAGCAAAGTTCAATTAACAAAATATTTAACAAAATAAAAAGGAAAAGAAGAAAGAAAAAAGAAATAGAAAAAGAAGTCAGAGCTTTCCTACTCTGCGCTTCTGCGCTCTCTTAAGCCTCTTCCTCCTCTTTTTGAGCCACTTCCAGCGCATTCTTCCTTTTTTCTTCCATTTTCTAGGTATGCTTCCCAAATATAACACCTTTCTAATCCTGCAATTCCAACTTAAACAGAGCTTCATTGCTGTCGAGTTATTATACTAAGCAGGACGATTGGTGAATATTGCAAAAAAAGTTATATATATGTTTGTTTGGTTTGCCCTCCGGCAAGATTTGGCGCTATAATATTCATTCTATACAGTTGCCAAAATCTAACGCAAGCACACTCTTTATTATTTTATTGGTATTAAATTATGCTGTAACTCTGCTACAATATATGTAAATTCATTTCACTTTGCAGAGCAAGCGGTGTAACAATGCGAAAAGGACTAATTGCCTATGTTGCAATTATTATAATAATGGTCATAATCTGGTATCTAAGCACAGGATTCAAGACATCTTTAACTAGTACCACTTCTACGGTTGCACCTTCAAATTCCGTAAAAAGCACAGTGGCGACAACGACAACCAATTCTTCATTCGTTTACTATCCTTGCAATAACTTCAGCTTGTTCAATTCTTCTATCAATTCCACTGTCGATGGCAAATGCTACTGGACAGGAGGCACTTTAGGTCTGTGGCTTGCAGGTGGCAATCCTGGGAAGGCAAGAGTCGTAATAAAAAGTGCAAGCAACCAAGTGATTATGAACATAAGCTCTCAACAGAGCTGCATAGCATTTTATGGCAATTTTTCCGCTCCTGCTGGAGTATACAACGTAATCCTTTCAACCGGCAATTCGCACGGAAATTGCGGATATGCAATACTGAAACTAAATAGCACAATAGTTCCACCTTCTCAAATCTACAATTTTATATACAATGGCAACTTTGGCACAGGGCATTATACGGGATGGAATGTGACAGGCAAAGGCTTCGGGGCTAAGCCATTGAATATTACCTATGCAAATTCAAATGCCTCTAGGTGCTATCTTGGCCAGCCATGGAGCAATTACAACGGCACATTTTTTGCAACCACTTTTAATTGTGGCACTTCCGTATCGCCCGGGAACCTGACATCATCGCTGTTCTATGCAAATTCCCCATTCCTTAATTTCAAGATAATCAGCCCTGCCGAAAATGGACTCTATGTCGAGATACTATACAAGGGCTCTCCCGCGATAGTCGCTCATTTCAACACTTTCAATTCTTCAGCAGGGGCAAAGTCTTCCTCAACATTTGCAAACGCTACAATACCTCTTACAACAGTAATTGGCAAGCCTGTGCAAATCCGTGTTGTTGCAAACACGCTCGAAATGCAGAGGTTTATTGCTGTGGGTGATTTTGTACTTTCCTCAACGCCTTTGCCTGATTCAATACAGCCTTTGAACATAACTTTTTCATAACTTTCTTTGAAATAGTTTAGCAGATCCGGAGATATGCTGGTTACATGGTCCAAGAGAAGCTATTCGTCTACAATACTCTTACACGTCAGAGAGAGGAGTTTATACCTATCTCTCCTGGAAAAATAAAGATGTTCGTGTGCGGCTCCACAGTTTATGACGATGCGCATCTCGGACATGCAAAAACCTATATAGACTTCGACTGCATAGTGCGCTGGCTTAGATATATAGGATATGAAGTTCATTACGTCCAAAATATTACTGATGTGGATGACAAGATAATTCAAAGGGCCAAAGAAAAGGGAATTGGCGCAATAGAGCTTGCGAGATACTATGAAAAGAGGCTTTTTGAAGATATGGAAAGGCTAGGGGTAAAGCAAAATGTCACAGAATATCCTCGCTCCCACGATTATATCGAGGCAATAAGGCAACAGATACAGCTTCTTGTGGACAAGGGCTATGCTTATTATCTAGATGGTGATGTTTATTATGAAGTGGACAAGTTCAAGGATTATACAAAACTTTCAGGCATGAAGCTCGAGGAGCTTACCAACCACAGGATAGAGCCCAAAGAAGGCAAGCATCGCACATACGATTTTGCCTTGTGGAAAGCTTCCCCTACCGGAGAGGATCCTTCCTGGGACATATCGCTGAAATTCGAAGGAAAAGAGGTCAAACTGCATGGCAGGCCGGGCTGGCACATAGAAGACACAGCCATGACCTATTCAATTTTTGGCTCTCAATATGATTTGCACGGAGGAGCGAGCGAGCTTATTTTTCCCCATCACACCAATGAGATAGCGCAGGCTGAAGCAGCGTTCGGAGTAAAGCCTTTTGTAAGGTACTGGATACACTCCGGTGTGCTCAATGTAGAAGGCAAGAAAATGAGCAAAAGCCTGCACAATTTCATCACAATACGCGAATTTCTAGAAAGCCACGATCCTGAGGTGTTGCGCTTGCTCGTTCTGTCAACGCACTACAGCAAGGAGCTGAATTATACTAGCCAGCTGGTTCAAAGCGTGGAAAACAAACTCAGATACCTGTACCAGGCTGCAGGTTCTTTTTACAGCATGCCAGAAGACGAGAACTCCGACCAAGCCAGCATAGCACTGCTTAGCGATTCACTCTCCAAAATGGAGCTGGACTTCTCCAATGCCATGAATTCCGATTTTAACACTCCGTTAGCCTTGCTAAGCCTTGCAAGCGCGGCAAGCGAACTAAAGAAGTTTGCAGACTCTTATAAGTCAATAACTCATTCAAAGAAGGAGGAGTTCTTCAGCAGGCTGATGGCAATGGCTTCCATTTTTGGAATACTAAGCAAGGAAAAGCTTTCCTCCCCTCTCCCCGAAGAGCAGCAAGCACTTATAAAGAAGCGCGAGGAATTGCGCGCTCAAAAGCGTTATGAAGAAGCTGACAAGATAAGGGAAATGCTCAAAGGAAAAGGGATAAGGCTCGAAGATACCGAATTTGGCACTGTCTGGTACAAGGAATGAAACTAAACTACTTGCCCGCTTCGCCGCCTGCATTTTCCCCAACTTTCTTTTCAAGCAGATCCTTCCCTATTTTCGCCCTATTCTCCAGGTCTCTCTGTATCAGCTCCAAATCCTCTTTGCCCAATACCTTTTCAAGCACATACCTAGAATAATTCACCGATATCTGTGATATGTCTATTAGCACGGCTTGCATATCATTTGCCTTGAGAACTATTCCTTTTTCCGGCTTGAGAACCTCTACACCTGCCGGCGCATAATTAAATGCGATGTTAACCAAAGGTATGAAACTGTCGACAAGCACAGTAACAACTGCACTAGTCGTATAGAGATCCTTAACCAAAATCGGTTCATCTATCGAGCCGTAGCAGTAGACTACCCCCTTCTCCTTCATAAGGTGTTCATTTATAAGATTTACCATTAGCGGCTGCAGTTTATCCTTGTCCTTATCCTGCATGTCAAAATAAAGCTTTGCAAGCACTCCTCCTTTTAGTATTTTCTCTTCAGTTACCCTGTCCAGTTCTGCTTTTGCCATCTACACTACCTTTTATATTTGGATTTCATCAAACCAAAATAAACATTTAAGGGTCAATTCTTTTCTCTCAGCTCTTCTATCGCCTCATCTATTGTGAGAAGCTCCTCCTCGCCGCTAATTAGGTTTCTTAACCTCACTTTTCCTGCTTTTTCTTCCGCATCTCCTATTATTATTGCATATTTGAGCTTTAAGGCATCCGCATAGGCAAGCTGGTTCGCAAGATTGCGCTTTGCAAGGTTCAAATCCGTGTTTATCGAGTTTGCCCTTAGTATTTGTGCAACTTCTATTGCCCGTTGCTTGTTATTCTCCTTTACATATGCAACAAACACTTTCGCATATGTAATTCTTTCGGAAGATTTGAAGTCAAGCAGGTCCATTATCCTATCTATCCCCATGCTAACCCCAACCGCCGGATAGCTTTTGCCTTTGTAAAGCTGTATTAAGTTGTCATACCTGCCTCCTCCACATATTGAAGCTTTCATGTCAGGCGTTGAAAATTCCATTACTATGCCCGTGTAATAGTCTATTCCCCTTACAACCCCAAAGTCCACAACAGCTTTGCCTCTTATCTTGTAAAGTGGAAGAAGCTGCAAGGTATCACTTATCTCTTCTAGACATTTTTCGTCCTTTGTAACGTCTTTTGCAAATTCTATTTTCTCCTCGTTTGTACCCTCTTTTGACATAAAAGATGAGATCTCATCTATTTTGCTTTTTTCTACTCCTAATCTCTCAAGTTCGACGTTTACTCCATCGATTCCGATTTTGTCATATTTATCCATCACTCTCATTATATCCACATGCCTTTTTGCATCTATGCCTATCGAATTCAAAAATGAGTTGAGCACCTCTCTGCTGCCTATACGCACTGCATACTCTACCCCTATTTCATCAAATGCTGTAGCGATTGCAGCTATTGCTTCTGCATCGGAAACTGCTTTTTCTCCTCCGACAATATCCACGTCTGCCTGCGTAAATTCCCTGTATCTGTTCTTTTGAGGTTCCTCCTTCCTCCATGCCTTGCCTATGTAATACCTTTTGAAGGGCATTGGAAGCGACTGGTGCACAGCGAGATATCTTGCAAGAGATACAGTATGGTCATAACGCAATGCAGCATTTTCATCTTTTATTTCGAATATCTGCTTATTCCCTTCATCTCCTATGCCCCCTTTAGCGGAAAGGACTTCAAGACGCTCGAATGAGGGCGTGTCTATGTTAATGAATCCAAACCTCTGATATATTTCCTCTACTTTCTTAATTAACTCATTCCTGAAAAGCGCCTCGTTTGGCATAAGGTCTCTTACTCCTCTCGGGAAAGGTATCTCTGGCATGCAATACACTATTATGCTCTACTATGTAAATTTTGATAGAAAAGTTTAATATAATAAGTGAATTTTTGCAGTTTCCTGCAAAATTCCAAAATCACTAAAAGAAGCAAAAAGAAGTAGAATAAACTTAGAGGTTGCTATCTATCCACTTTTTAAGATATGCTTTTGGCACCGCACCAACGTTAAGCGCTTTAAGTGCACCATTTTCTATGAGTAGTGTTGTAGGGATGCTCATTATATTGAACTTGCCTACTATCTTCTCGTTTTCATCAGCATTCGTTTTATAGAACACCGCCTTGCCCTCATACTCTTTTGATATATCTTCTATTATCGGGGAGTACATAATGCAAGGTCCGCACCATGGAGCCCATACATCAATAATCACGGGCTTCTTTGATTTCAATACTTTCTCTTCAAATTCCTTGTCTGTCAATTCTTCTATCGTCATTTTAATCACACGCCCACAAAGCAAAACCTATATAAGCTAGGAAACGGTTGTGCCCTGATCGCAATAAAGTTTTCCTATAAAACTTTATATTACTTTTTATGGATTTGTGGAAACCAATGTAATTTTGCTTCAGGCATGCCTCTACGTGCTAATTCAAAAACTATATAAGTGTATTCTGTCTAATAGTATCCAGATTACTCTAAATTAGCTAAAGCCTCAGTCAAATTTAATAGTTAAGTCTTACAAATTATGAAAACTAAAAGGGTAAATATATGTCAGAACCTGCCAAAACAGATAGTATAGAAGAATATATGGTCAGCAAGATTAACCAAATAAACAAAACGATAGAAAACTATCTAAATAATGTCAAGGACCCTCGATTTCTTTCAAAATTAATGCAAAGGAGCGGCTACGAATTTGATCCCGAAGCGATAAGCAAGGCAATATTTGATCCTGCAAACTATCTGCTTAAAGCTGGTGGAAAAAGGTGGCGCCCTGTGCTTATGCTTGAACTTATCGAGGCACTTGGCAAGGACCCTGATTATTATCTGGAGTTCTCAATAATACCCGAAGTAATTCATAACGGTACCTTGATACACGATGACATAGAAGATGGCAGCGACATGCGGAGGGGGATGGAAGCAGTGCACAAGAAATACGGCCTCGATATAGCCCTGAATTTAGGGGACTTTATGTTTTATTTTCCAATAGTTGCACTTCTAGACAGCAATAAGCTCAGCAGCGAGGTTAAAATACGTGTTCTGGAATCCTATCAAAGAAACATGCTTAAGATTTCAATAGGTCAAGCTACTGATCTTGCATGGCATTCTGGAAAAGTGGATTTGAATGGAATAGATGAAAGCAAGTACCTTCAAATGGCGTATTCAAAAACCGGAGTACTAATAGGTTTTGCCGCAGAGCTTGCAGGCATACTTTGCGAAGTAGATAGCAGCGTGCAAAAAGCATTAAGCCTATTCGGTTCAACAATAGGGGTAGCTTTCCAGATATCGGATGATATATTAAATGTTACACCTAGCAAGCTTTCGGACAATAAAGGGGGCGTGGGGGACGATATAACAGAAGGCAAGATTACCCTGCTGGTTCTTCATGTTATTGAAAAAGGGGACGAAAAGGACAAGAAACGCCTCATAGAAATAATCCGCATGCATACTAAAGACAAAACTTTGATAGACGAAGCAATAAGTATAATGTTGAAATACGATTCTATAAACTATGCCAATAAAAGAGCTGCAGAATTGCTTTCAAAAGCATGGGGTGAAGTTTCCCAATTTTTGCCAGATTCTGACGCAAAGAAACGCATAAAGGAGATAGTCGGTATATTCGGTGACAGAAACATATGATTTTTGATAAGCTAGTGGTTTAATGCCTATTCAAAATCCGCCAGGTTCATTCAAGGATTTTATTGCGTTGTACAAAGACAAGGTCTATAGCTCGATAGTGAGTAATCTCCCAAGGCTTGAGCCCGAGGAGTACTCTAATATGGTGCGTGTTTACATAGATAGAAAAGGCCAATATCGCAGGCCTTCGTATGTTATACTTAGCAGTCTGCTATATGGCGGCAGCGATGAAGAAGCAATACTTCCTGCAGCCGTGCAGCAGTTGACCGAGGACTATTTTCTAATGCACGACGACATAATCGATAAAAACGAAATGCGCCGCGGAGGCAAGGCCGCCCATCTTATATACGGGATTGAGAATGCAATAGTTGGAGGGGACGTAGTTCACGCGATAAGCTGGTATGTCGCTTCAAAAGCTTCTAAGCTGCTAGGTCCTGAAAGAGGAAAAAGGTATCTTGAGAAATTCAGCGATATCCTGTTTATGACACACCAAGGGCAATATCAAGATATGAAGCTGGGTAAAAAGGAAGATATTACAAAGTTTACCATTGAAGAATATTACTCCTCTATACACGCGAAATCCGCTTACTACTCTGTTTATGGCCCATTGCAGTGCGGCGCCATAGTTGCAAACCAACCTGACGAAGTGCTGAAATCTATAGAGGAATATGGGACTCCAGCAGGTAACGCCTTCCAAATAAAAGATGATATTCTGGATTGCATTTCTACGCCCGAGCAGCTTGGAAAATCTATAGGGACTGACATACGTTCTAATACAAAGACCATTATCTTGTGGCATGCAGTCCAAAATGCTTCTTCTTCTACTCTTGAGAAGCTCAAAGAGGTCTATTTTAAGAAGCCGGAGGAAAAGACAGAAGAGGAAATAAATTGGGTAATAAGTACTTTCAAAGAGCTTGGGTCAATAGATTACGCTGAGAAAACAGCGCTTTCCTTGATAAAAGAGTCGATAGATAAATTTGAAAAAAGCACCTCTTTTGTCAAAGATTCGAGGCTAAAGGAACTTGCGAAAGACGCACTAGGTAATACTGTTCTTAGGAGCAAATGATGGGTTTGGCATATAAAACTAAAAGAAACTGCCTCCATTTTAAAGCATGCCACAAATTCCTGCTATACAAAACAAATAAATATTATTTTGGGCGAAAAGAAATTCGGTAGAGGCGGATGAATAAGGATGCAACTATAAAATCGCATAAACCTATATCCTATATGGGGTTGCGCGATGGCGATTATAAATTAGAGACATATTATCAATACTACGAGCAAGGGCCGGAAGTTTTCAATACGGCAGGCCAAAGATATAGGTTAATCCAAAACAATCTCTATCTCGTATTGGGCAAATTGAAGGGAGGCAAAGAGCAAAAGATCTATACTACTTATCTAGAGAGCGATTCATACGTCAATGACTATATACGTGCATTTCTTTCTATGGATGATAGAGACAGGATACTGCGGTTGAACAGCAGTGCTTATGATTTTTATGAGACAATCGACAAGCGCAAATACCGTTTTCCTACTGTAGACTCTTCTATACTCTTATTGCGCTTGGACAAGGAGCAAGCATTTGTGCTCCCAGGCGTAGAATACAAAATAAAAAACATTAATGTGACGAACAGCGCAGTAAAAGTCCAGCTTTCATTTGAAAGCAAGGATGGACCTAGGACAATGTTGCTAAACGCTTTCATAGAGCCTTCAAGCATCTCGAGCACAGATACCGCGCCTTATGTATTTAGGCTTTACAATTTTTTCAAAAGCCGGCAAGTATATAGTATTTCAACAAGCGAGCCTATACCGGCAATAGCTGATGCTACACACATAAACGTTTTTATGAAAACTTTGCACGCTCCTTTTGAAGAACCTGTTTTCAAGAAAGGCGAGGTATACGTATTGGACAAGGTAGTGCAAGGGGAAAATTCTGTAATCTATTTGCAATACCATACGTTTGACCTAGAGCATCTGCTTTCTGAGCCATTATCCTATGAAAAAACTGAACTCTCTCCTGAGAAAATACGCCAGCTATCCAATTTTCAAAAGGTTTTCGATATAGCAACCTTTTCATATGTTACTAAAAAGCATGGCCGCACAGAAATGGACGTCTACACATTTTTCAATCAAAAGCTTTACTACGGTGCAAGGCTGTTCTCCACCTTTGATGATATTTACAAAAATGCTATGGACTATATGAGAGTACCTGGCAAAGGCAAAGATATACCTCCTTTGGTATTTAAGTATTACCCCAGCCGAGAGGGGGATCCGAAAGGCAAGAAGCTGCAGGAAAATGTTAAGCTTCTCAGAGAAGAAGTTGCACGCAGAAACTATAAAGAACGCGTCGTAGAAAACGGCCGAGTCGAAATACGTGATTTGGATAAACGAGTACCTTAACTTTTTTTATCTTTCTGCAATTTTTTAGCGGTTTGTCTATAAATAATTTTCCGCTACTGGGTTTATCATGCAAAACGAAAAGTCAAAGACTAACAATAAACAAGTTATTAGCTCCAAAGATATAAAACCTAAAGTAGCCGTCACACGTCTGATAAACTGCTTTGAAACGGCCAATAAGGAAATAAACGAGGCTCTGCATCAAGAGGTTCCAGAAAGGGAGCTTAAGGCAAGGGTCAAGCTTTTTGTAGGAGACGCGTTCAAAAAGTGCAATGTAGATATAAAGAACCCATCAAAGCAATCATTGCTCAAAGCTATGAATTTGTGCAAGATAAATACGGAGAAGATGCTCGGCAAGAAGGCGGACAAAATAATAAAGAAGCATTACAAAGAGATGAGCGAAATAATCGAGCAGTTGCCGGATTAAACACTTCTGCTTTTCCAGCTAGGGATTTGCCGCGAAGCAACGAGGTGTGAACAGCTTTGTATTATCTAAATTAATATTGGACGCCGGGAGCGGGAATCGAACCCGCGGAGGCCTTTTATAGCCAAACAGCTTAGCAGGCTGCCGCCCTTTAGTGCATTTCTGTACCACTAGGCGATCCCGGCATTGCAAAAATGCTTTTATGATACACATTAGCAATTTTTATTATTTGCTGAAAACACAGCAATCCTCAATTGTCAAAGTGGCAAAAGCAGGACTTGCACTGCACCGCCATGCAAAGTTTGCCGCGCTTCGACTCAATCCTGTATCTTGAAAGCGCATTCCTGCATGCTTAAGGTTGCTCCTTCCGGCCTGGCCTGGTTCACATGCAGGCACTGCCATCCAAGGCAGAACGTCAACATCTTGGCGCGGGCTTTGCATAGCAATACAGCACGCATCCTGCATTGGCCCGCCATAAAGGGATTTGCGAATGGGAAACCCTTAGCTTCCCGGCCTATTTGCCAATATAATCTTGTTCAAATCAATTAAATAAGTATTGTTTCACGACTGCGTTTTTCATGCTGCAGAAGTGCTATATCTACACCATGCAACAAAATAGTAATAGGGTAAATCAGAGCATTGAAAACTGTTAAATATTAAGGCTCAAAAATGCAATCCGGTGGGTTTGTGGGTTCGTATAAAAAATCTATGGGGAAGCTTATAGTCTTAGAGGGTATAGATGGTTCAGGCAAGACTACACAGGCAAAACTTCTTTCCGAAAGCGAAATATTCAAAGGCAAAAATGTACTTCTTACAAAAGAGCCTACAAGCTGGGTAATTGGCAGCTTTCTTAGAAAAGGGTTGGAGTCAAAAGAAGTTGTGGATCCGCGTACAATGCAGCTGCTGTTCACTGCCGATAGATCTCATCATATGGAGAATGAGGTTCTTCCTGCCCTAAGGCGCGGAGATTATGTGATAAGCGACAGATTTGCTTTTTCAACAATTGCATATGGTGCCGCATTCGGGGTTGATAGGAAATGGCTTGAAAGCGCCAACAAACCCTTCTTAGATCTGGTATCCGCCAGCATTTTAATTGACATAGAACCCGAAGTAGCGCTTAAAAGAATAGCAGGCTCCAGGGAAACAAGCACCTATTTTGAGAAGATAGACACTTTAAAGCGCATAAGAAAAGAATACCTCGCCGCTGTTAAGTCGTATCCTAATTTTTTAGTAGTAGATGCGTCAAAAAGAATTGAAGATATAACTTCTGAAATTGTGCCATTTGTTAAAAAAGTGTTAAGGTTGTGAATATTGGCATTACAGAGGATCTTTCATGAAAGAGGCAGCGCAAAGGTAGAAATGCACTCCTGTTTTGATTAAGGTGATAGGCTAACAAGATACCATATAGCGCATGACAAGTTCTATATGCCTTAAAAGAATATAAAAAAGAATATAATAAAGTCCCAATAGTCTCGAGTTCCTTAATAATGCACTAAAGAAAATTTCTCTTTGATCTTTGCCTAAGTTCAACCAGACAATAAGTTGAGATGTCAAAACTAGGAGTTGGCTAAACCCTCATTCGCGGCAGACCTGTGTAAATCCTTTTTCTGCCGAGGGAGCCAAAATATATATATTTGTGCTACCCTCTATGTATGCGTTCAGTTTTCTGGTATGCCAAAGAGGTCAACTGTACAAAGTTGTCTAAGCTTTAATAAATGAAGAAAATGAAGGTGTTGAAAAGTGGAGGATAAAGAGTACGAAAAGCTTCTTGATAGAGTTTACTCTAAGATATCCAGCTTGTCCTCTGCAAACGTAGACTTTGTAATACCTAAAGCGGAAACGCTTATGGAAGGCAGCAAGACCATATTGACTAACATTGCAGTAATAGCCGACAAGGCAAGGCGGGACTCCGCAGACATAGCAAGATATCTTAGCAAAGAGCTGAGTGTGCCTGTATCTCTTGAAAAACAAAGGCTAATAATAAACGGCAGGTTTTCCGATCAGGATCTCAGCGCAAAGATAAAGAAATATTTCGAAACTTATGTAATCTGCAAGGAGTGCCACAAGCCGGATTCCCATCTCGAAAGCGCTGGACGCGGAATGCTTTACTTCGTCTGCGAAGCTTGCGGTGCAAGATATGCTGTAAAAAGCTACTGAGGCTTGAACTGATGCAAAAGGTGTTTCTATAGCAAAAAGAGATTCGCGCTTCCATGATATGAGGAGAGGAGCGCCAATAGAATACAAAACAAAAAGGCCTATGGAAGGGGAAGTGGTCGGCTTTGTAGAAAAGGCCGCAGGCGCCACCAACTTCATGGTCAAATGCAGCGATGGCAACGACAGGATATGCACCATACCCGGAAGGCTCAGGAGGCAATTCTGGATAAAGCAGGGCGATGTGGTCTTGGTGAAGCCCTGGGTGGTTCAGACAAATGAGCGAGGAGACATTGTATGGAGGTACAGCAAGCTAGACGTAGAATGGCTCAAAAAATCGGGTTATCTTGGCAGCCTTGCATTATGAAAAATATTTTGCGCTAATTTTTATAGCTTTACCGCAGCCAAAGAGAAATACACAGCAAAAACAAAAAACAATTTAAATAACATATAGCAAATCTATTGTGGAGGTAATATGCACACTCTCAGCGAGCTGCTTGCAGAATCAAAAATCTTCGCAGACAGGGAAGTGCTTTCTCCTCATTACGTGCCTGAAAAATTGCAGTTCAGGGAAAAGGAGATAAACAACATAGAGAGAAGCATAGCGCCAGCGCTGAAAGGGATGAAAGGCAGGAATCTATTTATATACGGCAAGACGGGCACGGGCAAGACCTCTTGCACCCGATACGTAATAGAAGAAGTAAGCAAGATCCCGAACACCCATGCAAGAATATCATACATAAATTGCAGAATTTACAATTCACGCTTTAGGGTATTGAACAAGATAATCTCTGACCATATACCAACCTATGCAAAGCGCGGCTATGGCGCAGTCGATCTTTACGAAAAGCTTACAACTTGGATAGAGGAAGACAGCAAGATTTTGGTAGTGGTGCTTGACGAGATAGATATGGTAAAGGATCTTGACGACCTAGTATACACTCTTACAAGAATAAACAGCGACATAAAGGCGGGAGGGCTTTCAATAATAGGAATATCAAACAAAATTTCTTTCAAAGACGATCTCGACCCCCGCAGCCTTTCTGCCCTTTATGAAAACGAGCTTGTGTTTTCGCCGTACAACGCAAACGAACTTTATGCAATATTGAAGGATCGCGCTTCGCGAGGCTTCAAGCCCAATACAATAAGCGACGAGGTATTGCGCTTTATCGCAGCTTCCTCCGCTAAGGCAGGAGGCGATGCAAGGTTCTCCTTGACCGTTTTGTCTAAGGCGGGCGAGCTTTCTGAAGAGAAAGACATAAACACGATAAGCATAGAAGAAGTGCAAGAATCACTCAAGATTGCAGAAAGTGAAATCGTATACGATTTAATAGCCACGCTTCCAGAGCATCAGAAGCTGCTTTTGTACTCCCTTTCTTTGCTTAGCAACAGCGGAGGAACATACAAGAAGCTGGTTGATGGAACTGATACATATCTGTTTAGCGGCGAGGTGTACAATAGGTACAAGTCTCTTGCCGACAGCCTGCACAAAGAGTGCAAGAGCGAGCGCTGGTACAGGAAATACCTTTCGGAGCTAGAAATGCAAGGTCTAATAGTTTCGTATGAATCAGGCACAGGCATAAGGGGTCATACGAAGCTAATCAAGCTGCTTTATCCTCCTAAAAAAATACAAGCTGTTCTAGAAAAGGAGCTTTTTGGCGAAGAGCGCTCTTCGGAAAGCGCTGTTAAGGGGCAAGAGGCAGCAGGCGAAGGCGCCAATTAGGTGCTATATTGGACTTTTATGATATTCTGCAGGCCGGGTGCGGCGATGCGCGGGCGTACGGCCCTATTTTGGGTTTCAAAGCCTTCTTTATAGCAGGAGAAGATTTCTCAATTTCCTATTCCGATTCCAAAAGCGTCAATGACAACTCGAACGCCGTGGCAGGGGAGAACCTCAAAAAGCTTGCAAGGTTCGCTAGGTATAAGAGATTTATCATACCTCTTAGCTTTGAAATTGACAAATTCCTAATCTCGCGCGTAAAAGATTCCGAAGCTGTGCTTTGCCTTCCTATTAGCAGCATAACCTCTTCATATGGCTTTGTAAGGGCTCGCCGCATACGCATGCTGCAAAAGTTATATACATATGCTTACCGCAGCGGCGCAAGTGTAGCCATTGCAAGCTTCTCGCCATCAAAGCAATATATGAACTCTAGGGAGCAATTGCTCGCCCTAGCGAAGCTAATAGCAGGCAACGAGGAGCGCGCCAGAAGTGCGATATCCTGCAATGCTTTATTGAAAGGGCAAAAGATGTGAAAAGTGAAAGCGTGAAAGAGAAGCACAGATATATATTGGTTGCCGCATGGCGCGCGGTAAATGAAGCGGAGCGCAACTCATTTGAGAAAGGCTTCTATTCTTCAATGCTCGGCGTGCTTGGAGAAATGGGCTACAGCACCGCGCATCCCAAGGTAGTGAAGTTCCTCGACAAGGGTTTTTTCGTGCTCAAATGCACGCTTGAAGGCAACGAAAGCGTGCTCGCAGCCCTCGGAATGATAAAGATGGTTAACGGAGAAAATGCATTTTTCTATACTTTGAAAAGCTCTGGCACTCTCCTTGCTCTTGGCAAGTACTACAACCTGATAAAGGAAAAGGCATCCTCGCTTTTCTATCCCGCTTGATTCTTTGCTGTTGCAAGGTAAAGCAATCGCAGCGGAAGATTATTAAATTATTTTAAATCAAATCCTATTACATATATTAGGCAGTTCCTGCGTTTATCAAAGGCAAAAGGCTCTATCGTGTTTGTGCCCTAGTGCCGTGTTGGGTTTGACCTGCACAAAGGTTTTTCTATATGGACGCGCAATGGCATCGCACAAACGGTTTGCAGGGCCGCAAAAGCTCGGGTTTCATCCCATATCGCAGTAATATCAAAATAAAATGTTGGTGAATTAATGTACCCAAACATACAAGCATATGATAGGGGGGTTATGTTTGACCCTACAGGCAGGCTGTTTCAGGTGGAATATGCCAAGGAAGCAGTCAGAAAGGGTGCAACCTCTCTTGGTATAATAGCAGAGGATTCAGTCGTGCTTGTAGCTCACAGGAATATTTCAATACCTTTGGCTGTGCCAAGTACACTCCAGAAAATATTCCGGGCCGATTCTCATATTGCCGTTACATACAGCGGCATAGTGTCTGACGGCCTGCACATGATAAGCGTGATGCGCAACAAAGCCCAATCCCATAGGATGATATACGACGAAACGGAGTCTGTAGAGACCATAACACGCGAGATAGCGGAGGAGCTACAGATGGCAACGCAATATGGTGGTATAAGGCCTTATGGAATATCCATGCTGGTAGGAGGCATAGACACTGACAGGAGGCTCTTCGAGATAGAGCCCGATGCGGCATTTCTAGGCTACAAGGCAGCCGCAATAGGCTCAGGCAAGAAGCAGGCAGAAGATATACTAATAAAAGAATATAAGGAGGATATCTCGACTAATGATGCGATAGATTTGGGGGTATCAATAATAAAGAAAATAAGCGAGAAGAAGCTCAGCACTGACGACTTTGAGATCTCAACAATAACAAAGCCCGAAGGCTTCAAGATGTTCACATCAGAAGAAATAGCAAAGCTTCTTTGATTTTAGAAAGGCCTTTTAAAGCTCTAGTGCTTTTACATGGAGAAGACAAACATAATAAAATACAAAAAGAACGGTGACAATTTCGAGCTTATCGTAAATGCCGAAATGGCATACGAATACGTTACGGGCAAAAGGCAGGATCCCCTCAGCGTGCTTGAGATAGAAGAGGTTTTCAAGGACGCAAGGAAGGGCGAGCGCCAGAGCGAGGAAAAGATAAAGAAGGCTTTCGGGACAACAGATATAGCAAAGGTTTCCGAATTTATACTCAAAAATTCTGACGTGCCTATAACTACAGAGCAAAGAGCGAAGCTTCTAGAGGAGAAAAAGAAGCAAATAATAGAGATTATAGCGAGGAACGCCATAGACCCGAGGACCAACGCGCCGATGCCGCCATTGCGCGTCGAAAACGCTATGAAAGAAGCCAAGGTTTCGATAGACCCTTTCAAGAACCCCAACGCTCAAGTTGAGGATATCATAAAAAAGCTAAGCATTGTTCTGCCCATAAAATTTGCTGTCGCTAAGATCGAGGTAACAATACCTCCTGAATATTCAAACAGATGCTACAGCATACTTAAGCAATACGGCTTGAAATCTGAACAGTGGGCGCCTAACGGCAGCCTTATAGCTGTGGTAGAGTTCCCTGCAGGCATGCAGACAGACTTCTACCTAAAGATAGGAAATGCAACGCAAGGCAAGGCCTCTACAAAGCAGCTGCAATAATTGTTTATGCTATTAGAATGAAATTTTAGTAAACTTTTTGTTTTGAGGGATTTTATGAAAAGCGTAGTTGTTCCTGGAGAGCAAATACCAGGAGGAGTTAAGTCCGGCAACATTTATATCGAAAACGGAAAGGCGTATGCCACTGTGCTAGGGCTTTATGACGAAGAGGGCAAGCGCATTATAACTCTTGAAGGCGCTTGGGCTCCAAAAATAGACGAAACTGTTGTAGGGATAGTGGAAGATGTAGGTCGAAACAATTCCTATACCCTGAATTTGGGCTCTTTTAGGAAGGGCGTGCTGTTGCTGGGCAAATTCAGCAAGGCCGAATTCAAAGTGGGCGATGTAGTTGAAGCACTCATAGATAGGGTAAATGGTAAAAAGGAAGTCATGCTTTCAAACCCGCGGCTTCTTAAGGGCGGCGCAATTATAAAAATCAAGCCCACGAAGATACCGCGCGTGCTTGGCAAGGCGAACACCATGGCAAAGCAGATATCAGAGCTTACAAAATGTGACATGGTTGTAGGCTCCAACGGCATTGTCTGGGTAAGGGGTGAAAACATGGCGCTCGCCATAGCGGCAATATTGCGCATAGAAAGCGATGCTCATGTTTCAGGCTTGACAGAGAAAATAAAGGAGATGCTTGTAAACAATACAACAAAAAGGTTATGAAATGGCTTCTAAAGCTAACAGACCGGAATTGATTGTCAACGGCAAAAGGCTCGACGGCCGTGCATTTGACGAGCTCAGGCCTCTCAAAATAGAGGCTGGCATACTGAAGAATGCGGATGGTTCCGCATACATAGAGCAGGGCAACAACAAGATATTGGCAGCTGTATATGGTCCAAAAGAGGTTTTTCCAAAACACGATGCCGATCCAACAAAGGCGATAATAAGGTGCAAGTATTCGATGGCACCTTTCTCTTCGCTAGAAGGCCATGGTAGAAGCGGGCCAAACAGGCGAGCAATAGAAATATCAAAAGTAATAAAGGAAGCTTTTGAGAACGTTGTTCTGCTCGAGGAATTTCCAAACAATGAGATAGACATATTCATAGAGGTTCTCCAGGGCGACGGCGGCACGCGTGCAGCAGGACTTACAGCAGCTTCTGTAGCTCTTGCAAGCGCTGGCATACCCATGAAAGACCTTATCTACGCCGTATCGGCAGGCAAGATAGGCGAAGAGGTTGTGCTTGACTTCAACATGATAGAGGACAATTACTCCGATGCTGATATGCCAATAGCAATTGCCCCAAGGAATAAGGATGTGCTTTTGCTTCAGATGGATGGGAGCTTAACAAAGCAGCAGTTCGAGAAAGCTGTAGATCTGGTGGTAGAAGCCGGCAAGACCATAAGCGCGGCACAAAAAGCGGCTTTGCGCGAAGTATATGCGAGAGCCGAAAGAAAGTATGAAAACAAAGAATGATGATATAAATGGACGCGATAGACTATGTAAACAGCAAATACGTAAGAGAGCTTGCCTCCAAGAAAATGAGGGAGGACAACAGGGAGCCGTTTTCCTACAGGGAAATAAGCATAGCTAAAGGCATTATCAACAATGCGGAAGGCTCCGCGCAAGTGGATCTTGGTGCAACGAGGGTAATGGCAGGTGTAAAAATGGTTGTGGAGTCTCCAATGGAAGACACGCCCGACGTTGGGAACCTTGTGGTTTCCGCAGAGCTGCTGCCTCTTGCATCCCCAGATTTTGAAAGTGGCCCTCCAAGCCCTGAATCAATAGAGCTTTCGCGGGTGGTAGACAGGGGCGTGCGCGCAGCTGAATGCATAGACCTTGGAAGTCTGCTCATAGAAGAGGGCAAAGCATGGAGCGTTTACCTTGATTTGTACATATTGAACTACGACGGCAATCTTTTCGATGCAGGCATGCTTGCCGCAATGTCCGCCCTAAAAAGTGCGAAAGTACCCAAATACAGCAATGGCAAGCCTGTAATGAGTGAAAGGGTTGCGCCCCTAAAGATCAACAATACTGTAAGCTCATGCACTTTTGCAAAGATCGGCGATACTATAGTGCTTGATCCTACAGGCAACGAGGAGCGCGCAGCAGACGCAAGGATGACCATAGAAACCGACGGTAAGGTAATACGCGCAATGCAGAAAGGCCTGAGCGGAAGCTTCAACAGGCAGGAAATAAGCGAGATGATAGATATTGCATTCGGCAAGCACAGCGAGCTAAAAGCGCATATTGATAAAGGTTGAGGATTAAATAAAAGAGCATAATATTCGAAGAATGGTGGTCATTTGGCAAACCCTAGCATAAAATACGGTGCAAGCATAAGAAAGCTCAACGAAGCTATTAAAAAGCAGAAAATCGCGAAGTACAAATGCGAAGTATGCGGCGAGTATGAAGTAAAAAGAATAAGCACCAGCATATGGAAATGCAGGCACTGCGGCACGGTATATGCAGGAGGAGCATATTCCTTCACTACTCCAGCAGGAGAAAGCGCAAGGCGCATAATAGCAAATATAGCAAAAGAGCAGCAAACTTCCTAAAAGTCGCGTCAAAGTGGTAAAAATGGTAAAAATAAGCTTTTCGCCTATAAAAGAGCTCGTAGTGCATGACCTTTTCAAGATGAGCTACGAGGATCTTATGCGCGGAAACGTAACCTCTATGGGGAATCTTCCTTTGTACTGGTGCGACGGCATACTCTACAGATTCAATTCCATACCTATGAATCGCGAGCTTTCAAAGCAATACCTAGACGGTGTGCTGCACTGGGCAGAGGTTCATTATGCCGACAATGTAGACGAATACAAGCCTATAATGGAGGTCAAAGACGAAAACTACCAGGGTGGCTATCTTAAAATAAGGGTAATAGACATGAGCAAGTCGGAGCTTCACCGCGACTTTATAAAATGGCTCAAGTCAAGCAAAGGCACGCCAAGCAGCAAAGATAAGCAGAAATAAATATATGTTTATTTGCAATTATAATTTGCTTATATAATTCTGATTTGAAAAGGTGCAATTTATGGCTTACGTATGTGCGAAATGCGGAAAGCAGATAAAATCTCTTTCCGAAGGTATGATGTGCCTTTATTGTGGTGGCAGGATAATACTCAAGGAAAGGTCTAGCCTCGCAAGAGAAGTATCTACTGATTGAGCTTTTTATCTTGTTCTTGCTTGCTGAAGACAAGGTAATGCCCAGCATGGGATTTGCTACCTTGCTTCTTCTGGCTCTGAAAGCGCCCCATGGCAAAAACAGAAGAACAGCGCATAAAAAGTGAGCTACTTCCCGCTTCCTACTATTATTGTTTCAGAAATGCTCTTTACCCTTTCAAAATTTACGCTATTCTTTGATAGTACCTCGGCTGTATTCTTCACGGTAAGCAAGTCGTCTATCTTCGTGAGGAGGAGCCTGGAAACTTTGCCTTCCTCAAAATCAAGTATTATATCCTCTACAAAGCCTACCTTGTTGCCCGTGTTGGTAAGTATCCCTTTGCCATAAAGTTCCGAAAGCAGTATTCCCATATTGACACCTTTATCTGATCGCAATAATCCTTTTTGATGCAAATATTCTTATTATATACTCTTTGAGCTCTTTTAGGAATGCTTCCTCATTCACTTCTAGCTCCTTTTTCTCGCTCTCCGAAAACAGGTCTTTTCTTGAAGATACGATGCCTCTCAAATACTGCTCAGTAAGGTAATAGCTTCTTCCTCCGCATTTGCCGCACACATATGTAGGAACTACAGGCACGTCCCCTTTTTCAAAATCGATGCTTCTTTTTAGCGAATTGCTACCGCAATGGGGGCAGCTTTTTTGAAGCGTCACTTCTCTGTATTCTGAGCTTTCTAACTGGCCTACACGTTTTGACAGCTCTTCAACTTCCCGTTCTATCTCTTTTTGGTCCCCTTTCAGCATTACTTGCTTAAGCACGGCTCCATTTCTGTCGAACAGGCTCTCAAGTATGCCTTCTCCTGCCTTTTCGATAAGAAGTGTGCTTTCCTCGCCTTCTTGAAAGTAGTCAAATCTTGCTTCTCCATTTGGACCTCTCGATAGCCTTGCGCTCTCCACACTACTCGCCTCTCAGCTTGAAGTCTTCTATGTCCTCAAGCATCAAAACTTTCCTATCCTTCTTTTTTGCATGCTGCACAGCATGCTTTGCTATCTTCTCCGCCTTCTTTTCCAATATTTTTGCAAGCAGCTCCGCAGCGCTGTCGCTTATCTTCGCGTTTGTGCTCTCTTTTACTATCTTTTTTATAGCGCTTTTGGAAATTCTCAAAATTTCACCGCATCTAAATATGTCAGCACTCAAGATCCACATCACAGCATAGCTCAGTGCGCTTGGTCATCATACATTATTCTATTGCAATTGAATTATAAATAATTGCGTTTCTACTTAGCTTATCCAACAAAGAAGAAAGCAAAAAGGAAAAGAAAACATTGCATTTACATTCCTGAGGCGTGGAGCAGCACGGGTAGAGAATACGCGAATATTGGGAAGATCAGGAGCGACACCGTGTTTATTACCTTTATCAGCGGATTTATTCCCGGGCCTGCCGTATCCTTGAATGGATCCCCTACTGTGTCTCCCACTACTGCAGCCTTGTGCGTTTCAGAGCCTTTACCTCCAAAGTGCCCTTCTTCGACAAACTTCTTGGCGTTATCCCATGCTGCGCCTCCAGTGGTCATCATTATCGCAAGCACTAGCCCTGATACTATGACCCCTGCAAGCAAGCCTCCAAGCGCAAACTTGCCAAATACAAGCCCAACTACTATTGGTGAAAGTATGCCAAGAAGCGCAGGAGCAGTCAACGATCTTATTGCCTCTTTTGTTGTTATATCTACAGCTTTTGCATAGTCTGGAAGCACTTTGCCCTGCATCATGCCCTTCCTTGTTTTCACCTGGTGCCTTACCTCCTCTACTATGCTTGAGGCGGCCTTGCCAACAGCACGCATTGTTATGCCAGAGAAAACGAAGGGTATCATTGCGCCTATGAAGAGCCCTATCATTACCATCGGGTTCAGTATGTCAAGCGCCTGTATGTTTGAGACGCTTGCGAAAGCAACGAAAAGCGATAGCGCCGCAAGCGCCGCCGCGCCAATTGCAAATCCTTTCGTAACTGCTTTTGTTGTATTGCCTACAGCGTCAAGCGGGTCTGTTATCTTTCTTACGCTTTCCGGCATACCGCTCATCTCCGCAATGCCTCCTGCATTATCCGTTATAGGACCAAAACTGTCTACAGACACCACTATGCCTGTCAGCGAAAGCATGGCCATGGCTGCTATAGAAATGCCATATACTCCCGCCACTACATATGACACCAGTATGCCTCCTACTATCGTAAGGACAGGATACATTGTCGCGCGCATGCCGTTTGCAACTCCTGTTATTATATTTGTGCCTGCACCTGACCTGGAAGCCTCGGCGATCTCTAGCACCGCCTTCGTATCCTTGTTAGTATAATGGCCTGTTATCTGCGCTATTAGAATTGCAACAACTATGCCAGCAAGCATCGCCACAAAATATGGCAGAGCGTTTATGCTTAAGGTAAATGCAAAGAAGCCTAATACTGCAATTGCTCCAGAGATAAGTATGGATTTGTAAAGAGTGCTCCATATCTTTTTCGGCTCATCAGTGCCTACGAGGAAAGTTCCTATTATCGAAGCTATTATTGCTATCCCTCCTACAGCAAGCGGAAGAACAAGTGCATAATAAGGAAGCTTGAATAGCTGCGCTATAAGCATAGAAGCAAGCACTGTTATTACATATGATTCGTAAAGGTCTGCGGCCATGCCTGCGCAGTCGCCTACATTGTCTCCTACGTTGTCAGCTATCACCGCAGGATTTCTCGGGTCATCTTCAGGCAGGCCTATCTCGGTCTTGCCTACAAGGTCTGCGCCCACGTCAGCCCCTTTGGTATATATTCCTCCGCCTACCCTTGCGAACAGACTTACCAGGCTCGCTCCAAATCCAAAGCCTATCAACACTACAGGATTGCCGTAAAGCATAAACATTACAGTAAAGCCCAGCAATGCAAGCCCTACTACACTCATGCCTGTTACGCTTCCTCCAATAAAAGCAAGCCTAAGCCCCTTTCTAAGCCCTTTCTCTGCTGCTTTTGCAGTCTTGACATTTGCCCTTACTGATATTTCCATTCCAATGTATCCTGCCAATGCAGAGCCCGCCGCGCCAACCGTAAATGCTATGGGTGTAGGCGCAGGCAGTATCTTGAAATAGGCTGCAATGGAGAATATTATAGTAAGTACGAGCCAGAAAATGAATATTGTTTTGTATTCTCTCTTTATGAATGCGCTTGCACCCTGCCTTATTCCTTTTGCTATCTCTTCCATCTTCTTGTTGCCCCTTTCTTGCCTAAGTACAAAAAGCGCCGCAAGAGCTGCGTACAGCAAAGCAAGTATCGAGCCAACCAAAGGTAAGATTATCAAATCCATTTTACCACTTCCACTTGGGCTTGGCGTTTGCTGTGCAAAAGAATAGCACAAAGCCGCCAAAAGCTGGAAATAATTTGTTGGCAACATTTAAAAATACTACTTCGGAAAGCTTCTTTGAAATGCTTCTGCAAAACATGCAAAGCCTCAAAAATTCTTTACCTAATAACGTAACAAGGAGTATCGAATTAATGTGCCAAAAGCGTGTGCAGCAGGAGGAATCAAAATCAGGTGCGTATATGGACCAGAAAGTTGTTCTTGTTGATGAAAACGACAGAGAGATAGGCCTTGAAGACAAGCTCAAGGCTCATCAGAACGGAGGCAAACTCCACAGGGCAATATCCGTTTTCATATTCAACGACAAAGGGAAGCTGATGATGCAGCAGCGCGCGCTTACCAAGTATCATGGAGCAGGGCTGTGGTCAAGTACAACATGCAGCCATCCCTTCCCTGGTGAAAAGCCGATAGATGCCGCACACAGGCGTCTGAAGGAGGAAATGGGGTTTGACTGCGATCTCAAGGAACTCTGCAGCTTCATATACAAAGCGGAGATGGAGAACGGCCTAACGGAGCACGAGTACGACCATTATTTCGTTGGTGTTTACAACGGCAGGCCGAAGATAAACAAAGAAGAGGCAAACGACTGGAAATGGATGAGCATAAAGGAAATAAACGAGCAGATAGTGAAAAACAACAAGCAGTTCACCGCATTTTTCCTTGCATTCTACAAAAGGGTAATAGACGAGGCCAGGAAGGCTGGCATAAAGCTTAGCGAATAGCATATTCAAATCTAAAACAGCAAAATTAGCGAAAGCCAAACCTAAATATAAGCATAAGCATTAGTAGTAAAGAAATAGGGAGAAGGAAGAAAGATAAAAAAAGAAAAGGAATGTTTTTCAGTACCAGCCTCTTGCCTTCATTGCTTTTGCGATCCTGTCTACTGCTATTATGTATGCTGCAGTTCTTGGAGTTACCTTTTTGCCCTTGCTTTCGTATTCGCTCTTTGTCCTCATAGTATCCGCAAAAGATTTTGTTATTATCTTGTCGAGCTTCTGGTATACTTCTTCTGCACTCCAGTAATAACCTCCTATGTTCTGGACCCATTCGAAATACGAGCCTATAACCCCTCCGCTGTTTACAAGGAAATCAGGCAAGTCCAATATGCCTTTTTCATGGAGTATCTTGTCCGCTTCGGGCGTTACTGGTCCGTTGGCAAGCTCCAGCACAAGCTTTGCTTTTATCTTGTCTGCATTAGAACCTGTTATCTGGTTTTCTATTGCTGCAGGTATGAGTATATCTACATCGCTTTCAAGCAGCTGTTCGTTTGTAATTTTTTCTCCTCCTTCATAGTTTTCCACACTGCCAGTTTCGTTCTTGGCTTTTTCAAGTTTTGCAAGGTCAAGACCTTTCTCATCATATGTTCCTCCTTTGGAATCGCTTATCGCTACTACCTTTGAACCGAAAAGCTGCTTAGATAGAGTATAGGCAAATTTGCCTGCGTTTCCAAAGCCCTGCACAGCAATCTTGGCTTTCTTCAGGTCTATGCCAAGCACCTTTGCCGCTTCCCTCATTACAAATAGCCCTCCCATCGCTGTAGAATCTCCCCTTCCTTCAGAGCCCCATACCTCTAAAGGCTTTCCAGTTATTGTGCCAAATGCATTGTATCTCACTATATTGCTATATTCATCCATCATCCACGCCATAATCTGCGGCGTAGTATATACATCTGGCGCAGGTATATCTACATTAGGCCCTATGAAAGTTCCTATAGCCCTTATATATCCGCGTGAAAGCCTCTCTATCTCTCCTGCGCTCATGCTTTTGGTGTCGCAGATTACTCCCCCCTTTGCGCCTCCATATGGTATATTGGCAAGGCTTGTCTTCCAAGTCATCCATGCGGCTAAAGCCTTTACCGTATCGATGCTTTCTTGCGGGTGGAATCTTATACCTCCTTTTACCGGCCCGCGCGCATCGTTGTACTGTACCCTGAATCCTGTAAATACCTTTGTCTCTCCGCTGTCCATTTTGACAGGTATATTGACAACTAGCGTGCGCATAGGCTTTCTTAGTATTGCGTGCGCTTGCTTGTCTAGGTTCATGACTTCTGCAGCTTCATCAAGCTGCTGCTGTGCTATCTTGAATGGATTTAGCTCTTCTGCCATTTTTACACCTTTAGAAATCTAGCTAATATCCAATCATAAGCAGCGAAATATTTTATAACTTCTGTAAAATAAGTGCTAAAAATGTAAAAAACCATTAATTCTTGCAAAACGCTTCACTTTTAGTGTCATCTGCATTAGGAACCTGACAAATTATAAATCTTTTCTTCGTCGTTAAATACAATCCCTACAGCAGGGGTTACTTTCCCTCTTTCGACAGTAAGCCCCTGCAGAAAGTAGGGAAGAGATGATAACATGAATATGGTGACCTTAAAGAATAAAA
>JBMFWY010000003.1:0-57947 GCA_049964795.1 Candidatus Micrarchaeia archaeon | reverse complement strand
CGCGCCGCCAATGCCTACTTGGTAGAGGGCTTGGATTTCGCTTGATGAGAGCGAGGTGTTGTAGATTTGCACATTGGCTATATTACCATTAAAGTATTGTCTAACCGGCCAAAAACCAATGTAGAATGGTGAACTGCCCGTATTTACGCTTGCTTGTGCATCAACTTTTACTATATTACCATTGTTTCCCAAATACCCTATCTGATATGTGCCATTATATTCAAAGGCTACAAAATACCACGTGCCTGTAATAAGGGTAGTATATCCAGGGAAAGATTGACATGTACACCAATTATCTATGAATATCTGGCCGCCATTACATGTTGCACCTGTACCGCTAACTGAAACCCAAAAAGTCTGATCGCAGTTATTTTGCGTGCCATATGCGAATAAGGCATCTTGATTACCACTAGGTGGTTGCGTAGGGACATAAAACCATGCTGTTACAGTTCGCTGTTCACTACCTATTGGTAGACCGTTTACAGTTGAAGTTATATAGCCGTTCTGTCCGTTGAACTGCGCCACATACTGCGGCAGCTCGCCACTGCATATGCCTTCAAGATTTATGAACTGTGTCGTGCCAGGTCCGTTGGGCCTGAAGACCTGGCATGCGCCTGGCGGCGCCTTTGGTGCGAAGTTGTTTGCATTGAAAACGCCAAGCTGGAACAAGGCGCCAAGCACAACTGCAATGATGAGTATTGCCCAGCCGTAGGTCATGAGGTATTCCATTGCTGACTGGGCCTTTGCTGAAGCATATCTTTTTGAACTTATCCTATACGCCTTGCCCTTTTTCTGCATGCTCTCACTAATAGTATTAAAAAACAAATAAATAACTTGCCTTCTACTTCACAGAAAAAGTTTGGGGTTGCTGGGATTTGAACCCAGATTTGCAGGTAACTCATGTCTTCATATTTCCAGATCTTAATCATCGCGCATAAGCGCTCAATCTGATATACAAACATCTGGAGCCTGCCGCGCTGCCAGATTACGCAACAACCCCTCTTGCAATGCCTTTTGTTAAGTTATTTATTAGTTATTTTTGAATATTAAATTGAAGGTTTCTCTATTAAATTCTTTTTGCTTTCAGTATTTAAGTGCTATGCATGAAAAAAGTTTTGTTCAAGTCTCGGTTGTTCTCTTTGGAAAAAGAACACATGAGCAAAGAAGGCAAAAGCTTCGATATTCTTAGGATACGAGAGCACAACAGCGTAGTGATGCTCGCATTTATAGAAAAAGATAAGATAATAATGGAAAGGCAATACCGTCCTGCAATACGCAAATATGTATATGAGTTGCCCGCTGGGCATATAGAAAAAGGGGAAAGCAATCTGGAAGCTGCGCGTCGCGAAATGCGTGAAGAAACAGGATACACTCCCAAAAAGCTTAAATTTATGCTGTCCTTGTTGCCTTCTCCAGGACTTACAACAGAAATGCTTTATATATACTTGGCTGGAGGTCTCATACCATCAAAGCGCCATTTGGACAAGGATGAAATAATAAATTTGGTATCTATCCCTCTTCCAAAGGCGCTTCAGATGATAAAGAAAAACTATATCAAAGACTCGAAAACTATTGCGGCAATATTATACTATGTGCAGTTTGTAAAGCCAAAATCGAATAAAGGTGCTTGATTGTACTATCTATCTTATATGCTCGTTTCTGCTTACAACCTTGGGATAAATATATATGCCTTTCAGTTAATGAAAGCTATAGCAAGCCCACTTCTAACGAGCATAATGACCGCGCTCGGCAAAAGCTTTCTTGTAGTTTTGCCCCTTGTCGCTCTTTACCTTTATCTAAAGAAAGAACCAAACACCTACTCTTTTATTCTTGCAGGAGTGTTACTTTATTTAATATCTGATTCCATAAAGATGATAGTTGCAGAGCCTAGGCCTTGCAACATTGCAGAGCTTTCTTGGATAAACAAGGTTTCTTGCGAGAATTCATTCTCATTTCCAAGCAACCATGCCAGCGTGCTGACCGGCCTGCCGTTTTTCATGAGCAAGTATAAAATACTTCAATCTCTTTACATTGCCTGGCTTCTGTTAGTGCTCTTCGGAAGAATTTACCTTGGCTTGCATTACTTTACCGATGTTGTTGCAGGTGTAATCTTAAGCCTTGCTGTTTCTTATATATTATTTGCTTACAGGGTTAAATTAAACAGAGCAATAGACCGCGTTCTGCTCAAAATCATGCCTCCTCTTGCAATAAGTCGCAGGCTTGGCAAAGCTAATAACGCGCTTTGAAAGGTGTTGAATTGGATCAGAAAAAGAAAAATGCAACAACGTACTTCGCAATATTAATATTGATTGTAGTGGCAGTAGTTGCGGCATACCTTAATACGAAGCCTGCAAGCTCTTCAGCTCTAGTCGGCGCTCCTGTTTCAAACACAACCCTTTCGCAACTTAAAGATATTGCAATGAACCAGACGCTTGCAAGCGCAGTCGGCAGTGGCTCTGCAGGAAATCTTCCAACGCTTGAAAACGGTACACCCATATACACCAATGGCAAGCCTACAATAATATACATCGGTGCAGATTACTGCCCATTTTGTGCCGCTACGCGCTGGGCCCTCATAATAGCATTAATGCGGTTCGGCAATTTCACCTCATTGCATTATATGGAGTCAAGTCCAACTGATTATGCGCCTAGCACTCCCACTTTTACATTCTACAATTCTTCTTACTTCAGCAATTTAATATACTTTGCAGGAGTGGAAACCCTTACGAGGAACTATACGCCTCTTTCTTATCCTGACAGTCTTGAAAACGCCACATTTAACAAGTATAACCTCAACAATCCTGCTTTACCTTCAAGTGAGCGCGGAGGTATACCTTTTGTGGATTTCGCCAACAAAAGCGTGCAGAATGGTGCAGAGTTTAGCCCCACGCTTATAAACAAGCTTACGTGGAGCCAGATAATCCAGGAACTAAACAACCCTAATTCGCAAGTTTCGCAAGCAATAATAGGCAGTGCAAATATATTTACCGCTCAGATATGCTCAATAGATAATTACACTCCGAGGAGCATATGCAGCCAGAACTACGTGAAGCAGATATTGCGGTTTAGCTAGTTTGCGAGCCTCTTTTTCGTCAGCAAGCCATATACCTGCCAACATATAAATATGTGGAAAAATAAAAGAATTTTGTCAAAATCTGATGTTTTTATGGAAAGCAAAAAAGTGGCAGTAGCCTATGCACCTGCAGCTGCGAAGCTTTTTGGAGAGCACGCTGCAATCTACGGCGAATTATCTTTAGGTGCTGCGCTTAACATGTATGCATACTCGCATGTTGAAAGTATAAAAGGCCACCCTGATTACTTTGAGCTTTCGCTGCAAGATTTGGAGCTTGATTTAAAAAGACGTGCAGTAGAAATAGAAGCTTTTTATTCTGCTTATCAATACCATGGTTTTGAAAGTTTCACTAAAATGTTTAATGGGAAGCCTCTGCCTTACCTGACTATAGCAGCACAACTCGAGAGTATATATGGCGTGGACATTTCAGGGATCAAAGCATCAATACGTTCAAACATACCATTAGGCAAAGGGCTTGCAAGCAGCGCTGCTTGCTTTACTGCCTTTACTATATCTCTAGTCAATTACTTCTCGCTAAATCTTGATGATAATAAAATAATGGAGATTGCTCGTACAGGCGAGAGAATAGCGCACAGAAATAAAAGTGCAGGCATGATAGATGTAAGCACGATATACTATGGGGGCTATGTAAGCTACAGTAAAAATACTGGGGTAAATCAGCATGACTTGCCTCCAGGCAACTTTCTTATAATAGACACAGGACCAAAGAAGAGCACAGCGGAAACCGTCGGTCATGTTTCAGAATTGTATGCTAAAGAGAAGGATAAAGTCAGTGCCATACTTTCGGAAATAGGCAAATGCTCTAAGGAAGGGCTCTCAGCGTTGAGTAAAGGCGATTATGAGCTCGTGGGGCAGCATATGCTGGAGAACCACAGGTTGCTGGGCGAGATCGGCGTTTCTACACCTTCACTCGACGCAGCAGTAGATTTGGCAGTGAAAAAGGGCGCTTTTGGGGCAAAACTAAGTGGTGGGGGTGGCGGAGGTATTATAATTGCAATCGCTCCTGAGGATAAAATACCTGCCATAACGGAAGCATTTAGGAACATAGGTATGCCTATATATAATACCACCGTAGCGCCTAAAGGAGCAAAAAGTAGCTTGGGCAACGTCATCAAGCTTGTAGAAAATGAAAGAACAAAAAGTCTATTATAAGAATGGTTTTAATGGAGAGGGAAGTTTATACTGCATCTGCCAATTCGAATATAGCATTAGTAAAGTATTGGGGCAAAAAAGAAGACAATTTACCTTTAAATTCTTCTGTGAGTATGACTCTTGATAGGAATGTCAGTACTGCAACAAGCATCGTATTCTCAAAAAAGTTCAATAATGATAAGATTTACATTAACGGTTTTGAAGTTCAAAATTTAAGCGAAAACAAAAAATCTCATAAACTTTTTGAAATTTTGGACCAAATGAAAAAGCTCGCTGGTACTTCTTCTAACGCCATAGTGGTATCGAAAAACAACTTTCCTACTTCAGCAGGCATGGCGTCCAGCGCGTCTGGCGCTGCAGCTTTGGTATATGCAGCAAACGCAGCTTTGGAACTTAATCTTTCTTCAAAGGAGCTGTCTATATTCGCGCGAAAAATAAGTGGAAGCGGAAGCAGGAGCATGTTTGGGGGCTTTGTGATCTGGCATGCCTCGGACAAAAGCGAAGAATCTTATGCAGAACCAATATGCGGTGAAAATCACTGGCCCGGCATCGTGGATTTAATAGCACTAATCTCATCCGGCGAAAAAAAGATTTCATCCAGTCAAGGCCACGTCATCACTACAAATACGAGCAGCATGTATTCTTTGAGGCCGCGTATAGCAGAAGAGCATGTAAACAAGGCTATACATTTTATAATAAATAGGGATGCACACGGCCTTTTTGATCTCATAATGAGGGAAAGCAATAACATGCACGCTGTAATGCTCGATTCGTTTCCACCAATACATTACATAAACGACCTTTCCTGGCTTGTAATAGAAAAGGTCCAAGAGGTAAACTCGTCTTACGGGAAAAACATCTCTGCGTACACTTTGGATGCAGGTCCCAATGTGCATATAATAACTGAAGACCGCTACTTAAGTGAAATAAAGAAGGCAGTGCGTGAAGCCGTTCCCAGTATAAGCTTTATCGAAGCACATGCAGGAGGTGCCCCTACTCTTCTCGATAAGGATGAGTCTCTCATAAGCGAAGATATACTAAAGGGTGTATGACATGAGTTCGTGGAATGGGAAAGATCTTTATATGGTAAAACTTGGCGGAGCAGTGATAACGGATACAGATAAGCCAGGAGTTGCAAAGAAGGAAGATATTGTAAGGCTGCTTCGCGAAATAAAAGAGGCAAGAGAAAAAAAGGGATTTGACGTTATAATAGGGCATGGTGGAGGTTCTTTTCCACATATTCCAGCAAAAAAGTACAGGGTAAACGAGGGCATAATAAACGAAGAAAGCAGGAAAGGCGCTGCACTAGTAAAGCTTTCGGCGCGCGAGCTTAATACTATAATGGTAAATGCAGCTATCGAAGCAGGTTTCGACGTCTTCCCTTTTGATCCGTCTAGCTTTATCCTATCAAGATCTGGCAAGGCTGAACGCGCTGAAGTAGAGGTAATAAAGAATGCATTCGATTACGGGTTAACACCTATAATTTATGGGGATGTGGTAATGGATCTTGAAAAAGGCGTTTCGATAGCTTCAACAGAGGAGATCTTCCGCATTCTTTCCAAGCATTTCCCTGTGAAGAAAGTAGTTCTTGCCACTGACGTGGACGGCGTTTTTGACAAGGATCCGTTCAAGTACGGCGATGCTAAGTTGCTTCCTCTGGTAAATGAAAGCAATTTGCATGAAATACTCGGCGCTGCAGGTTCGGCCCATAAAGTCGATGTCACAGGAGGGATGAACGCGAAAGTTGCACTTCTTAGCGATATAGCAAAGAGCACAGGCAGCCAAGGATTTATACTTAATGGCAGCAAGCCAGGCAAACTTTTCAATGCGCTAATAGGTGAGGTAGTAGAGTGCACAAAGTTTGATTTTGGCAAGCAGGAATAACTCCAAACCCTATTAGTATATTTTAGTGCCGGCCTTGCCCTGGAGCACTTTGTCTAGCACGCTTAAGTTACCTATATACGCAACCCTGCCTTTTCCTTTCTCAACAAATCCAACGCATGCTTCTACTTTAGGCTTAATGGTGCCTTCTTCAAGATATTTCAGCATCTTTTTAATCTCTTTTACCTCAATGCTCCTAATCGCCCCTCTCTTTTTTTTGTAATCCCTATAGACAAAATCTGCATTGGTCAATATAACAAGCTTCTTTGCTCCTATAGCATTGGCAAGTACCATGCTTGCAAGATCTTTGTCTATTACAGCATCTATCCCAAAGTATGCTTTGCCCTTTCTTATGACAGGTATTCCTCCCCCACCAGCTGCAATAACTATCTTTCCACTTGCAAGCTCTTTTTCAATAGAATCTATTTCCAATATCTCTTTTGGGAATGGAGACGGAACTACTCTTCTGTAGCCTTGTTTCTCTTTTACATAATCGAATCTTTGATTGCCAAAGAGAGAGCTTAACTGTGCCTTTGTATAGAATGGCCCAACGGGCTTTGTAGGGTTGTCGAAAGCCTTGTCATTGCTTTTTACAACCACATGCGTCAACAATGCGCAGACATTACTTCTTACTCCTTTCTTTTCAAGCGCATTTCTGAGCGCTATCTCTAAACTAGAACCTATTGAACCCTCCGTTTCAGCATTGAGAAGGTACAGCGGCAGCTTGGGTACTTTCTTTTGCAACTCGTTCTTAAGGAGTTCATCGCCAACCTGAGTCCCATTGCCATGAGTTATAACTATCATGGCATCGCTTTTCCTAGCAAAATCCGCAATCGCCGTCATTGCCTTTTCTGTAGCATGCATCTCCTTTGACAATTTCTGGCTCCCCTTAGCGTTCAAAAGCGCATTGCCTCCTAGTGCAATCACTATTTTTTCCATAATCTGGATTGTTTCAAAACTTATTTATGCATTCTTTTGCATAGGATATTGATTCAATGAAAAGTAATAGTGTAGCCGATCAACTCGGAGCGAGAAGGGAAAGCACCAAGTTGGTCATTTTTGATCTTGGGGGAGTGGTAATAAGATACTCAGAAGCCTGGTATGCAAAAGAACTTAGCAACGAGACAAGAGTGCCTGCAAAGAAAATTCTAACTTTGGTAAAATCTCTTGATCCCAAGCTTGATTTAGGGAAGCTATCGCTTGAAAGATTCAATGATATAATATCAAAAAGGCTAGGCATACCAAAAGACGTGGTAAAATGGGGAGAGCGCTTCTATAGTCTTTCCAGTCTAGATTACGGTGTTTACAGAATAATGAAGAAGCTTAGAAAAAGGTACAAAGTAGTCATACTTTCGAATATTTCAAGAAGCAGGTATTATCAATCGCTTAAAATAGTGAGGAAAGATAGCTTTGAAAGGTACTTTGCGTCATGCTTCCTTAAAACAAGGAAGCCTGAAAGAAAGATCTACCTATATGTTCTGCGGAAAATGAGGGTTAAGCCAGAAGAAGCTATATTCATAGACAATTTAAAAGAAAACGTGCTGGGTGCTGAAGTTGTAGGTATAAAAGGTCTGCTTTTCACGGGGTCAGGCAAGCTTGAAAAAGATCTTAAAAAGTTGGGCGTGAGGCTTGATTGAATGGGGTGCTCTGAAAGTTTAGAGAAGATCTTCGCTGGAAGATGGATAGCCGGCGCTAGGGTTGAGGACGCAGTCAGAGAAGCCCAAAAGTTCAATCGCATAGGGGTAAAGGCGATAATAAATTATCTCGGCGAAGAGTTTCAAAGAGAAGAAGATGCAGAAGAGGCAATCGCTAAAATAAAGGAAGCTATTCATGCTATAAAGTCTGGCGGGGTAAATGCTGACATATCCGTAAAGCCGACGCAACTTGGCTTGCTCGTAAGCGAACAGCTTTTTGCTTCAAACTTGAAGATGATTTTAAGGGAGGCCAAAAAGTTTGGTATTTTTGTATGGATAGACATGGAAGAGCCTGAAACAGTCGGGAAGGTTGTGCACCTCTATTCAAAAGAGTTCTCCTACAACGGGGTTGGCATATGCATACAGTCCTACTTAAAGAGGAGCTCCGGAGATCTAAGGCTTCTTGCCAGGCAAAAGGCAGTAATTAGGCTGGTTAAAGGCGCATATTCGCTCACAAGCGCCATGTATAGCACACGAGAAGAGATAAACAGCAACTACCTAAAGCTGATGGAGTACCTTTTCAAGCATTTTAGCAAGTTCACTATAGCAACGCACGATCTTGCCATTATAGAAAAGGCATTAAAGCTTAACTCACGATATAAAAGAGAGGTTACTTATGCAATGCTAAAAGGAGTAAGGAACAGGTATCTCAAAGAGCTTGCAGCTAAAGGAGAAAGTGTTTCAGTATACATACCTTTCGGAGACAAGTGGATAAGTTATTCCTATAGGAGGCTTAGGGAAGCAGGGCACTTATCATTAATAATAAAGTCTTTGTTTGAGCGCCAGGGTGTTTGATTGTCAGATCAGAAAAGGCCAAAGAAAAACGAGAATTTTTCGGAATGGTACACAAGAGTTTTGATAGATTCGAAGTTCATAGATTATTCCCCTGTCTCTGGAGTAATAGTATTTAGGGCACCAAGTTATTTCGCGTGGGACACGATAAGGAGCGCTACCGATGCCTTATTTAAGAAAGCGGGCATACAAGATATGTATTTCCCTCTTTTTATCCCAGAACATCTGCTTGAAAAGGAAAAGGAGCATGTGGAAGGCTTTTCTCCTGAAGTTGCATGGGTGACTCATGCCGGAAGCTCAAAGCTTGACGAACGGCTTGCAGTGAGGCCAACTTCTGAAACCATAATGTATGACATAGTGTCAAAGTGGGTAAGGTCTTGGCGTGACTTGCCGCTGCGCATGAACCAGTGGAATAACGTAGTAAGATGGGAGTTCAAGCACCCTACTCCATTCCTAAGATCCAGGGAGTTCCTTTGGAATGAAGGTCACACAATTTTTGCAACCCGCGAGGAAGCCGAAGCAGAAAGAGATGAAATACTCGGAATATACAGCGCCATACTTAAGGATTATTTGGCTCTGCCAGGGATAATGGGGAGAAAGACCGACAGTGAAAAATTTGCAGGAGCCGAGGCAAGCTATAGCATAGAGCATATCATGCCAGATGGCTGGATGATACAAGGCCCAGATTTTCATAGCGACGGCCAAAAATTCTCAAAAGCTTTTGAAATTTCTTTTCTCGACCGCGACGGCAAGAAAGCCTATGCTTACCAGAATACTTTTGCAATAAGTACTAGAGAACTTGGGGTCATGGTCGCAATACACGGCGATGACAAAGGTTTGGTAATTCCACCTAAGCTAGCGTCGACGCAAGTAGTAATTATACCTATATACAACGATTCGAACATGAATGCAGTGCTCTCCTATGCAAATGAGGTAAAGAAAAAATTGGGAGAAGGCATACGTTCATACATAGACGATAATGATTCTTACTCGCCCGGGTGGAAGTTTAGCGAATGGGAGCTACGCGGAGTGCCTTTAAGAATAGAGCTAGGCGAAAAAGAACTAAAGGCGAAAACTGCTACCCTCACAAGAAGGGATACTTCAGAGAAGAAGCAGGTAAGCATAAGCGAGTTGCGCGAAAGAGTAGAAGGATTGCTTGCAGAAATCCATGAGAATCTCTACCAAAGGGCTAAGAAATTCATGGAGGCACATATCCACGAAGTAAATTCATACGATGAGTTAAAGGAAGTTATTAAAGGGTCAAAAGGCGCCGCTCAAGCACCGTGGTGTGGCAGCCCCGAATGCGAAAGGAAAATCAAAGAGGAAACAGGAGCAAAGATAACAAATATACCCTTTTATGCCCAAGGCAAAGAAAAAGGCAGAAAATGCATCTATTGTGGAAAAGAAGCACAACAAATGGTGAACTTTGCAAGATCTTACTGATTGCATTAAGCTCTTCATCTGTCTCCTTCATAGCAGGACGATGCGCAATTCCAGAACGCGTTGTCATTTTCATTTTCCTTGTCGCATCTTAGCACGCAGTAAACTGCTTCTGCTTTCGTATCCTTGGCGTTTATACCTCTGCTATCTATTTCCGTAATGATCTCCACACCTTTCTTTACTGCCCTTTCATCTATCTCATAGCCTCTCGCTCTAAGAAAGTGCAGCACCGCTTTTGCTAAGTCCTCGCTGTAAGGTTCCTGCATTTCGGTTACAAATTCAATATCCTTTTCTATATCTTCCATGCTTTTTGTTTTTTCCGCCATGTAAATCAATAAGCTTAAATAGGAAATATTTAAATTTAGCGAAGTAGTATTAGACAAAGAACGAACAAGTCTTAATTATTTAATCTGCGCCTTAATCATAGCACCTTTGCATGCTGCCTGTGCTCTTTTCGTCAAGGCTACCAACAACGCAGATCTAATTGCTTGCTTTTTGTGTCGCTTGATTCCAACCCTTTTAGGTTTGACGTCGCTCCTCTCTTAGATTTCTTTTTTGTAGGTGTAATTTTTAATCTGCATTCATAGCAAAGCAAAGAAAGCAAAAAGAATAAAATAAGGATAAGTACTAAATATAACACTGAATTCTTACAGCCCCGTCGTCTAGCGGCCAAGGACGCAGGCCTTTGGAGCCTGCTACATCGGTTCGAATCCGGTCGGGGCTAATTTATCTAATCAAAACATCCTGCTCCTGATAATGTCTGCTTCGGTGAGAGCTTCTCACCATTCGTTGCCTATGGCTTCGCTAAGCTCCTCCTCCGCCCCTCTTTTTATTTTACGCATACAGCTTTCCGCCGTTTTCAACCTCTCTTCTACCTCTTTGTTGCTATATTCCTTGCCCTTTATTTTTGCCATTGTCTCAAGCAGCTTTATACCTTCGTCAGTAAGCTTTATTACTGCACCAAGGGTTTCATGCAAATCCCCATTGCCCAAGTCATCTTTGTCGTATCTTAGATGGTCAAAGAGCCCCAAGTCCTGTTTTTTTCCAGCATCCCTCCCATTCATTGCCAATTTGCACTCAAGCACCGAATCTCTCATTTCTTCCAGCTTCTTTCTTATGTTCGGCACTTTCTCATTCTCTATCGCCTCTTCATATTCCCTTGCCACTATATCTATGTAGCGGTCCACAGACTTTATTACCTCTTCAGGCTTGTATACCTCGCTGTTTTTATTTCCCTCTTTCTCTTCCTTTTTCAAAAACATCCGTTCCACCTGAACTTCTTTAGTGCAAAAAGAATAAAAAGCTGCTCTGCAAATTTTTGGGCAGCCGTAAAGAAATTACCTATACCAAATCCAGCGCGGAGAACATAAACGGCAGCAATATTGTAGCATCGCCGTCTATCGTAGTGTACCTTGCCTTTTCCTTTATCTTGCCCCACGACACTGCCTCAGAAAGCCTTGCACCAGAAAGGCTGCCATCAAACTGCGTAGCGGTCGTAATATAAACTGCATAGTCCAGTCCTCCCTTGAACTGATTCCACCATATTACATGGTGCTTGCTTATTCCTCCTCCTACCATCAGCGCTCCTGTCACCTTATGGTCGAAGACTATGTTGCTTAGCTCTATCTCATCCTTTATCAGGTTCAGCTTGAAGTCGTGGTCCTGCGAGAATATAGTAAGCTGGGTGCCAAACGCACCATCAAGTATGCCTGGATTGAAAATTTTTACATTGTGAAGGTATGCCTGCCTGACTATTGAGCCTTCGTCCTTGATCCTCTTCCCGAATTCGTATATAAGCTCGCTAGCGCTATATTCCTTTTTGTAATCCTTGCTTGTATATATATCCTCCATTATCTCGTTGAACCTTTTCTCAAGCTTAAGGCCGTATTCGTCCCTCTCTATGAAAACGTTGCCAAGCCTATATACTCCTTTTTCATGGAGCTTTGCGTCGTCAGCGTAGAAAGAGCCAAGGCTGTAGATTCCTCCAGAAGCTCTTGCTATATCATGGTCAAGCATGCCTCCCGTGGTTATTATTGCGTTGAAATATTTCGTTGCGCTAGCTATTGCACCTCTGATTCCTGTTGCTATAATATCAGCAGGAAAAGAGAGGAAGTTGAAAGAGCTTTTGTCTGAAATCATCGCCTTCAGTATCTGCGTGCCTTCAACCATGTGCTGTGCGGAGAAGCCCCCTATCCTTCGCATTTCTTCCATCAGTTCCGAAACTTTCATGTCTTTTCTTAGGCTAAGGTCCTTGACAGGAGAGCCAAGCACCTTTTCATTTTCTTTTTTTCCAGTCATATAATTACCTTTTGAGCATTTAACATAAAGCCTGCAAAATTCTCAAATAAACCAGCAACAGCATTTTATACCAATGCATTTTGCACAAATAAACCAGAGCGTGTTCGCAATGTATATGCGTCGCATCCTCTAGCATATACTTTCAAGGTTAAGCTTTTATTTTTTACCTACCTATCAGCTTAGTAGCGACCAGTGGTTTTATGCCTGAAAATGTAAGCCCTGATGATGAGGAAATATTGCGTTTTATTGAAAGTGCAAGACCAAAAATATATGTGATAGGCACAGGAGGCAGCGGAAGCAACACGATAACACGCCTTTCCAGCATAGGGATAGACAACGCCACACTAATCGCAATGAATACTGACGCCGCCCATCTTGTAAAAACGCGCTCCGAAAGAAAGCTTTTGATAGGCAAAAAGATAACTCGCGGCTTGGGCGCTGGAAGCGACATAAAGGTAGGCGAAGAGGCTGCTCTTGAAAGCAAGGATGAGATAAGGCATATGATAGGCGATGCAACTCTTGTTCTTGTGACATGCGGACTCGGCGGAGGCACAGGTACAGGCTCCATCTCAACAATAGTGCACGAAGCCAAGGAAGCAGGAGCTCTTACAGTAAGCGTGGTAACATTACCTTTCTCGAGCGAGGGCAAAACAAGGATGAAAAATGCCCTTGAGGGCCTTGCCAAGCTGAAAAAGGTCTCAGATACTACAATCATAATCCCAAACGACAAGCTTCTTTCCGTAGCACCGGATCTGCCGCTTAATATGGCTTTTAGGGTTTCCGACGAAGTGCTTGCGGAAGCAACGAAGGGGATAGTGGAAATGAGCACAAAGCCTGGCTTGGTCAATATTGATTTTGCAGATTTGCGCGCAGTTTTGAAGGACTCTGGATTTGCGGTAATAGGAAGCGGCGAAAGCACGGCTCCAGATGGCAACAGCTTGCGCGCCATAAACGCCTTGGAGAGCGCTATAAAAAGTCCAATACTAGACGCTGAGCTTTCAACAGCGAAGAAAGCGCTTGTAAATATAGTTGGCGGAGAAGGGCTTACGCTGAAGGAGGCGGAAAGTGTCTTTCAGGAAGTGTCGAGCAGGATAGATTCCGACGCTTTGCTTAAGTGGGGAGCAAGGATAGATCCAGAGATGAAAAAGGACACAGTGCGCGTCACTATAGTTATAAGCGGCGTAGAATTTCCTCAATATACTGAGGAAGGAATAGCAAGGAGCATCAAAACAATGGACGAGCTAGACCTAGATGAAGTATTCACCGAAGAAAAGAAGAAAGCTCAAGCGCAGAAGAAATAGCTACCTACTCACATTAACCTTAAAAAAATAACAAGTTGTTGCAAGAGAAGCAAGCAGAGATATTGCTATTCCTTATTAAGTTTCCTGTGATATACCACATCAAATTTGTAGCATCTATTACTGCAGTAATAGCTTATCTTACCTGAGCGGTGGACAAACATTATTCCTTTGCCCTTTTCTATTTCTTTTGAGCAATAAGAGCATTTCATAAAAATAACCTTTTTTACAGCCTAAGCTTTTCCGCTTATCTTACAGATATTTGCTTGGCTTCTCTGCTTGTATCTACAAGCCTTACTATATCCCCAACCTTCACAGGCCCGAGTATATTCCTCTTTATGACCCTGCCTTTATCTCTACCCTCAAGTATATTGCACATTACAGTATAGATTTCACCGTACATGCCAGTTTTTCCTTTATTGCTTACTTCAACGATTTCTGCAGCAATTCCCCTAAATGCATTCGGCTGTCCCTGTGATGCTTCAGCGGCAGGCTTTTCAGTCTTTTCCTTCGGCTCTTCCTGCCTTCCCTTCTCCTGGGCGTCCCCTTTTTCATTGTTCGCTGCCATGTGCAACACTTTAATACTTTATTCTTTGTTCAAACCGCTGTATTTACTGGCTTTTCGGCACTTGCTTCTTTCTCTTGCTTTGGCTTTGCTTCCTTCTTTTCTTGATCCTTCTGCTGCGCTTTGCCTGTTATCCTTGAAACTATATCCTCAAACTGGCCTGAAGCTTTGCCTCTGCCTTCGACAGCCACTGCAGTGCATTGAACATTAAGCCCTATAGCCTTGCCAAGCTCCTGCTTGCTAGGTACGAAAACGTACGGGACCTTTTTGCTTTCGCATATCGAAGGTATGTGCATAACTACTTCCTCCGGCTCTACATCGCCCGCTATAGCGACAAATGTAGCAAGCCCTCTTTCGACACTTTTTGTAACCTCGTTAGCGCCCTTTCTTACAGTACCGGATTGCTTTGCAAGCTGCAAAGCTTCATACACTTTCGCCACAACATCATTCGACACTTCGAACTTCACGTATGATTTTGCCATTTGTTTCACCATCTGTCAGTCCAACTTCATCGGTAAGCATTGCATGCATATGCGAGGAAGAAACCGCATATATTATTCGCCGCAAAGGTTTTTAAGTTTTGGTATGCAGTACTTGTTCAGCCTACAAGAAAGTCTTCCGGCTTCGGCGGCTCTTCAGCAACTCCTTTCCTCTTCCTTATTTCTCTAACTACCTGGGATTGTAGCGACTGCGGCACCTTTTCATATCCTGCAAATTCCATTGCCCATAGTGCCCTTCCTTGCGTTAGGCTTCTCAAGCCGTTGGAGAAATTCTTGAGCGTCTCTGCCACAGGCACCTTCGCCTTTATTATTACTTGATCCCTGTCTTGCTGTATATCAAGTATTACTCCTCTCATCCCTTGCAGGAATGATATCACATCTGACATATACTCTTGCGGTATAGTTATCTCATAATTCTGCTTTGGCTCTAAGAGCGTTACTCCAGCTTCCAGCAGTGCAGCATACACTCCATTTCTTATTGCAGGAATTACCTGCGCAGGACCCCTGTGCACCGGGTCCTCGTGTATTGTAGCATCGACTATGCTGACAAGCACCCCTGCAACTTTCTGCCTTGCGAGAGGGCCGTCTTTTATCGCTTCTTCAAAACCTTCTATCACATTTTCCATTACCTCATTGATGTATTGCACGCCGTGAGTGACATCGCTAAGGATGCACCTGTTGTATATATCCACTACGTTCTTGGCAATATTCCTGTCGAGTCCGTTCTTTACCATTAGCTCTATTGCCGCCTGGCCTTTTGGCTTGCCCTCTTTTATTGCACCATCGTCCAGCTCCTTGAGCAAAGCAGGAGGCAATGGCTCTACGGTTATATAGAATTTGGAATGCCTGTTCGGGGTCTTGCTTTCTACTGGTCCCGCTTTAGTCTCTATTGCCTCATTGTATACTACTATAGGCTCGCTTGATATTATTGGTATACCAAATTCATCCTTAAGCTTCGTTTCTATAATCTCAAGATGAAGCTCTCCCATTCCGCTTACCAAATGCTCGCCAGTTTCCTGGTTTATCTCTGCTTGGATTGTGGGGTCTTCTTTTGAGAGCTCCCTGAGCGCTTCGATAAGCTTCATCGTATCCCTTGAATCCTTCGCCTCTATAGCCTTTGTTACTACAGGCTTTGAATAGTGCTTTATTGGATCGAAGGGCTCTATGATATTTTCACTGAGCGTATCCCCTATTGTCAAATCGCTCAAGCCTACTATCGTCGCTATGTTGCCAGCAGGCACCTCTTCAACTGTCACTCTGTCCGGGCCCATATAAACGCCGACCTGCTGTATCCTTTCGGTATTATTTTTGCCTGAAATGTGAAGTTCAACTCCTTTCCTTGCGATTCCGGAGAAAACTCTTCCGACTGCCACTTCTCCACTATGCTGGTCATATGTTATGCCGAAGACGACTATATTTGTCTTTGCGTTGAAGTCCGCGTTCATCATGGCCTTGCCGTCTTCGCTGTTGATATCTCCATGCCATATTAACGGTATTCTATAAGGCTGCGCCTGTCTCGGATTTGGAAGGTTCTCTACTATCATAGGCAATATCGCTTCCTCTATCGGCGCTATCTGCTGAAGTTCCTTCTCCCTGCCTTCTTCAAAGTATTTGAAAACATCTTTGAAAGTGATTTTGTATTTCTCCATTATTGTTTTTGAAACTGCCCATTTGTCATACGCAGAGCCGAAAGCAACGCTATTCCCTTCAACGCTTACTTTCCACTTTTCGACAAACTCTTCAGGCGCAAATTGCTCTATGAAATAGTTGACCTTGCGCACAAGCTCCAGAAGCCTCTCCTGCGTCTGCTCAGGCGTGAGTTTAAGCTCACTTAGAAGCCTGTCTACCTTGTTCACGAAAAGCACAGGCCTCACCTTTTCCTTTAGCGCCTGCTTCAGAACTGTTTCTGTTTGCGGCATTATCATTTCAACAGGGTCTATTACAAGTACTGCGCCGTCTACAGCCCTCATCGACCTTGTGACATGCCCTCCAAAATCTACGTGGCCTGGCGTGTCGATCAGGTTTATTATGTAATCATTGTCCTTGTACTTGAACCCTAGAGAGATATTTGCCGATTTAATCGTCATTTTCCTTTCCTTTTCTATCGCATCATAATTAGTATAGAGCACGTCTCCTGCTACGGTCTTCGAGATAAGGCCTGCCTTTGCAAGAAGCGAATCCGTAAGTGTAGTCTTGCCATGGTGCACATGCGCAATTATCGCTATGTTTCTTATTCTGTCATAATCCTTCATGAGTTTTGAGATTTCCTCTACCATCAATTCTTTCCTTACCATAAATCAGCACCGCTTTATCTTGCGCTCCTTGCCATGCGCTCTATTTCGTTCTTCCTCTTGACTGCATAGCTGTTGATATCGTTGTTTGCTGCCATAATAAGCTCATCTGCAAGCGCATCGACTATGCTCCTCTTTTTGTCGAATGCGCTAATTACTGTAGCAAAAGCAATATTCCTAAGCGCTATATCCATCCTTTTGCTTGCGCTTATATCTACCGTAACGTTTGCAACTACACCTCCATATCTGACCCTAGTAGTATCCTCAATCGGCGCGCTGTTCTCAAGGGCTCTTATAAAGACTTGAAGCGGGTTTTCTTTTGTCTTGTCTGCTATCTTGTCAAATGCCCTTTCGACTATATGCATAACTTTGATCTTTTTGCCTTGAAGCCTGCCTTTTGTTCTTATTACATGGCTTCCTATCTTCTTACCTGTACCTCCTCTCATAAGGTAGTTCTCAAGCCTTTCCACTACATTTATCCCTGTTTTGGAAAAGTCCTTGTTGCTGTTTCTCCTGAACGAGTTAGGGTATTCAAGAGGTTTCAAATTAATGTAGTTCTTAAGGCTCACATCGGATATCGTTACATTATAATCATATTTGCCGAAAAGCATCGAAGTATCCTCAAGATTAGACAAGGATGCAGCCTCCTTTTTCTGTATCGGCTTTCTTTTCTGCGCGCTCTTCTGTGTTGATGCTTCGTGCGCATTCTTTTGCATCTCGGCAGCTCCCTGCGCCATTTTTGCCTCTTTTTCAACATTAACTTCGGCTTTATCCATGTAATCAACCTGTTTCATCTCTTGGGTTTCTCTTTCCTGCCAGTCCTTATTTCTTCAAGGCTCGTTCCGTTAACCTCGACCACTTTGAATCTTACTCCTGGTATCGCTCCCATCTGGCCTCTTTGAGAACCGCCAAGGCCTTCTATCGTGACTTCATCGTGTTCGTCGATAAAGTTGATAGATCCATCCTTAGGCACGAAAGCGCCCACAATTTTGTTATTCTTTATTAGCTGCACCTTCACGCATTTTATATTCCCTGAGTTTGGTTGCTTTTGCTGAAGCGCATATTTCTCGATGACGAGAGCCTTTGCTCTGGGTACGACGCCTACCGGGTCATACTTCTGCTTTAACTTCAGCTTTTTCCTTTTCAACCATTTCTTCAGCATAACCTGATGCTTTCTTTGCTTAAGAAGTTTTCTAGCGGCAAATTCTCCATTTCCCATGATTACCACATAATTTATTAATAATATTTTTAAGCACCTTCTTGGGCTCCTTCGCCTTCTTCTTGTGCATCATCATTGTCTACACGTGCTTCTTCCTCTTCCTTCTCAATAGCTTCTTCCTTTGCCTTCCTCCTCTTTTCCTTCTTTTCTTTCCTTGCAGCTCTCTTCTCCTCTTCCGCAGTATTTGTCTGTTTTGAATAATCTTCGTTGAGTATATTTGAGTTGCCTGGATTTATTATAGCTATCGCAGATACCGGAAAGGGTTTTCCGCATACTGCCCCAAGTTCTATAGGGTTCCCTTCAAATTTTATAATCCTAAGTTCTGACAACTTTGCAAGGTGTAAAATATCATTGTAAGGATCCTGCTTGCCCTTAGGTGAGAGGACGACTAATTTTGCCGTGCCTGTAGTTATGGAAGCGATGACACTGTTCGCTCCTATCGCTACCTTGCCGCTGTCTACTGCCAAGCGTATATCTCCAGATAGGTCTGTCATTTAGATCACAATCAAAGCAAACACGCGCCGCAATTCAATTCCTGCAAATGAAGGATACAAATCGCAGAGCAGTGATAGAATTGAAAATAAAGATATATAAAAACTATCCTGTTACTGTGAGAATTGTAAGAGGAAAACATATAAATGTGTTGCGAATTGCAGAGCAGAAGAAAGATTTCCGGAAGCAAGCCCAGCTATCCTATTTAGTGCCGATCCGCAGCGCGTGAAATCAGAACAGAACAAAGAAAGCGAAGAAAAAGAAAGCAATAAAAGCCGTTAGATCAAGCAGGTTCAACAGTAACTTTTGTCCTTAGAAGAATTTGCTCTTTTGCAGCACGTAGACCGTGGCTTGTTCTGTTCCCCATCCCTATTGTTACGCCTGCCGCAGCCGAAAAGCTGCCCACCAAAATACCTTCCATACCATTGTACTCGCCATGAGATAGCAGCAGATATATTCCAGCTCCTATGTCTACCGCAGCCACAGCAGCAAAATACCCAGTCGCTATTTTGCCTAATTGGCTCATCTTCGTAGAATTATCTACCTCTTCTGTAGACTTTCCGTTTTTAAATATTCAATGATTGTTAGTTTATCCCGCAAAAGCATTTATAGTTCCAAAGCTCTCCAAAACTTATTTAAAACCTTCCAGTAAAGAGAGTATCGTAGTAATTATTACAAAAGGTGTAAACATGGAAGATTTGATAAAGCGGGGGCAGGATTCAGGAGGCGGAGGAACCGGAGATGGATCTGGCGGAAGAATTATCTGGAAGAGGCCAGTTCCACTTTAAATCTTTAAAGTTATTTTTCTCTATATTATTTACTTTCTATTTTTTCTGTTTCATAGTCTACTCTTTCTTTTGGTGGTGGTATTTTATATCTTGAAACTAATATCTCCATCTGACTTGACTGATTATTATCTATTCTCCTATAGCATAGTTCTCCTAAGACCGTCTGGGTAATTATCATCGATTTGATAGTAATACCTTTTATCTGCTTTGATATATTTTCTATCTCCTCTTCTAGTTTTCCTTCGTTAATTACTGGCAATATAAACAAGAAACCGTTAGGCGCGGTTATTTCAGCAACATACGCGAAAGTGTTTGTAGGTCCATCTGTATCTTTGATCATATATTTTAGAAGACTTTCACGGCTATAAATGAACTTTGATTCGTTTATTATCTCAACAATTATCGCTGCATTGTATTTTATATCAGGTATGTGCATCGTAAGGGTCTCTCTGAAAATAATACCCTTCTTCCTTAATTTTTCAAACGTATACTTTGCAGCACCGTTTCCAAAATTATACCTTTTATCTATTTCAGAAAAAGGTTGGGCACCATCTCTGTTCAACTCTCTAAGTAATATATACTCTCTTCGAGTAATGCTATCGCTTGGGGGCCTCGGTGCAACTTTGCTGCGATGCCATACCTTTTTTTCTAGCAGTTGAAAGAAATTATCTCTCCACGTAATATAACTATAATTATCCTGAAAAGCTGTAGCGTTCCATTCCGCTTCGTATTTTGAGATTTTTTCATTACCTCTTAATATGTAAATGGCATTTTCAAGTTCTAATGTGCTTTCTGCTAGCATAAATACTAGCAGATCATATTCGCCCTGTGTTGTCATGACCAGCTGCACATGCGGCTCTTTTTCAAATACTTGCCTTATGTCATCTATCGGCGGCTTTTCTTTAAGGAACTTTATGAGTAACAAATAAGGTGAAAAATTCAACTTAACGTGAACTATACTCGCAAGATACCTTATACCGAATCTCTTCTCAAGTTTTTTCTTCCTGTTTTCTACTGCCCTTACGCTAAGCCCTGTCCTTTTTGCTATTACAGAGAGTGGAATCCTGCAGTTCATACTCAAATGCGTAAGTATTGTTTTGTCTATCTCATCAATCTGGCTCGACCCATGTACTATTTGTATAGGTGCTTGTATTACCTTCTTTTCGATGAATGTGCCATCTTCTTCTATTCTGCCAAGATATGTCTTTTTTGTGCGCACGCGCTTTTGTGCACTGTCCCAAAAAGATTGCGACCTATATACATAGAACTTGCCGTTGATCCTCGCTAGAGAAATATAGTAAGGATACCCTGCCTTTAACCCAGAGAATGCCTCCATTACTGTCTGTGGCACTTCCATAGTATTAAATAAGGTTATTAATGTATTTAAATTTATCTTTATACTATTAATTTATAAGGTTAAATTAATGACAATTATTAGAAATAATCTGGTTATATCTCTCGATAAGACTAGGCTTAGTTCTCTATAACTTAATTATCTATTTATAATCAAACTCACAAAATATCTAACAGGTTTGGGGTGAAGCTGTGCCAAGTTATAACACTAACAAGGAGCACGAATCCTGGCAGCCCGAGAGCTATGCGCCCAGTAAAGATAAGATTTCTGCATATCGGCCCGGAAACAAAAAACAGCCCAATCCCCGTTCTCATCCAGTATGGAACGTAAAGATATTACTCGTCCTTTTTCCCTATGAAAGGGGGTAACGGGTAAGCAAACAAAAAAAACAAAAATACCGGTGTTGCCGTGGTCAATAAAAAAGAATATGCGAAAGTCGGTGGCGCAAAGAAGGTAAGTAGTATGCATAAGTTCTTCTTTTTGAAGCCGATTCCGAACCTTAATGCCGATGAACTTTCTTCAAAGCTGCTCAGTGTAGCAGGAATAGAGGAAGTCTACATAACCGAAGGAGATTACGGCTTCCTCGTAAAGGCGAAAACAAGCAGTAACGATTCAGAGCTTGGAAACAAAATAGCAGAAAGCATGCACAGCAAGTACGGCTATGCGATGAGCTATTATTGTCTAAAGAGAAAGTGAATAAAAGTGGCGAGATACATGGAAACGATTCAAGATTTCGAAGTGCGTGAAAAAGTCCAAGGCCGAATATGGGACCTCGCGCCAAAGTACGCTTATTCTCTTCCAACCCAAAGGAAAACCCTCATTTCGAGGGTGTTGTCTATACTAAAAATACACTAATGTTTGTGCCAGTGTGGAGCAGTGAAGAAAACCCCACATCTTCCTGCCGCACTGCGCATCTTTTTGTATTGCTGCATGTTGTGTTTCAGCCGTGCGTTATCGTAGTGTTGCACCCCTGGGGTTCGCTGAGCTGCCTGCTAAATATAAGCCTCAAATATCCTATGTAAGGTGCTACAAAGATGACCTTGCCTTCGACATAGTTGTTTGACCTCTGCAGCAATATGGGGTAATTGCCAAACTGTATATCGAGACCCGGATTATTATCGCCTTTTGTAAGCACGTAGTAAGTACCGCTCGCGTTTATTATCGCGTATATTCTGTGCACTATATATGTGTCTCCCATCCTGTAAAAATAGTCTTGCGGCACCGTTTTGTAAACAACTATTGAATTATTCCTATCTCCTTCTATTGTCGTATTGCCGACCTTTATATAATCGGTATAAGCTTCAAGAAAGCTGGTTCCATCGCTCGCCTTAACTTCTCTCACTCCGCAGCCGTATTTTATAAGATTGTTGCCTTGCTGGTTCAAGTCTATTATACGATTGTAGCCTGAAGTGGGAAAGAGCACCAATTCGTCCCCTTTTTTGAATACTGAGGAAACTGTTTCATTGCTTGCATTGTATGCAGCGCACTCAAGGAATTCAGTGCCGAAATTGCTCATTGTAGTATTCCATTCCGCGCTGCTTATGTTCACTATTGGCGCTTTCAGCTCCGCGGCACTTGTAACTCCAGATATTACTACAAGATCTCCGCGATGCAATACGGGCAGCATGCTGCATGTAGGCACTACGTTCAAGGGATACTGCGTGCCTAGCACAATCTTTAGGCCGAACCAGAATACTATTACTATTACAACAGCTATAGAGAGCTCCAGCACGCTCTTTTTCACTCCCTCTTCCTTGAAGCTGGCGCCCATCTCTACCGCTATAGTAGTAATAATTACAAGGAAAAGCGCAATTCCTGCAAAAGCCGAAACAACCACATATCTTTGAAACATTATGTAGAATATGAAAAGCAGCAATATGATTATGTAAAGCGGCAGCGTGTTTATGGATTTGCCGCCTTCATTTTTCTTTTGTCTTTTCTGGCTTCTTGCCTTATGTTTTGCCAACGTATCACTTCATTTACTGTTTGCCTGAAGAAGCCCCAGCTTCTACTTGCTGCTTTGCGATCTGTATTCCAACAACGCGTGATTCGCCATCCTGTCTTGCCACTCCAATCGCGACGTCTGCCGCCTGTATTAGCGTGCTATTGTGGCTTACCACTATAAACTGCGACCTGCTGCTTAACTCCTTTATCATCTTTGAGAGTTTCTTGGAGTTCTCTTCGTCAAGCGCGGAATCTATCTCGTCAAAAATGTAAAACGCCATGGGATTCATCATCTGTATTGCAAACAGAAGCATAAGCGTGACAAAGGATTTCTCTCCTCCTGACATAGTGTCAACGCTGCGCGGGCCTTTTGTCTTTGTTATGCTTATCAGGAGCCCTGAATTGAACGGATCTTTCGGGTCAGAAAGCTCAAGCTTTGCCTCTCCCTCAAAGCCGTAAGGATATAGCTTAGAGAAGTTTTCGTTGACTTTTTGCAGCGTTTCATTGAACACATTAAGCTTTTTTGCTTCTACCTCATCTATTACAGAAAGTATCGAAGCCTTTTCGCTTTCAAGCGTATCAAGCCTTTTCTCTGCATCTTCAAGCATCTTCTTTCTTTCCTCATACATCTCGGGAGCCTTTAGGTTTACGCTTCCCAGCCTTTCAAGCTCTGCCTTTAACAACACTGTCTTGTCTTCAAGCTCTTTTATCGACATGCCGTCTATCGGTATTACATCCTGGTATGAGAGAAGCTCTGCCTTTATGTCTGAAAGCCTTGTCTGCACCTGAGCTATCGACATTCCTTGCACCTGAAGCTCTCCCTTCATTTTCGACAATTCGCTTTCTTGCTTGCCTTTTTCAAAGCTAAGCTTAGATATCTCGTTTTCGAATTCAGAAACTTTCTTGAAAAGCGCAGCAGATTTTGAGTCGTGCTCTTTTATCGATTCCTCCACTTCTGCCTTACTCTTTTCAAGCTTCTCGACTTCTTCGGCAAGCTCCTTCTTTTTCTCCTTGGCTTCTTTCACGCGGCCAGCGTTAAGCTCCGCTTCCTTCTGCACTTCCAATGCGCGAAGCTTCATCATCTCGCTTTCCTTTTCTGTAGCCGCAAGCCCTATTTTCAGCCTTTCCGTTTCTTCCCTGAGCGCTTTTGCTTTTGCGCGCTTCTCCTTGTCTCCTGAAGCCTTCCCCTTTGCCGTCATCATGCTTGATATTGTGGAATATATTGAGCCCGCCTTCGCCTTTGTGGCAATCATCTCTTTTTCTAGTGCCTTGGCACGCTCGTCAATTTTTTCAGAATCGCTGGCAATAGCTTCTAGCTGCCTTTCATAAGTGCTTATCTTGGCTTTCAAGGTTTCTATGCGCGCCTTTAGCAATAGCAGCCTTTCTCTAGAGCCCGCGCTTTCCGAATCTATCGCCAAAATCTTTACCTCTTTGTCTGCAAACTCCTTCTTCAGTTCTTCAGCTTCCTTCTCAATAATTTCCATCTTTCTTGAAATCTCGGCTTTTTCCTTTTCAAGCGTAGCAAGCCTTGAGTTGAGCGATGAAATGGAAGGCACGCTTTTTGCAGTTCCTCCGCTCACTACTCCTGAGGATTCTACTAGCTCTCCTTCAAGTGTCACAAACCTTGCCTTTCCTATTCCATAGCTTCTCGCTTTGCCAACGCTTTCTATGAGAAAAGTGTTTGAAAATACAAAATTCATGACGCTTTCAAATTTGTCTTCGAATTTTACCAAGTCCAAAATCTGCTTAAGCCCATTTATCCTCTTTTGCTCCCCGACTTTTATGTCATTTATAGGTATGAACGATGCCCTTTCAAACCCACCTTCCTTCAAAATCTGTATTGCCCTTTCTGCATCCTCTATCGTGTCTACCACAAAATAATTCATCCTGCTCTGAGCAGCTGCATTTACAGCCTCAGTATATTTTGGTTCGTAAGTCACAAGGTCCCTTACTCTTCCATAAAACCCTTTCTTCATGGCTTTTTGCAATGCTTGCCCTGTCTTATCTGAGGCCCCATAAATGGATATCTTCTCTTTTGCTCTCAATATTTCCATTTCACAGCTTCCCGCTTCGCCTTTCAGCTTGTTCTGCTCTATAAACAGCTCGTCAAGCTTCGCTTTTAGTGCATTTGCGCTGTCTTCAAGCACCGTTTTTTCTTCGCCGTAAGCCTTGACGCTTTCTTCAATCTTTGCATACTCTTCAAGCGCCGTTTTTAAGCCTTCCTTCGCTTCTTCAAGGCTTCCTCTTGTCGCTTTTGCATTGCCCTCTATCGATACTTTTTCAAGTTTGAGAGAAGAAAGTTCGCCCTCAAGTTTTTCTGCCGTAGCCCTCTGCTCCTCATATTCGTGCATCATCTGCTCATTGTCCTCCTCCGATAAAGAATACGCTTCGCTCTCCTTGAGTTCATTCTCCTTCAATTCAAGTTCCGACTTTAACTTTTGTATGTTGAGCTCGTTTTCCTTAAGCTTGGCTTCTATTGCCTCTTTCTCCTTGCTTTTTTCACTAAGCTCCATTTCCGCAGTTTCTGCGCTGCTCTCTAACGCCTTTATCTGCTCCCTTATTACTGCTATCTGCTTTGCCAGCTCCTCCGCCTTATGGTTGGAAGAGTTTACTTCTACCGATCTTTTGTTGAGTTCGTCAGAAATCTTTGATTTCTCTACATTAAGGCTTTCTATTTTGAGCACATTTGCATTTAGCGAGCGTTCCACCTCCGCTATCTTTTCGCTTATTGCTTTCTGAGATGCGAGCAGCTTCTGGTGCTCCTCAGTAAGCTGACTCTCCCTCAACTTTAGTATAGTATAATTTGACCTTTTGAGCGTGTTTGTTGCTTCTGTATACTTTTCCGCGTCCCTCTTTTCTTTTTCAAGCTCATCGAGGAACCCTCTCCTCTCGTTCATCATTATCTTTGCCTCGCCTATCTTCGCTTCAACCTTCTCGAGCTCCTTTAGCGCGGCGTCTTTCTTATCGTCAAACTCTTTTATGCCTGCTGCAACGTCTATAAGCTCGCGCCTCTCCTTCGGATTGAGGTTAAGCACTTTTATTATTTCGCCTTGAGTTATCGTGTTTGTAGATTCCAACTCACTGCGGTGTGCATGCAAAGCATCTATTACCTCTTGCCTTGTGACATGTTTCCCGTTAAGCCTGTAGCTTACCTTGCCATCCGACCTTACGATTTTCGTTATCTCAATCTGCTCGCTTCCGTTTAGGGTAACAGAGACCCACGCCCTTTTCATATCGTCTTCAGGATTTGGCTTTACAGAATTGTTTATAAGCTGTGCTAAGTTACCCACTCTCATTCTTTTTAGAGAAGTCTCCCCAAGCGAAAAAAGAATCGCATCACATATGCTAGATTTTCCAGAGCCGTTGGGGCCTACTATGCAGTTGAAGCCTTCGCCGAACTTCATCGATGCCTGCCTGAACGACTTGAAGTTGTGCAGCGTAAGCTTCTCCAAATGTAGCATTCGATTACCTGGTCGCACTTCGCCTATTTCTTATGTATTTGAATCTTTTTATTTGTTTCCCTGCAGCTAGGACTTCATGCAGTTTAGGCGGAGGTATCTAACAATTGGAATATGAAATACCGCAAAAGGTTACTGCCTTGTCTTTTTGTTTTTGCTTTCTAACTTCCTTGATACATGAAGCGCAATTATTGACTGGGCGTGCTGCTCAGTTATCATACCAACTATCCTCGCTCCTTTTGTGACTACCAATATGCCAGAATTGCTTGACTGCATCTCTGTTAGCGCCTTATACAGATTGCTTTTGTATTCTATTACTGGCAACGCTATTCCAAAATCAGAGACGGGCCTGTTCATCATTCGATTGCCTTTTATATTGCCTTGCAGCGGTATCCTAGCAACTTTGATTACCTTTCCATCTTTAAACAACACAATGTTAGTATGTTTTTTAAGCATCTTCCCATATACTTCTTCCAGGCTCTCGTTTTTGCCTACCTCTATGAAGTTTCTGCTTATCGCGTCTTTTACGTAAAGGTCCGAGGCGTATTCTTTCATGTAAGCAGCTTGCAGTTCGGACTGCGAGCCAGAATACAGGAACATCACTATAAAAACATCATAGAAAACTATAAATTCTCTGCCAACGGTGGAGTAGCCCTTTGCATAGATGGCAAATATTATTGTTGCAGCAATAAAAAGCAGGAACACTATGTTACCAAGTTTTACTGTTATTTGCGTTGCACGCAGGAAGTTTCTCTTTTTTTCAAGATACGCGCGGAATACCCTTCCGCCATCAAGCGGGAATCCTGGTATTAAGTTGAATACCCCAAGCAGGAGGTTTATTTCAAAGGTAAAGGTTATAGTCTGTCTTATTATCCCTGCCGGAGAGAAAGGGGCTATCGCCATGAAAATTATACCAAGCGCGATACTTGCCAGCGGTCCTGCGAGTGCTATATAAAATTCTTGGCTAGGCTTCACTTTGTCCAAATCCATGACGGAAATTCCTCCTATCGGAAGGAGCACAATCTTCTTTACTTTTATCTTGTAGTGCTGCGAAGTAATCGAATGCGCAAGCTCGTGTATCAGCACGCATATGAAAAGTATGACAAAAAGCGCAAATACATAGAGGCTCACTATAAGCACAAACAGGAGAAGCAGCAAGAAAGTCCAGTGGAGCTCTATCTCTACACCTGCAATTTTTCCTATGCTTGGAGATATCCCGGGCATTTTTAAGCCTTAACTTTGGTTTTTCAACTTACAATTTTAATACCTGCGCATCTTATGCTTATCTTTGTACCGTACAATTCAAAATAATTGCTTGCAAATCAAAGCTAAATACTATAAAGATTTGAGTGGAAACAATTACTGTGCCTTCATGCGTGGAGAAGAAGGAAACAGGATAAAATTTGTATATAATGAGCCAGCATTGCTCATTGGGAGCGGCAGGTCAAAAGCTCTTGTAATTGGAGATTTGCACATAGGCGTAGAACAAAAACTGAAGGGCAAAGGAGTGCATTTATACCAATTTGCTAGCAGGATGGCGCAGAAAGTTTCCTTGCTTCTAAAAGAGTTTAAGGCAAAAAGGCTGATACTTCTGGGCGACATAAAAGAAAGCATACTTTATCCTGAGGAGGTAGAGGCAAAAGCGATTCGACAGTTTTTCAGCGAACTGTCGCAATACGAGATAAAGATCGCAGGCGGAAATCACGATTCACATCTCTCAGAAATAACCGGCATAAACACAGAAAGCGAAATATTTCAGGGAGATTTTGCGCTTTTGCATGGGCATGCCATGCCAAGCAGCGAAGCAATGTCAAAAAGGTATATCATCTCAGCGCACAACCATATAGCAATATCAATAAAAGATCGTAAAGGTGGTGTTTACTACTCAAAGGCATGGCTTGTTTCAAAGGCAGGGGAAGGGGCGCCAAGGCTATATCCCAATTATAATAAAGAAATCAAGCTTGTCTCGATGCCCGCTTTCAACGACCTGATAGCAGGGACTGACGCTTCAAGATTTTCTTCAAAGGAAAACCTAAGCCCTTTGTTCAGGAACAAGATATTCAATTATGAGAGCGCTGAAGTATACCTACTCAGCGGAGAATTTGTGGGCAGTGTCTCTTACCTATCCTCTAAAGGAGTCAGAACAGACAATGCCTTGCCGAAACGCGGAAAATAGCAGAATTCTAAAGCTCATTCACTTTCCTCTACGTAGCCTTGTTTTTCCCTTATTATTGTTATCGGTATTACTCCTTTGTCGAATTCAAGCTCCGCGAGCTCTAACGGGTCGATAACGCCTTTGGGTACTTCGATAAGCGGCGGAGCACCGTAAGCCAACTGGAGGGCTCTTGCTCCTATTATCCTCGCCTTTTCATATTTTGTATACGTGTGAGCCTCTTTTCCTGATTTTTCTGCCATATCTATCATCTAATAATTTTACTTTCAAGCTTTCAAACAGGGTTTGGCTTGAATTTTTCTTTTACCTCTTCAACCTCCTGCTTTATTTTCTTCTTCCACGCTCCAAATTCTTCTGGTGTTTTTGGATATTCCTCATATATCTTGTTTATCTCTTTCATCTTGTTTACTACATATAGGAGATTTCTGAAGGCATTGATATTCTTTGCTCCTTGCAAAATAGTCTTGAACTTTGCAGCAAGGCTTAGTTCAGGCACAAGCCCGTAGCTCAATTGCTTTGCCTCGCTAGCAGTCAGGAAAACTTTCATGCCGTAATTTATTATGTCGTTGTTCAAAGATTGAAGGTAAACCCTGAATACCTCAAGGCTTGCGCTTTTCTTGCCGTAATGCTCGTTGAAATCGAGGTTGTACTTCCACAATCCTCTTATACTTACATCACCTTTCGATATTGCATCCGCAGCGTTTATGCCCGCGAGCACTCCCGCAGTAAGAGCAGGCCCTATACCTCCTGCGCTTATTGGATTTGGCATTACCATGCTATCTCCTGCTCCTAAGTAGCCGTTGAAAGTAAGCGCTTCCATCTGGTGCCTGACTGCAACAGACCAATAGCCTTCTCCTCCATTTGGTCCTTCGTTGTAAATCCTCATATTTTTGAATACAGGTATGGAAGTTGCATACTCCTTCATGAGGCTTTGGAGCGTGTCTTTCTTATTGAGTTTCTTGTTCCTTATCTCAAGGCTCCTCTTTTGCACTCCTATGCCTATGTTTGCCCTGTTGCCATTTTTAGGAAACACCCAACCGTAGCCTCCAGGCGCTATGACTTGGTTGAGGTGTATAAGCGCATATTTTTGATTGTAAAGTAGCGGATCCTCGTGGTCTAGCTCAAATTCGTAAAGGAACCTGCCGGTAAGCTCCAAATCGTCTATATCTACCATCCTTTCAACATACTCGTTTTCCGGAAGCAGCCTTCTTATTGTAGTGGAAATTCCAAGGGCATCTATTACTACCTTTGCCCTAAATTCCTTGTGCTCTTTCTTTTCGTCTTTTCCTGCTATGCCTACAACATAATTGTTTTCAATAATAGGCCTCTCAACCTCAAAGTTTGGCAGGTATTCCACTCCCTGCTTAAGGGCATGATCCAGCATCTTGCCTTCAAAAAGAGGTCTGTTTAATATATAACCGCTCCCTTCATCAAAAAGAATCTGCGACTTAAAATCAGGAGATATTGCATAAACCCCTTCCACTTCATGATCCAGCTCTGGATGCGAAAAGCTTAAACCAAGATTTGACTTTATGAAATCGAGGTGAGACTTTGCCACTGCATCTCCGCAAACCCATCCCCAGTTTGTCTTTCTTCCTACGTTTTCCTTATTATTCCTGTCAAGTAGGAGCACTTTGGCGCCCTTCTTTGCCGCCATTGTCGCTGCTGGAAGCCCTGCCATGCCTGCCCCTGCTACAATAACATCATATTTTTCAGCCATTCAACCAACTCTGTGCACTTTTATCCGCAATTTGCATATTCCTAAATAAGGATGTCACAATGAGATATTAATATTGTTAAGCTACCCATCTTTATTTATTCTTTTTGCTGTGCTGTCTGCCCTCTCAATGCCCTAAATCTGAAGCGTGCAAGTTCAAGTCTTCCATTTACGGCCAGCTGCCTGCAAAATGTGGTTGTGCAGGGGGTGAGATTCGAACTCACGTAGGCGCTAGACCACAGGATCTTAAGTCCTGCGCATTTTTCTGTGGCTTGTGCCAAACCAGACTCTGCCACCCCTGCATAAAAAAATGCACAGCATTAAAAGCTTATGCGTACATTGAGGGGCTTGTGTTGTTTACTACCTTCTTGTAGCTATCATGCGTATCCTTGCCTTTCTTCATTATCTCGCGTATCTTTGCCTCTACTTCTTTCGCCTCTCTCTCCAGTTCGCTTACATCTATATTGAGTTTTGTAACCTTGTTGAACGCTTCTATCGCATATTCCGCATACTTCGGGTCTATTATCTCTCCTGCTACCGGCACCAGTATATTTAGGTCGTCTATGCTGTCAAGGGTAGCATTGCTTATCAGCATTGCGCTGACCCCAACAGAAACCCCATCATTTATCAGGGTAAGCCCTGCCATCTTTGCAAGCTTCTGCATTGCAGGAGTCGAGGCTATTGAAAGGATGCTTTTTGTAGGTGTGGTTTCCGGAATGCCTCCTATAGATATTATTTTTGAAACTCCCTTATTTTTCATGAATTTGTATATTTCCGAAGACACTTCATAGATCATGTTTACGGGCATGGCAAACTCCGCGAAGATTGTGCAAATTTTGTATTTGCTGCTGTAGTAAATCCTTACCGGCTTCATCGGCGAGCTATTGTGCACAGAGACGAGAGGGGGAAAATCAGCGCTGTCAAGGTAGCCTGCATATTCAAGCTCCAGCTTGTCTATTATATAGCTGACAGCCATCGGGCCGACGAGCCCTGTTCCAGGGAAACCTTCTACAAATGTGTATCCCTTGAAATCGGCATCTTTAATCATCTTTATCTCTATCATACAATCACGCTTTATCCTTGAAAATAACATTTAATAATTGTTTTGTTTTGCCTTTTGTAGTCGAATTGCGGCTTTTTGAGGAGTGCTTGCAGTGTAAAATGTTCAAAAGCACCATTTACTTAATCGTCGGCGTCACGACGATAAGTATTTAAATTTGATGTGTGTGTATCCTATCGGTGAAAGTAATGGCCGAAAGAATAGGAAAGGAAAAAATAGAGAAAGAAGATGGCTATCTCTATTTTGTAGGTAAGGATGGATATGCCTGGAGGGCTCCAATGAAGACAAATCCTCGTGGAAGAAAGGCAAAAGTAGGATCTGAAAAGATCGCGAAGCAAGAGGGATACCTGTACTTCATTGACAAAAGCGGATATATCGCAAGGGCAAAGGCAAACAGGAAGGGAAGGAGATAATTAGCCTTTTTTGTTTTATTTTATTCTTTACTTTTACTTTTTGGATCTTTTTTTGTCTACTCTGCTTATCATAGGCTTCGAACGCGCTCATTGAAGCTTTGCATTCTGCATTTTATTGCTATCTTCATGCAAAGCTTACTTTATCCCCTATACTTATGCTTGCCGCTCCGGCAAAGCCGCTGGCCGTCTCTATTACATACATGCTCTTTTCCTTTGGCTTGTAGACCTTGCACCCCAATCCCATGAACTTCTCGCAAGGCTTGGCATCCTTTACCATGTCAACTATATTTCCGGAACTGTCTACCCAAAATATGTCTATGCTGAAAAGCATGTTGTGCATCCATATGCTGTAATACCCTTCCTTATCAAATTTGAATAGCATGCCTTCCTTTTTGCCTATAGTATCCCTGTACATTAAGCCTATCGCTTTTTTTGTGAAAGAATCAGCAACAAACAGCTCGAACTTTTCGCCCCCAATCATCACTTTCCGCTTCGAATACTTTTGCATCTTATAAAGAAGCCTGAATATACACATGCTCCGACCCGATTAACTCACTATTTGAAAATGTGCTTCAGCTGCCTTGCCTGTTGGCTGGGCAGAATAGCATCAAGAAGTCAGCTTATTTTGGCTTCTTGCTGTCTGTCAGCGATACGCTTTGCTCTCTGAGGAACTGCTGGAGGTAGAACTTGCTGCCTGTGCCTTTTCCTGTGAGCCCGCTCCCTTTCCACCCCACGAAAGTATGCAGGCCAACTATGGCTCCTGTAGTTGCGCTTATCGCTCTGTTTATATAAACAACTCCTGCTTCTATTCCTTCTGAAAATTCCCTTATCTCTTTCTTGTTCCTGCTGTACAAGCCTGCCGTAAGCCCATACTCCACATCATTTGCTTTCTGCAAAGCTTCCTCGAAGCTCTTGTAGCTGTCTATGACTAGTATAGGCACGAAAAGCTCTTTGTGGAACAGCTCATGAGAATGGCTTAGCTCTGCAATAACGGGTTCCACATAGAAGCCTTTCAATCCTGTGTTCACAGCGTTGCCTCCATAAAGCAGCCTGCCGGAAGATTTTATCTTTTCGACAGATTCTGCATAACGCTTGTATGCGCTTTCGCTTATAAGCGGGCCCATATAGTTTTCCTTTTTGATAGGGTCGCCTATCTTGAAAGATCGCGCTTTTTCTATCAGCTTGCTCAGAAAAAGCTCTTTTATTGATTCGTGCACATACACCCTAGAAAGAGCGCTGCATTTCTGACCTGCAAATCCAAATGCCGCGCTGGCAACGCCGTTTACCGCATCGTCGATGTCCGCGTATTTTGATACAATTGTAGGGTTCTTGCCCCCCATCTCTACAACGAAAACTTTCTGCATGCCTGCGCTATATACCTTGGTAAGCATCCTCAAGCCCGTGTCTCTAGACCCTGTAAATACTATCCCTTGCACATCCTTGTTAACTACAAGCTCATCCCCTACTTCCGATCCCGGGCCAGTGATATAATTAAAGACCCCCTCAGGCACCCCTGCCTCTTTTAGAAGCTTGTATATCATGTAGCCGGTGAGCATTGTCATGTTGTCCGAAGAAGAAGGCTTGAAGACTACAGTGTTGCCAGTTATCATTGCGCCTACGCTCATTCCCGTGGATATAGATACTGGGAAATTGAAAGGCGCTATAACGCCAAAAACACCGTACGGCTTCATGCTTATGGTAACTTTCTCCGCGCTAGACGGCGCACCCTGGAATCCAAGCCCTGCTTTCACGCTGCTTTCTTCAAGAGTTGTTTTTCTTATATAGCCCTTGTTCCTTTCCAATTCGTTTGCATAATACCTCATGAAGTCTATTGCTTCATCTACTTCCCCTACCGATTCGTATCTTGATTTAGCGTTTTCGAAGCTAAGTATCGCGGCCAAATTGAATTTTTCCTTTGAAAATACTTCGGCGGCTTTCCTGAATATGTCCGCGCGCTCCTTGTAGCTTTTTTTGCTCCACGAGGCGAATTCTTCCTTCGCCACCGCTATGGCTTGCCTTGCATGCTCCCTGCTGCCTTTTTGAAAATAGCCTATCACTATAGACAAATCTATCGGCGACCTTTCAACGATGGTTTCCTGCGCAAATACTTCTTTGCCTCCTATTACCATAGGGTAGGTCGCGCCAAAGCTTTTTTTGGCTTTGTCTACCGCTTCATCGAAAAGCGCGTCAAACTCCTTTTCCCTTCCAGACTCCAAGAAGTTTTTATATGTAAATTCATTTCTGAAATTGTCAGCCATTTCCTCCACCTTCGTTATCTATTTATCACGCCAAAAGGAAAGCGGCTTTTCAAAGCGCATGCATCACCAAAAGCAGCAGCCAGAAAAGCGCCTGCATATCTGGTTGTCTGTCTCATCGAACTAATAAAAACTTATCGCATGAAAAACTTGGCGCGCTGTAAATCAGCAGTGCAAAAAGTGTATGTCTCCTCTTTTTATTTCGCATAAATTTTAAATACCGCAATGCTTCTGGATTAATCAGGTTTGTATGGTTTCAGGCAAAAGCGAAAAGGTAGTCCAAAAAGAATCGGAGTACTTAAAAATGTACGGGTTCAGCGACAGTGTCAACTACAAATACAGCACCGAGAAAGGTCTTTCCGAGAAAATAGTGCGGGAGATCTCTTCAATAAAAATGGAACCAGATTGGATGCTTGAAAAGAGGCTGAGTGCATACAAGATTTTCTTAAGCAAGCCTATTCCAAAATGGGGACCAAGCCTCGCAGGGATAGACTTTGAAGATACTTACTATTACAAAAAGCCAACAGACAAGAAGGAAGGCAGCTGGGAAAGCCTGCCAGAAGAGATAAAGAAAACATTTGACAAGCTGGGCGTTCCGGAAGCAGAAAGGAAGTTCTTTGCAGGAGAAGAAGCGCAGTACGACTCCGAAGTTGTTTACGGGAGCATAAGGAAGGACCTGGAAGCCCAGGGTATCATATATGTAGATACTGACACGGCAGTCAAAAAATATCCGGATTTGGTAAAGAAATATTTTGGTACGGTCGTGCCTCCAACAGACAACAAGTTCGCGGCTCTGAACACTGCAGTATGGAGCGGCGGCTCTTTCATATATGTGCCGAAAGGGGTAAAGCTTTCCATGCCTTTACATGCATATTTCAGGATTAATTCTGAAAAGATAGGACAATTTGAGCGAACGCTTATCATCGCGGACGAAGGTGCGGAAGTCACATACGTTGAAGGATGCACCGCGCCCATTTACAGAAGCTCTTCTCTTCATGCCGCCGTAGTGGAAATTGTTGCACACAAAAATTCTCACGTGAGGTATGTCACGATACAAAACTGGTCTAAGAATATTTACAATTTAGTTACTCAACGCGCGTTTGCGTACGAAAATGCGCATGTCGAATGGATAGACGCAAACATAGGGAGCAAAGTAAACATGAAGTATCCCAGCGTTTTTCTTAAGGGGGAAGGTGCAATAGGCGAAGTGTTATCTATAGCAGTGGCAGGAGACTCACAGGTGCAAGACAGCGGCGGAAAGGTATATCACCTTGCGCCTAACACAACTTCAAAAATAGTATCGAAAAGCGTATCGAAAGGCACAGGAATTACGACATTTCGCGGTCTTGTACATATAGATGAAAGGGCAAAGAACTCCAAATCCTCTGTGAGGTGCGACACTCTGCTGCTTGACGAAAAAGCAAGGTCCAGCACGCTTCCTTACAACGAAATATATGCAAACGATGCGACAGTCAGCCACGAGGCCAAATTCGGCAAGATAGGCGACGAGGAGCTTTTCTATCTAATGTCAAGAGGGCTGAGCGAGGAAGAAGCTGTAACGCTTATAGTTTTGGGCTTCATAGAGCCGCTGGTAAAAGTGCTACCATTAGAATACTCCTTGGAGCTGAAAAGGCTGATAAAGCTGGACACGGCAAAGGCAGTCGGCTAAATTTCGGTGCTTCAATGTCAATGGAAGAAATAAGCTACGCAGAGAATACAGCGAGCCTTAATGAACTATACAAGAGGCACACCCTTAGCGAAAAAGCTGAGATAAGCGGCATACTTGCCGGCAGCTACAACAGCACCCCAGGCGCATTCGAGGATTTTGCAGAAGACGCCGAGGAAAAGCTAATGATAAACTTTGACGCGTTTGTTTGCAAAAACGGCCATATGATAAGCAGCGATGCCATAAAAATTTCCAACGCCGGAAAGTCAAAACCCTTGCATGAATCCATACCATATATGCTGTCTAGTTCCGACTCTGAATATCTAACCATGCTGAAAGAAAAAGTGGACAAGCGCATAGAAATAGAAATCAACGAGGGCGAAAATCAAAGCCTTTCTATTGCCTTGTCCAACTTCAAATCACCTATAGTTTCAAATATAGAAATAGTAGCAGGGAAAAATTCCAATCTGAAACTTTTTGTGCTATTTTTATCTGAGCAGAAAAGGGCGTCATTGAATGCATCGTCATTGCGCGTGGTTGCAGAAGCGGGTGCATCTGCCGAAATCAACATATTGCATAATGAAGACGAAAATACCCATGCCCTGCATTTTTCAAGCTTTTCACTCGAAGACCGCTCAAGCCTTTTGTTAAACTCTACTTATATTGGCTCTAAAAGCAGCATAGTGCGCAATTTTGCATCATTGCGAGGAGAGCATTCAAACTTTCGCTCCAGCTCCTCAATAGTACTGTCGCAGGAGCAGAAAATCGACATGTTCAACTCATCGCTAAATCTCGGAATTGGGAGTTCTTATTTTGGCGATGTCCATGCCATACTCTCTGGCAACAGCTTGGGTTTTGTAAAAGACATGAGTAGCATAGCCCCCAATTCAAAAGGCGCTAGCGCATACATAAAAGAGCGCGCTATCATGTCAAGCCAGAAAGCAAGGATAAGCCTGCTGCCCGACATGTCAATAAATGAAAATGATGTTAAAGCTACTCATTCTGCCGCATCGGCGCCTATAGAAGAAGAAAGCCTGTTCTATCTTATGTCCAAAGGCCTGCCGCGCATAGTTGCAGAAAGCATGATCTTAGAAGGTTTTGTTTCAGATAACATTTCAACGATAATAGACCCAATAGCCCGCTCTATAATACTTTCGCATTTGCATGCAAAAGTAATTTCAGGGGAATTTGGAAAGCTTGTTAACAACAGCACAGCAGGAGCATGGTCAAATACAAATGCAAAAAAAGAGATGTTTGAAGGCGGCGCAAAATATTCGGGGCAAGAAAAGGAACAGGAAGATTCGTCCTTGCGGCATAAATAATGGGCAGGCATGGACCAACATCGAAAATAAAAGGTGGTGCAATGATACTAGAACTGAAAGATCTGCACGTAAAAGTCGGCGAAAAGGAAATCCTCAAAGGCATAAACCTTCGAATAAAAGAAGGTGAGTTCCATGTGCTTATGGGACCTAACGGTGCAGGCAAGACTACCCTTGCAAAAGCAATAATGGGTCATCCGGGCGCAAAGATAACGGGGGGCAGCATACTTGTTGACGGCAAGCCTATAGAGAAATTTGGTCCTGACAAGCGAGCAAAACTCGGGCTTTTTCTGCAGTTCCAGAATCCTGTAGAGATAGAGGGAGTAGGCTTTGTCAATTTTGCAAGATCTGCAAAGGAAGAGTTAAGCGGAAGCGTAAACATGAAAGAGTTTATGGAAGCCATAAAAGAATATTCGGAAAAGCTGAAATTTTCCGGCAGTGTAATAGGCAGAAATCTAAATCAAGGCTTTTCTGGAGGTGAGAAGAAAAAAGCAGAAATACTTCAGCTTGCGCTTCTTAAGCCAAAGATCGCAGTACTAGACGAGCCCGATTCCGGCCTTGACATAGATGCCCTAAAGGATGTTGCAAATATTGTAAATGAGATTTACGAAAAGCAGAAAATGGGCCTTCTTGTAATAACGCATTACAGCAGGATACTTTCCTACATGAAGCCGAAGTTTGTGCATGTGCTTTACGAAGGCAAAATAATCGAAAATGGTGGGCCTGAAATCGTGGAAAAGCTAGAAAAAGGAGGCTATTCTGGATTTGCCCAGCAGGGCTCAGGAGCAAAGGAAAGCAGTTAATATCTGGACGGAATATAATAATGCATATCGCCTACGAAGCATTCTGTGGTGTGATAAAATGGCCGCGATAAACGCTGAAGAAATAAAGAAGGACTTCCCTATATTTCGAGTAAAGGTGCATGGAAAGCCGCTTACATATCTGGACAGCGCTGCGACTTCACAAAAGCCACTTCAAGTCATAGAAGCAGTTTCCGACTATTACAAGAACTACAATGCCAATATACACCGCGGCATATACGAGCTATCAGAAAAGGCAACTGCCGCTTATGTAGAATCAAAGGAGAAAGTTTCAAGGCTGATAAACGCAAAAAGCATAGAGGAAATAGTATATGTGAGAAATACTACCGAAGCCATAAATCTTGTTGCCCTGTCTTGGGCAGAGCAGAATCTAAAGAAAGGAGATGTCGTACTAATAACGGAGATGGAGCACCACAGCAATATAGTGCCATGGCAGCTTCTTTCGCGCAGGAAAGGGATAATCTTCAAGTATGTCAAGCTTAACAGTGCAAAAGACGGGCTTGATATGGACGACTTCAAGGAGAAGCTTCAGCAATACAAGCCAAGGCTAGTATCGGTAGTGCATGCATCAAACGTGCTTGGCACGATAAACGACGTTAGGTATATAGCTCGCATGGCCCATAGGGCAGGAGCAAAAGTTCTTGTTGATGGTGCCCAATCCGTGCCCCATATTGGCATAGATGTTTCAGAAATAGATAGCGATTTTCTAGCTTTTTCAGGCCATAAAATGCTCGGGCCTGCAGGAATTGGTGTGCTTTATGCAAAGGAAGAAATACTTGACGAGACCGAGCCGATGTTTGGCGGAGGCGATATGATAAAGGATGTCAAGTTGGACTCTTCAGTGTGGAACGATCTCCCCTGGAAATTTGAGGCTGGCACCTCTAATATAGAAGGGGGTATTGGCCTGGGTGCAGCTGTAGATTATTTGACTGAAATAGGGATGCAAAACATAAGAAGGCACGAGGAAAAGCTTACAAAGTACGCGCTTGAAAGGCTTTCGGAAATAAAAGGCTTAACTGTCTACGGTCCAGGAAAAGCCAAGGCAGGCAATCGCGTAGGCGTGGTGTCTTTTTCCATGAAAAATGTGCATTCTCACGACATTGCAAGTGTATTCGACAGCGAAGGTATAGCAATACGCGCTGGCCATCATTGCGCAATACCATTGGTCAGAGGAGTGCTTGGCGAGCCCGCACTTTCAAGAATGAGCTTTTACATATACAACAGCGAAGAAGATATAGATAAGGCAGTTTCCGCTATATTAAAAACAAAAGAAATATTCAAGGTATAAATAAAGGTGCGACAGATGGACAACTTGTTTGCAGAGCAGATAATATCGAATTACGAGCATCCCCACAACAAGGGGAAGCTGGAAAAACCCTCGGTAAAGCATCATGAATACAATCCAACTTGCGGGGACGAGTTGACCCTTTACCTCAAGATAAAAAATGGCAAGATCTCAGACATCAAGTTTGAAGGAGACGGCTGCGCAATAAGCATGGCGAGCGCCAGCATGCTTACAGATATGGTAAAAGGCAAGAGCCTAGCTGAGGTGGAGAAAATGGGTGTAAAAGACATAATAGACCTTATAGGCTTAGACCCTGGTCCTGCAAGGCTCAAATGCGCCACTCTTTCGCTTCGCACGCTGAAGGAAGCAGTATTCATAAGCGAGCACAAGAAGCCCGACAACGCCACAAAACAGCTCTAGGCTTTTGGCACGCTCCCTCTTGCCGTTTCATAGCAAGGTTATCTCTATCCTTTTGTTGTGCGAGCCCTTGTTTTCGAATTTTGCAAGCACAAGCTTCCCTATTTCTTTAGTATTAGAAACGTGGGTGCCTCCGTCCATCTGCATGTCAAACCCTTCTATCACTATTACCCTTACTTCCTCAAGGCTTTCAAGTAGCTTCCTTCCTGGCTCTGTCCTAGAAAGGTTTTCTATGCCCAAGGCTTCATCTTTCTTAAGCACTTTAGGATAGACCTTCCTTCCTTCATCTATAACCTTTTGAGTATCCTCTAGTATTTTTGACGCAACCTCCCTATTCATCTCAGGTAGATTAAAATCCACTCTAGCCCTGTCGTCATATATCTGGCTGCCTGTTATCACGCCCGCGTTCCTCTTCTCCATAACCGCATCAAGCACATGTATGGCCGTATGAAGGCGCATGTGCATATATCTTCTCTCCCAGTCTATTCTGCCATGGACGCTATCTCTTGGATTGAGGTTTGCTTCCCCTTCGATTACATGGAGCACTTCTTCCCCCTCCTTTTTTGTTTCTATTACTTTGTAAGTTTTTTCATTGCTTTCTATTACTCCTGTATCACAAGGCTGGCCTCCTCCCGTCGGGTAAAAAACTGTCCTGTCTAAAATTAAGGCATTGCCTTTCCTCTCCACTACCACGGCATCGAATTCCTTTGCATATGCGTCTTCAAGGTATATTTTTTCCGTCATAGCAACACTTCAAATCAATTAAAAGATATAAGCGTGTAAGCCGCTACTACTATAAGCGCCGATAGCAGCAATTTCCTCTTGAGGTTCCTCTCCCCAAACATAATTCCCCCTATCAAAACGGTAATCAGCACGTTTATGCTGTTGCGCAGCGGCGAAGTCAAACTTACATATGCATATGATATGGCAAGGTAGTTCGTAACCCTATATGCTATCGTAAGCACCGCAATTGAGAATATCGGCAACTTATATCTCTTTATATTTTGGATTACCTCATTCATGCCCCCATAGCGCAATATCATCAATGCCAATATGTTAAAAGCCATAAAATATTCGTCTATTATGAAATACCCAAATACATTCACCCCAAGTATGAAAAGGTACTTCAGAAATATGGCGCCTATTGCCATAAGTATAGTGTCAAACAGCAGAATTGTAACGTATTTGTTTTTGCCGTAACCTTTTTGCACATTATTGCCCGTGCCAAAAATCATGAAGTATGAAGCGACTACAAGCGCCGCAACGCTCACATATTGGATTGTTGAAAGCTTTTCATCTAGGAACAAAAATGCAAACAGCACAGTGAATACTACGGGAAGCGAGCTGAATAATGGAGAGGCGATTGAGATATTTCCGTGCCTAAATACCCTAGCAGTCAACACATATGTTATTGTTGAAAGCACGCTTATTACATAGATTATAAGCAGCTCATAAAAATTGATATTGAATTTTGCCAGTGGAAGAAGCAGCAGGGTAAGCGGAAGTACGACTATCATAACTGCAGAGCTATAAGCTGCAGCATGCTCTTTTTTCAGGGTCTTTTTTTCTAGAAGAGTAGATGCACCCATAAATATGGAGGATATTATTACCAGATAGTACCACGCTATCATAAAACCCACAATAAATCGTTTGCAAAGCTTTTTAAGTATAACGAGTTTATAGTAAATAAATTAAAAGTGATTATATGGCATTCGTGGATCCTTTGACCGTGATGCTGCTCAGCCTGGGGCTGAGCTCTATATTCCTAGCACTCTATCTCCTTGCTAAAGGGATGAACAAGAAATGGATCAGCAGCCTCGTGCCTCCTATATTCGTACTGGGCTTTTTCAACTTCATAAGCGGGTTCATGATGTCCTTCATGTGGCCGCTTCCTGGGGCGTACAACATGCTGTTCGGAGACCCACTTCTAATGCTCGGCCTTATAATGATGGCAGGCGCGTACATGCATACCAAGAACATAAGCATAAACAGCTTGTCAATCTTCGGCTTTTTCCTTGGTATATATCTTGCAGTGGAAGCCCTGGGCATGGCGGCATTCAATCTGGAATCCGGCCAGTATTTTCTCCCAGCGTTTAGCCTTTACCTATTCGCGGCCCTTTCCGGAATATTCTCGCCATTGGTGTATGCAAACGCAAAAGGCAGCGGAAGATATGCGTACTACTTTCTCTTCGCGCTGCTCATAATAACCGCGTTTCTTGCACTATTCATAGGATACGCAGGCATATATTCGCATCTTGGATCTCCACCGTAAACTCTTTTTCTTTCTTTTTTCTTTTTCTTTCAAAACATTCATTGAATCAAGACTAGGTATTTGCAAAAGATGTAATAGCATAAATTAAACTTGGCAATTACCTTATTATATCTGGCATGTGTGACTTAACCATGCGAAGTACAATTCTCCAAAAAGCCATAGGCGCATTGGGAAAAGGGGAACCCGTGTTAATCTTCGATTCGGAGAAAAGAGAAGGAGAGACTGATATAGTAATAGGCTCGGAATTTGTTACTCCTCATTCAATAAGGATGATGAGGAAAGAGGGAGGAGGGCTTATATGCATCACCATGCCTTATACTGCCGCATCTGCGCTAGGACTTGACTATTTGCTCAATATATACAAAAGGAGCAGGATGCCTTTTGTGAAAAGCCTGTATCCAAACGACATACCTTACGGAGAGAAATCTTCGTTTTCTATAACAATAAATCACAGGAAGACCTTTACAGGAATACCTGATGTTGACAGGGCTTTGACCATATCAGAGTTTTCAAAGATAGTGAAAAAAGCAGTTTTGCAAGGCGGAAAGCCAAGCACGCAGCTCAGGAAAGATTTTGGCAGGAATTTTAGGTCTCCCGGGCATGTGTTTACATTAATCGCAGCAAAAGGCCTGCTCAGCTCGCGAAAAGGGCATACCGAGCTTTCTACTTATCTTGCCTACAAAGCGGGCATAACCCCCTCAGCCACAATAGTCGAAATGCTCGGCGATGACGGGCATTCCCTTTCAAAGAAGGATGCAATACGTTATGCAAAAAGGAAAGGCTTTGTCTTTATAGAAGGAAGCGAGATCATAAAGGATTTTGTTTTGCATGGCAAATAGTTTATCTTGAATGCCTGCTTACATAAAGTTCCTGCCGTGCCTTCATGCAAACAAAATATAAATTGTTTCATTCAATATTTTTTCAACCTTTTTGCATCAAGTGGTAAAATGACCAGCTCCTTTGCGACTAAAAATCAAGACAGCAATAGCTATTCATCAGACGTGAAATCGGTAGGGATGGTAGAGCGTGCGCTAAGGAACATATCCTACGGCGATTGGCGCCTGCGAATACCTCAACAGGCCAAAATAAAGCTTGTGGAAGCGCATCTAGCCAAAATGGAAGATATATTGCCAGGATTCAAATACGATTATCATTCTATGGACAAGTTTATCTCGAGCATAAACATGCTTCAGGTGGATGATGCTAAAAAGTTTGTAAGATCCTTGGAATCAATAGCATATTTTTATTCCAAGACTTTTGATAAGGATGCTGCTCTTCTCATTGTGACCGGCCTTCTTTCTTGGCCCGGAAGCGTAGAAACTGCGGAAAGGCACAGACAAGTAATCCTGCGCAAGCTCTCAGCAAAAAGCTCCCGCTACAAGAGATTGCTATACTATTATGACAGAAGGCTCACTGCATTGTATGAAGAGCTTGAAAAAAGCAATTCTGGCATATTCCGTTTCATCAAAAAGAAAAGGTCTGCGCACATTTCCAAATTAATAAGTACTCTAGAGCCAAAGTATTCAAGAGTAAAGGAAAAATTCGGCATTCATTCTGAAATTTTAGGAAAAGTTGTGGGAGAGGCGGAAGATTCAGGAAATAGCCAGCCTGTGATAGAGGTATAAAGCTCCTGTTTCATGCCAGATCTATCTCCTCTCCTATCTTCGGCGCATAGGCTTCAAATCCCTCTCCACGCAGATTTTCTGCAAACAGTTTTGTGTTCTCCTCGCTTCCATGCATGCAGATTACGATATTTGGCGCGCTTTCCCTCACATATTTGTACAAGTCGGTCATGCCCGCATGTGCCGAAAAATCATACAACGTAACTCTATTACTTATCTTGGATCTTTTTCCATCGATTGTTATAAAGCCGTTCTTGAGAAGAGTGCTGCCGTTAGTTCCTTCTATCTGGTAGCCTGTGAGAAGGATCTCGGAATTCCTGTTAAGCTTTGTTATATAGTCGAGCACTGGTCCTCCGCTAAGCATGCCCGCGGTGGTAAGTATTATTGAAGGCTCTGACAGCGCTATGTCCCTATCAGATCTGTCTCCTATAACAGTTGCACTCTCAACAGCTTTTCTAAGCAAATGCGCATCTTTTATGAAATCTGGATAGCTAGCAACTATGCGTGTGGCTTCTCTAACCATTCCATCTACATAAACCGATTCCGCCAGCCCGTTTTCGTACAGCACCGAAAGTATCTCCTGGCCCCTTCCAACCGCGAACACAGGCAACAGCACATTGCCCCCATTTTCTAGTATCTCCTTGACCTTTTTTATGAATTCCCTTATGAGCTCTTTCCTGTCTGGATGGTCTTTGTACGCATAAGTAGACTCTATCGCAAGAATGTCGCTTTTTACTATCTTTGCTCCAGAATGTAGCGTTTGAGGCTGCAGCTTAAAATCCCCTGTATAAAGTATCCGCTTGTTCTCTTTAGCATCGAGCCTTTCAAGCAATATGCCAGCGCTTCCGGATATGTGCCCTGCATCATGGAATTCTATAAGGAAATCGCCATATTCAATTTCAGAAGCATATTCTACGCTAGTGTAGTGCTTTTCGAAATTGTGTAGCTGCCTCCTGTGGTATTTTTCCTGCCTGCGCTCCCTTCTCGCTATCTTCATGGCGTCGTTAAGCAGCAGTTTTGAAAGCTCCAAAGTAGGTGCAGTCCCAAATGAATTAGGCAGCATCGAGTTGTACAAGGCGGGTGCCATCCCACTGTGGTCAAGATGCGCATGGCTTAGAAGAAACGCGTCAATCCTTCCCGTTTGCAGAGGGTACTCGGTCTTGTGGTCGAGCTTTATGCCGTAATCAAAAAGAAAGGTTTTTGAATCCTTTACAAGGAGCCCGGATCTTCCTACCTCCTGTGCTCCACCTAGAAGCTTTATTTTCATTTTATCTATCTGTCAAATTAGCAATCAAGAAAACGTTGCTAAACCTTGCAAGCGTAAGAAAAGTGTTTAAAATATATAAATGTTGCCATCTTATAGATAGTGATGCGATGTCAGACGAAATAAACTTTGTAGACATAATGGCGCTTTCCAAGATAGGGCCAGACAGCGTGGTCGAAAAGTTCGGAGGCATGATAAATTCTTCATTCTTCGATGCATCTAACATACTTGGCACTCTAAAGGTAAAAGGGCTCATAGATTTTACCACTTCTTTTCCAGGCCAGAGCGCAATTACCGTAACCGAAGCAGGCAAGCAGCTTCTGAGCGAGGCGGAAGCAAAATCTAAGGAAGCTTTTGATCCGCTTGATCTTACGCTGCTGACGCAGCTTTTCGGAGGCAAGAAGACGCTTGCAGATCTAAGCGGCGCAGTGAATCTTCGCCCCCGTGACATGGCACTGCATCTTTACAAGCTGCTCAAGATGCAGTATATAACTTCAGATTTCAGGAATGGGCTTCTCGACATAGCACTTACCGAAAAAGGATTCCTTCAGGTAAAGGAAGGCATGCCCAAGCCTGCAACGCCAAGCCCTCAGCCTGCACCGCAAGCTCCTGCTTCTGGGACATTGCAAGCGCCTGCTCCTCCACCTGCTGGTCAAGTACAGATTGGTGCTCAGCAAAACAACATGCAGCCTAATGCCGATATGGGAATTGCGCCTTCTTCCCCGCAAGCGCAGCCCGTGAGCGAAGTTGAAAAAATAATAAGTGATGCAAAAAAGAGAAAGGCAAAGCGCGATATGGCTATAGAGTTTGCAATTATATTAGTGCTTGTAGTGCTGATAATACTGTTAAAGATGAAGATAATCTAGCGTAATCTGTTTTGGGCAGGCGTGCGCCGCGTTTATTGTGTGCATGCACAAATGAGGATGGTGGAATGGTTGTACTATTAGACTATTTGGAAGCGGAAAAAATGCTGCGCAAATACGGGATAAAAACCGCAAGGAGTGCATATATAAAAAGTGGGGAAGAGGCAGTAAGCTTTTCTGGCGGCAAGCCTATAGTGATGAAAGTTCTTTCGCAACAAGCACTGCACAAGTCAAAGAGCGGGCTTGTAAAGCTTAACCTATACAACGAAGATAAAATAATTGACGCATTCTCATATCTCGAAAAGCAGGCCAAGGCGCTTAAGCTTAAGGACTACAGGATACTGGCGCAGGAAATGGCACCAAATGGTATAGAAATCATAGTAGGCGGAAAGACCGACCCACAATTTGGCAAGCTTATACTCTTAGGGCTCGGCGGAATCTATGTCGAAGCTTTCAAGGATGTTGCCTTAAGAGTATGCCCTATAAGCAGCTATGATGCAAAGAGTATGATAAGCCAGCTCAAGTCGCGCAGCATAATCGCTTCAAGTCCTGAGTCTGCCAGCATGGTAGAATCTTTGCTCATGAGAGCTTCAAAAATGATTATGGAAAATGACATAAGTGAGCTTGACTTAAACCCAATCATATTGCACAGCAATGGCTATGTTGCAGTAGATCTAAGGGTAATGAAATAAAGAAACAAGTGGCAAAGACCAACAAAGCAAGCAAATAGCAATGCATGAAGTGCGCAATTAATGCTTTAAAAGGTGGATTTTACGGAGGGTAAAGAAAAACTGTATGCGAATCTGGATCCTATATTGAATCCTAAGAGCGTCGCGATAGTAGGCGCTTCTGCAAATCCGGAAAAGGTAGGTCATGTAATACTTCAGAATTATCTCGATGTGGGCTATTCAGGCAGGCTTTATCCTATAAACAACAATTATGAAGGCAAAATCCTTGGCATGCAAACCTACAAAAGCATACTCGAGATAAAGGACAAGGTGGACCTTGCGGTAATTGCCGTGCCCGCGCAGTATGTAAATCAGGTAGTCGAAGAATGTGGCAAGGCGCATGTCAAAGGCGTAATAATAGTGAGCAGCGGCTTTGCGGAAGTGGGCGAAATACAAAGGCAACAAGATCTTGAAAGCATAGCGAAAAAATATTCACTGCCTGTAATAGGCCCTAACTGCCTTGGTGTAATGGACATGCGTTCTAGAATAGACACGCTGTACCTCCCAACCTTCAAGCTTGACAAGCCAAAGATAGGAGGAGTAAGCTTTGCCTCGCAAAGCGGTGCGGTTGGGAGCCTTATACTAGACATAATCTCCCACGAAGGGTTTGGGATGTCAAAGTTTATCTCATACGGCAACGCAGCGGTTGTGGATGAAACGGACATATTGCATTACCTTTCAACAGACAAGGATACCAAGATTATCGTATTTTACCTTGAAGGCGTAAAGAGGGGCAAGGAATTCATAGAAGTCGCCAAAAAAGCTACGATGAATAAGCCCGTGCTTGTTATAAAGGGTGGCAAGACCTCCGAAGGCGCTTCGGCAGCGCATTCCCATACTGCTGCGCTTGCGGGAAGCAGCGAGTCTTATGATGCAGTTTTCAAGCAGTTTGGTTTTGTTGAAGCCAATAATCTCGATGAGCTTATAGCTTACGCAAAGATATTTGACACTCAGCCGCTCACAACAGGCAACAGGGTAGGGCTTATTACAAACGGTGGAGGCATGGGAGTACTTGCTACCGATGCGCTGTACAAAAACGGTCTTGTCATGGCGGAGCTTTCTGAAGAATCGAAAAAAACGCTTCGCAAATCAATGCCACCAATAGTAAACATAAAGTTTCCTCTTGACATAGGGGGCGACGCGGATGACAAAAGGTTCGCATCTGCACTCGACACTGTAATAAAAGATCCAAATGTGGATGCAGTAATGGCAATAGTGCTATTTCAGACTCCCGGAGCCGATTCCAGGGTTGCATCAATGCTGATACGCTACGGCACGGAATTTTCGAAGCCTTTGGTAGTAATAAGCCCAGGAGGCAGCTACACCCAAGTCCACAAAGATATGATGGAAAGCTCAGGTGTGCCTGTGTACGATTCGGAAGAGCTCGCAGCAAAATCGCTTAACGCTCTTGTAAGTTATTCCAAGTACAAGAAGAAGATAATATAAAATTACATCAAGCGTATTGATTTAGTAGAAAAGTCAAAAGGCGCGAAAGCAAAGTGCGATGCTCAGTGCAGTTGCATGCGCAGCGTTTCGGCGATATAATGGCTGTAAAGATAACCAAGAGGATAAGGAGCGTAATAGAAAGGGATAAGAGGATATTCCTAACTACAACAAGAGAGTCTTATCCGTTTGTTGCTGATCATGGGGAGGGGGATTACTCCTATGATATTGAGGGCAATAAATTCATAGATTTCGCCAGCTATATCTCAGTTTACAATATAGGCGTAAATGCTAATGCCAGCGTAAGAAATGCGGTAAAAGCGCAGGTAGACAAGCTTATGCATGCCGCCTTTACGGATTATTATTCCGAATTGCCAGTGAAGTTTGGCGAGGAATTAATTCGCATGTTTCCAAAGGGTTTCGGAAAGCTTTTCCTGTCAAACTCTGGCACAGAAGCCAACGAAGCGGCGATAAAATTTGCGCAGCTATATACAAAGAGAAGCCACATCCTTGCCTTTTACGGCGCATTCCACGGCAGGACGAAGGGCTCGCTGGGACTCACAGCTTCAAAAAGCATCCAGCGCGCCAATTTCGGGCCTTTTCCGGGGGTCATACATGTCCCGTTTGCCTATTGCTACAGGTGCCCATTCAATCTTTCATATCCCGGTTGCGGATTTGCATGCGTGGATTACATAAAGAAGTACCCTCTTTCAAAAGAAGTCAGCCCCAAGGAAGTTTCTGCATTCTTCATTGAACCAATACAAGGCGAAGGCGGTTATATAGTGCCTCCTCCAGATTATTTCAAGGAGATTAAAAAGATAACCGAAGACAACGGCATGCTTCTTGTGGCCGATGAAGTGCAATCCGGATACATGCGAACGGGCAAGTTCCTTGCGCTTGACAATTTTGGAGTTACAGCTGATATATACACCATGGCAAAGTCGCTTGGCGCAGGCTTGCCAATAGGCGCCACAATCGTGAGCAAATCTTTTGGCGATATCCCTTCAGGATCGCACGCAAATACTTTCGGAGGCAATCTCGTAAGCGTTGCCGCAGCCCTCGCCTCCTTGAAGTTTATAGCAAAGAACAGGCGCAGGCTGGAAAGCGAAGTAAAGAGAAAGGGCAAGCGCATGCTCAAGAGGCTCAAGGAAATGGAAGATAAATACGAAATAGTGGGAGATGCAAGAGGCATAGGCTTGATGCAGGCAATAGAAATTGTCCGCGACAAAAAGAGCAAGGCGCCGGGAATAAAAGAAAGGGAAATGATACTTGAAGAAGCTTTCAACAACGGCCTTCTGCTTTTGCCCGCAGGCGAATCCTCCATAAGAATAATACCTCCGATAACAATAAGCGATTCGAATATGGAAAAGGGCCTTGACATACTTGAAAAAGCCGTGAAGTCCGCAAACTCCAGCAAGCAATAAAGGAAATTCCCCTTTTCTTCGCTTCTCTTGCCTTTTGTCTGCCTCTATCTCATTTGTAGGGTCAGAGCAGGCAGGCGCAGCTGCCAAAAGCAAAAACTATTAATACCTTGCCTCATCAAAAGCTATCTGTAAAATCTAGCTGCTTTTCAATTTTGCAGTTTGAGCATGCGATTTAATCTAGGTGAAATAATGTCTAATGTGTATGAAGTGAAGCCCTCAGAGCTTGTCGCAGCCGCAGCAATTGCGCTGAAGGACAAGATCAAAAAGAAAGAGTACATAAATTATGTGAAGTCAGGTGCCGGCAAGGAAAGGCCCCCAAAAGATGAGGATTTCTGGTATGTTCGCAGCGCTTCATTGCTAAGGCAGATATATGTTAATGGTCCGATAGGCGTGCAGAGGCTTTCAACGCGCTACGGAAACAAAAAGGAGCACGGGGTGCACAGGCATCATCATGTCAACGCCGCGAGGGGCATAATAAGGGACATGCTGCAAGAGCTCGAGAACGCAAAGCTTGTAAAAAGCGCAAAGGGCGGCCGCGTGATAACCCCGCAGGGAAAATCCTTCCTTGACAAAATAGCCTCCCAAATATCACAAGGGAAGCAGTAGCTAGCTTTCTAGCGGGTGAGTGCCAATGCCCAACGGCAATGCAACTGAAAACAATGCTGAACTTAAGAAGGCGTGGGCTAAAGCGCTGAAGGAAGCAGAGGCAGAGCAGCAGAGAAAAGAGGTGCTACGGAGATTTCTGGACGATGCTTCATACGAGAGGATGATGAACATACGCGCTTCAAATAGGGAGCTATACCTACAGCTTGCAGACCTCATAATATCGCTTGTGCAAAGCAACAGGCTCGCATCAAAGCTCACAGAAGCCCAGTTTCTTCAGCTTCTTCAAAAACTCACATATAGGCCTGAGCCCAAAATAAGCTTCAGGCACAAGTAAAACTAATACCACAAAATAAAAAGCTTGGTTGATATTCAATATTTAATGATGGTCCAATGTCCAAGAAAAGCGTTGTAAAAAAGAGGCGCTTAGCAAAGATGGCTAAGAGGAACAGGCGTCTTCCCGCTCTTGCTATGATAAGAACCCACAGGCGCCTGCAGAGCAACAATTATGCCAGGAGCTGGAGGAGCAGGAAGCTGAAGATCAAGGATTGAGGTGTTATTTATGGCAGAAACGCTAATTACTGTAAATATGAGAAATTTCCTGCTGAAGCAGGCAAGGAACAAGAGGTTCGTGCGTGCAGCAGGCTATGTGCGCGAAAAGGTTGCAAAGCACATGAAGCTCAGCCCCGAAAACGTCAAGCTAAGCATTGAGCTCAATAATATGATAATGAAGCATTACTCTAAAAGCATGAAAAAGCTTAAGCTTAGCGTGAGCCTTGACAATGGCGTAGCAACTGCTAAGCCCTTCGAGCGTTCAATAATAACAAAGCGCGCTGCTGCAAAGAGCAGAAGCTTTGGCAAGATGAATGCAAGGCTATTCCCGGAGAAGGCAAAGAACGGCCATAGCGCCGCAAGCGCCGTGGCAGGCAAGCCGGAGCCCGCAAATGCGAAGCAGGAGCCCAAGCTGAAGCAAACCTTTCCAAAGAAAAAGGAGGCAAAGGCTGAAGCAAGCGCTCCGAAGGAGTCAAAATGAGCACAATACTTTATTCAATAAGGAATAGCAGCCACATTGGCGCTTTCGCCACCGCTTCTGAAAATTTTATCTTTGTTGGTGCAGGCATACCAGAAAAAGATAAAATTGTGATGGAGGAGGCCCTTGCTGCGCAGCATGTTGATCTTACAATATCCTTTTCTGACTTGGTGGGAATTTTCTCCCGCGCCAACTCAAACGGCATCCTATTGTCCAATCTTGTGGAAAAAGTGGAAGTAGAAAGGCTCAAAGAGCAGAATTTGGGTATAAACATCGGCGTTGTGGACAGCGAGCTTAACGCGATAGGGAACAATATACTCGCAAACGACAAAATAGCAATAGTAAACCCCGAATACACTCCCGAGGACATGAAGCAGATAAGCGACATACTAGGCGTCGAAGTGCTGAAGGGGCCAAGCATGCGATACAAGACTGTTGGAGCAAGCAACATGCTTACTAACAAGGGTATAGTAGTGAACAACAGGAGCACTGAAAGTGAGGAAGGAATTATAGGCCAAGCAACGAAGTTCAAACCTATAAAATCAACCGCAAATACCGGGTCATTATATCTAGGGATTTCCGCCATAGCAAACTCCAAGGGCGCAGTTGTGGGAAAAGATACGACAGGTTTCGAGCTTCAGCGCCTTATGGAAGGACTTGACCTTACTCCTTAGCATTTTTCTGCCTTCCAATATACCAAAGCATTTATTTTGTTTGTTGCATCAAATAACTGATTATGTGTGTGCTGGAATAGATCCGCATGTATTTGAAATTCTCCCGTAAACGTGGTAAAAAATGCCAAACGAAAAAGAAGGAGTGGCGTTGCCGGACGCGATAGAAAGCCTACGGTATCTAAACGATATATATAGCGATAGGTACTCTTCAGTGACCTCCGAAATCCGACGCGTCATCGAAGACATTGAAGATCTTAATAGATCTTCTGAAACGCTTTCAAGCTTGGATTCTATGGAAGGTAAAGGAATGCTCGTGCCCTCAGGCAAACACATGCTCGTGCATGCGATAGCAGAGCCGAATGGGAAGGCACTTGTGGAAGTGGGCGCCGGATTCCTGGTAGAAAAAGACATAACTTCAGCAAAGCAATTCGTCGCGGAAATTCTAAAAAGCAGAAGCGAATACTTGAATAAGCTAACGGTCGAAAAGGACAGGCTAGAAGACGCTTTGCTTGAGATATCATATAAGCTTTCAGAGCAGCAGGATTTGCATGTTTGAAGAACTTAGAAAGAAGATATCCGGTGCTATAAAAGGCATAATAAAGAAGGAGGAAGCAGAGCAAGCGCGCGAATCCGTGCGAAAGGAAGAACCTATTGCTTTATCTCCAAATCAAAAAGCTGCAGAAGCAGAAGAAGAAACGAAAAACGAAAAAGTTTCAAAGCAGAAAGAAAAAAAGGAGGCAAGCCCGATCCAAAGTGTCCCGGCAGCTGAAAAAAGTATCGAAATAAAAAAGGAACCGGGCCAGGAGGTGCAGAATGTTGGCACAAGGGAAAAGTTTGAATCTCATGAAGAAAGCGGGAAAATTTCAGGAGAAGCAATAGAAGGTGCAGGCAGCGTTGAGGATAAAACAGACAAAATTCCAAAGCGCGAAGAAAAGCTGCTTAAAGTTTCTTTTGCTTCTAAGATAAAAGGCGTATTTGCGGGAAGTATAACGCTGAGTGACAACGAAATTTCTGAATTCGTGGATAAGGTAAAAATCTCATTCCTTGAGGCCGATGTCTCCTACGGTGTTGCAGAAGAGCTTTCTGAGTCAATCCGCGAAAGCCTCAAAGGCATGAAGGTTTCTCCTTCAAAAGCGGATTCTGAGTTTATAGACAAAGTCCGCGAGTCAATGATATCACTGCTGTCAAGTGAAAAGGAGGGTGTAGACCTTTTGGAGTTTGTAAAAGCAAGAGCCCGCCAAAACCTGCTGCCCGTCAAAATCCTTTTCCTCGGTCCGAATGGCACGGGCAAGACCACCACCATAGCAAAGATAGCATACATGTTAAAGCAGAATGGCATTAGCGCATTGATTTCCGCAAGCGATACATTTAGGGCCGCAGCAATAGAACAGACAGAGTATCATGCGAATAGGGTAGGCGTCCCCGTTGTAAAAAGCAAATATGGCGCAGATCCCTCCAGTGTTGCTTTCGACGCGATTGCACATGCAAAGGCGCAGAGTATAGAAGTCGTGCTGATAGACAGCGCCGGCAGGCAAGAGACAAACAAAAATTTGATAAGCGAGATACAAAAGCTCGTGCGCGTCACAAAGCCTGATCTTACTATATTTGTAGCGGAGAGCACTGCAGGTTCTGCTCTTGCAGGCCAAATCAAGGAATTCAACAATGTTGCCAAAATAGATGGAATAATACTTACAAAACTGGACTGCGATGCAAAAGGCGGCAATGCCCTTTCAATAGCAAAGGAAACAGGCATACCTATACTTTACCTTGGCACAGGTGAATCCTACGGCGCAATTGTGAAGTTCAAACCCCTTTTTATAGTGGACAACATACTTCCAAAAGCCTCTTAACTCCATTCAATTTGTTTTGCGACATCCTTTGCTACTCTTTTTAATTTTTGCCATACAATAAAAATAGAACTGAGAATGGTTTTTGTGGCGGCCTAAATGGAAGATAAAGACGAAGAGCTCGAGATGAAAATTCTTGCCAGGCTAGAGGGAAAATTTGTAAATGTCGAAAGTGATGAGCAGAAAAAGCAGATGATAATGGAAGTGGCAAAGGCTCTCGATCCCAGCATAAGCCCTGAAAGATTGGAATCTATTTTTCAAGACATGGCCGATCTGAGCCCTATAAGCAAAATGCTGGATGACGAAAATATTGAGGACGTAATGATAAACAACACACAGAACATTTTTGTTTACGATTCAAGGAAGGGTCAGATAAAAACACCTGAAAGAATAAGCTCCACGTATGAGCTCTCAAAATTCGTTGCTAAGCTTAAGCTATTTTCTACAAACTCTGTGGCGAAGGGCAACATACTAGATGTGCATCTTCCTTCAAAAAGCAGGGTGAACATAATATCATCGCCCCGCGGCTACGATATCACAATCAGGAACTTTAGGCAAGCGCCTTACAGCGTAATAGATTTGATAAACAAGGGCACGCTCGACTACAGCATAGCAGCAAGGCTCTGGCTTTATATGGATGGTTTCAAGGTGAGGCCCGCCAACTTGCTTATAGGAGGAATGCCTGCGGCTGGTAAGACTACTTTGCTCAATTCCCTATTCTCTTTCCTCAGGCCGGAGCAACGCGTAGTCACAATAGAAGAAACATACGAGCTTGACACTTCCACGCAGGAAAATTGCGTTAACCTTGAGACTAGTGAAGACATGACAATGGAAGATCTTGTCAAGAATGCACTAAGAATGAGGCCCGACATGATAATAATAGGAGAAGTTAGAGGGGAGGAGGCCAATGACATGATAACCGCGATGAACATAGGCAAAATAGTGATGGGCACAATACACGCTTCTTCTTCAAGAGATATAATAAATAGGCTGCAACACTCCCCAATGAACGTGCCAAAGGACATCATTCCTGTAATAGACGCGCTTATAGTCCTGTCGCAAGTATACAGAAATGGAATGCCTGTTAGAAAAATAATACAGATATCCGAGCTCTCAGGAATAGAAACACAAGTGCTGCTTTCAGACCTTTACAAATTTGATTATAAGACTTTCAAATCATCTCCGATATTGCCAAGTGTTACTTATAGGGATGCACTATCCCAGATTCTGGGGTTGCCCCCTCCTGATATTTTGGCAGAAGAGCGCGTGCGCGCAATGGTATTAGAGCAGCTAAATAAGCTGAACAGAAGAAGCGTTTCCGAGATAAGCGAGGCAGTCAAGGCTTACTATGACAATCCTGAAGCTCTGCTTAAAAGCATAGGTTTGGGTGAATTGTCACCTATAATAAAGGTATAAAGCATTTTAAAAAAGCGTGCTAGCCTTCGCTTTCATAGAACAAAACAACTTACACTTCTTCCGCCTGCGGCTGTGAATTAGAAGGTTTTTGCTCTGCTTGCTGTCCTGCAGTGCTCTGCATCATCAGCGATTTGACTTCGGTAAGCGCTTCGGCTATTCTTTTGCCTTTGTCACTCAGTTTTATCTCTTTAAGTTTGCCGTGCTTTTCGCTTGAAGTAATTCCTGCCTTTTCGCATGATATTATAAAATTGCATGCATGCGCATATGTGGTGCCCGTGGATTTTGCCAGCTCAGAAATGCTCCAGCTCTTCGAAGAATCACGAAGTGCAAGAAGTATACTAAGCTGCTTCTCCTTAAATAAAATCCCTTTTTCCGTTTAATCACTTGCCGCATACTTACAAAAACACAGCGCTTTTTGGATTTTGCCTTAATATCAGAGCCACATACATGTATTTATTTTTTGCCTAGCCTCCTATAATATCACTCTGTAGGCCTTGCTTAGGCTTAAAGCCCAAAGCATCACTATAACTAAAAATCGGTGGAATATTGGATTTTGTCGTAAGCAGGAAAAATATAGAGCCTTTCGGGATATTAGTACTTGTAGTCGGTTCTTTTCTTCTGCTTATTTCAGCAATAAAAGGAACATATATGATTATAGCTTTTATACGGGGGATTCCTTTAAATTCAATTTATGACATACGGATAAATGTGATAAACGTATTCTTCAACTTCATAATACCCTTCATAGGCGGATTGCTGCTCATAATTTCCGGCTTGACAATGTTAAAGTACCGTAACTATACTGTAAAGCAAAGCCTCCAGAAGCACGCAATGCAGCAAATAAAAAGCGCAAAATCCTCGCTTTTAAGCAGCATGCTCACTCCAGAAGAGAAAAAGATTCTAAGCATAATAGAGGGGGAAGAAGGCATGCTACAGTCCGACTTGGTTGCAAAGAGCGGCTTCTCCAAGGTAAAAGTTCACCGCATGCTCAAAAAGCTAGAGAGCATGGAGCTAATAAAGAGAAGCAGATTTGGCATAACAAACAGGATTTTCATCAGCGAGAAGCAGTAATTCCACATTTGGTCAAGAATAGATAAGATTAATAAATTGTAGACTTCATATAAATTTAGAAAGCCAAGGTGAAAAACATGGTGAAATATATTATAGCCAAGCAGCTTGTTGGGAGAAAGGTCGTTACAAGCGACGGATTTGATGTAGGAAGGTTTGTTGATGCTGAAATAAGTGAGGTTACTGGCAAGATAAACAATATACTTGTCGAGCCGAACATGGACAGCAGTTTCTCAAGCAAGCTCAAGGCTGAAGGCGGCCAGATAAAAATACCCTATGCTGCAGTAATGGCGGTAAACGATTATATAGTAGTCGACAGAAAGAACATAGCTTAATTTCTTTTTTATATTTATTTTACTTTTTCTTACTTTAGGCGATGGGTAATCCTATGCTGGTATGCGGCGGCGACGAAGCAGGCAGGGGCGCTGTAATAGGTCCTCTTGTAGTTGCGCTTGTAGTATTCAGAAAGGATTCTGAGAAAAAGCTTGCAGATATAGGGGTTAGGGACTCGAAGATGCTTTCAAGAAAGCGCCGCGAAGAGCTTTACGGCGAAATAGAAAATCTCGCCATTGAAAAAAAGGTAAGCATAATAACGCCTCAAGAGATAAACGATGCGATGAAAAACAAGATCTCGCTCAATGAACTCGAAGCGATGCACTTCTCGAGGCTTTTCGACAGCGTCTCAAGCGAAACAAGCTACCTATATCTCGACTCTCCTGATGTAATAGCGGAGAAGTTTGCCATACGCGTCAATACTCAGACAAGCAAGCCAACTAAAGTTGTAGGGATAAAATCAAAGCTTGAAGCAGGAAAGAAATACACTAAGATAATAGCAGAGCACAAGGCAGATGTTAGGTACCCTATAGTCTCAGCTGCAAGCATAATTGCCAAAGTGACTAGGGATGCAGAAGTGAAAAAGCTTGAAAAGTCTCTAAGGCAGAAAATAGGCTCAGGGTATCCTTCAGACAGCAAGACAATCAATGCAATACTTAAGAACATTGGCAATGACTCTTTCATGAGCAATACGCGTGAATACTGGAAGACAATGCAAAGAATAAGGCAAACCCGGCTCGAAAATTTCAGGTATTTTTCGGATTCTGAAAAATTTCATTTCAGGCAGCGGTAAACGCGATGATTCTTGATATTTTCGAATCTTCAAATTAGCGCGTCTTTTTGTATCTTTCTAGAGCAAATTATTAGTGGGCCTGTGGCGCAACTTGGACAGCGCGCCTGGCTTCGGACCAGGTGGCTGCGGGTTCAAATAAGCTTCTTTGATTGAAGCGAAAAAAGAAGCGTTGAAAATCCCGCCAGGCCCGTTCTTGCTTTTTTGCGTATTTCAATTCTATTTAATTTTGAATACCTCGCCTACGTATAAATTTCACTAGGCAAATCCGTACAAACTATTCAACCAAAGAGCGTTCTCGCTCTTGTGCATGCCCTCAAACTAGCGAATTCGAGCTATTAAATAAAAATAGTGCTACTCCGCAGTTGCCTCCCCCTCCGCCTGAATTTATTAAGACTGTATAGTTCTGAGGCGGCAAATAAATACTGCTATAATATTTAAGACACGTGCTGTTTGCGCCATAGTCCAAATACCTTTTGCCATTTTGGCCTGTTATTGTAAAGTTTATATAGCTGCTGTTGCCCCCTCCATAATATATTGAGAGGTTGCCGCCATTCCAGTAGCATACCCCTTTTTCTGTGTCTAAGAAGAAAGGCGTGGAAACTGCGAAGTCGCTACAACTTTTCAAAGCGACGTTGTTGTTTGTGCTGCTTCTATTGCCTGTTGCATACCTGTTGTTAAGCGGTGTAAAATTAGACTGCGTTGTGGATACTGTGGATGTAAGGTTAGGATACGTTTTCTTATATTGAACATGAGGTGAATGTAAGAATAGCAACAGGACTAAAGAAGCAACTATTGCTATAATAATTGCAAAATAAACTATCTTACCTTTGCCTGGCGCTTTTTTCTGCATATTTTCTTGAGTTCCTGCGTCCTGGGCCGTTATTCCTATATTTTCTGTATTGGCTTCGTTTTCCATATTAACAACCTATGAGACACTGCCTACGGTAACACTAGGCATCACTCCATTTGGTGGCACAGCTCGTTGTCTTACGTATGTTACTACCCAATTTTGATCAGTTCCCCAATTTTGAAGGGTTATGTAAGCAGATGAAGTTGAGTATACATAAGAAGTTGAAGATCCCGAAGCAACATTTGAGTATGGATAACCTGTGCCTATCGAACCGTATGCTGTTGACGGTGTGGAATATATAGAGTAAAATCCTGGCGTAGTGCCATAAGAG
>JBMFWY010000002.1:0-71213 GCA_049964795.1 Candidatus Micrarchaeia archaeon | reverse complement strand
GAAGAGGTTTGCCTTCTATGAAGAGATGAACGTGATCGGGCATAACCTCGAGAGCGAGAATTTTACACCCCAACATTTCTGCTTTCTCCTTTATCAGTTCCTTTAGCCGTTGTTCCACTTTACCAACCAATACTTTTCTTCTATACTTCGGACACCAGACGAAATGGTAACCTATGAAATGGACACTGGTTTCAGATGCACTATATCCTTTGGGCATAATAATATATGAACATACTATTATATATACCTATCACCATCATACTTCCTATAACTGCGGTTCGCTTTCATCCCACCTCTAAAGAGTGTGGGATTTCCCGCTCACTTTGTTAAATTTAGGACTTTCTTTTTCACATTCATTACTTGAGGACCATTTTCCATATCTATTTTTATTTCCTTTGAGAACTTTTCAAGTGATTTGTCTTCGCCTATTGCTAAAATTTCAACGCTGCCTTCAGGCATATTACATACCATGCCCTTTATGCCAAATTTTCTGGCGCTATAGAGCACAAATTGCCTATAACCTACGCCTTGAACCTTTCCGTGCACTACAAACAGGATAGCGCCCATTATTGACACTTGTTGCAGCTCAGCAGGAGGTGCAAAGATAACCAAAGGCTAAGATGTCTGATTCGCATTACACTCTTTGCCCCATTGCTACATTATATATTTAGATTTATAGGTTCATTTCTTTTATAAATGCGGTGCAGGACATGGCAAACTTGAAAAAAATAATATATGCACTTATTGTAATTATAGTTTTGGCAGGGATAGCGGTGGTGCTCAATTCGTCTTCGAAGAGCATTCAGATTCCAATATCCAATGCTTTTGTACTTCAGCTTACAGATCCGCCGCAAGTGCCCGCAGGCACACAGGCACTCTACATGAGCTATTCTGGCCTGCAGCTGCACCAGTTAGGCATGGGAAACAGCACGGGTTTTATAGAAGTAAATGAAAGTGGGACAGTAAACCTGCTTAGCCTGATAAATTTTACCCAGACTATTGGGGTTGCAAATATAAAACCAAATGAAACCTTCAACTTTGTCAGGTTCAATATAACTTCCGCGAAGATAGAAGTAAACAATGTCACATATAACGTCAGCGTGCCAAACAACAGGCTTTCTGTAAGGATAAGCAATTATAACACTTCTGCAAAAGGAGTGCTTATAGATATAACACCGAGCATTCTTGAGATATATTCTGCAAACCAGACTATATTTTTAATGGTCCCTTCTGCTCGCGCTGTAGTTATAGGCCCTTCGCTTGTAAACAGCAGCTCTGTTAAAGTAGGATATAAGGCAAGGAAGGTGGAGCAAGAGAACAAGAGCCTCGAGAGTGCAAAGCCTAACATAAGCATAGTTAGCGCGTCTATAGCAGAATCCGGAAATATTACAGCAATAACCGCACAAGTGAAGAATAACGGTAACAGCACCGTTGTTTTGAAGGGCCTTATGGTATTTGGAAACATGCAGACTAATTTGGGCAATTTCATCAGACCTATGGGAGAAGCGCCGCAGATGCCTATGCAACAGGGCAACTCATATGGAGGTGATTTTGGCAATTTTAACACTTCAGAGATAGAAGGCGCTGTTGCTGCAATAAGCCAGGCAGAAGGCCAGAATATAATTTCAAATATAGGACTTAATATCAGCGGATTGTCGCATTATGGGATTGCTTTGGGGCAAAACGGAAGCGTTAATATAACCAACAAAACGGAATTCGATAACTATCTTAAAGATATGATGGACCACGCTTTTGCAAATTACACATCGCTACTCGGCAATTTAAGCGCGAAGGAAGGAGTAAACATAAGCGGAATAAGCGGCATGAATGGATATGAAAACGAGGCAAATAGCATAATAAGCGATGCAATTGAAAAAATACAGAATATGCAGGCGTCAGGCCACATCAACAGCAGCGAGATAGAAAGCATAATGAGCAATATGACAGATCAGCTCAAGAACTTGAGCAACAAGAAGGTATATGAAGAAGAAGGCGCTTCGATCTTCAATCGCTATTACCACAGGGTACTCAACTTTATAATAATGCCCAATGCAACATTGGCGCTTCCTTTTGACGAAAAAACTGCGCTTGGGCCAAACGGCTATAATCTGACTGCAGGAAGCACAGTAACGCTTTCTTTCGCAGGCAGGATTACATACGGCCCGGAAAATGAGCACGCACAAGCACCCCCGATAATAACTGAGCCTATAATAAACCAGACATATAGTATAAGGGTTTTTGGAGAAGATGGAGCTTATGCACAGGCAAATGTTACTGCTACTTAAAGCAGGTGAAACCGCATGAAAACCAACGTTGCGACAGGGTATGCGCTGCTTGCTATAGGCATAATTATACTTTTTTTTACTTTTTACCAAGCATATACAATCTTTAACGAACTTATGGCAGGCACGTTTCCATTGCTTGCTGCCACGCAGAATGCTGCAACGCAACAATCAACTTCGCAGAATGTTTCCGTGCAGCAAGTCGTAGGCAACGCGGTGTCCTCTGCGCTTGCCGGACTTCACATCAACACCTACGCTACAATACTGATATTGCTTGTGGTGCTTGGACTATTTGCTAGTATAGGATACAAATTCGCGAAGATAGGAGTGGAAATGCTAAAGAGCACAGCTTCAGGGCAACAGGACAAAAAGCAGAAGTAAAAATTTCTGCGAAACGAATAGAATAAAATATTTCTGCAGGAAGTGGTCACGTTGAAGGAAAATATAAAAGGCATGAAGGAAGAGCGCAAGCATGCATACAACTACACCGCAACTATCTCTGCACCTGCAAAAGTGAAAGAGTATCAAGCCGCATTTGAAAAGAGTTACAAATACAAAAGAAGCTCTGTCTTAATGAAATTCGCAGGAGGCAAAAAAGAGGTTGTTTTTAAAGTAGAGGCAAAAGACTCCACCGCACTCAGAGCGACACTGAATGCCATACTAAGAGACATACAAGTGATAGAATCTGTTGCAAAGGCTTCCGGAAAGAAATAAAGCTTCGGCAAAATGCCAGTAAAAAGAGCAGTGTGTAAGAAATATAAATATATCACATACCTAAATAACTGTAAATCCGCATTTAAGCCAAAGTATAAAATATCTATTCTTCGAAAGAAGTAGATGCGCGGATTGTTTTTCAGTGTTTTTGAAAGGTTTTAGAATGGTTAGAAGAGGCTCTATGCAGTATTGGCACAGGAGAAGGGCAGCGAAGCCGCTTCCGAGGGTGAGGTCGGCCCCATTGTCTTCAGAACTTGGCTTGTCAAACATGCTTGCTTACAAAGCAGGCATGACCTACTTGACTATGATAGACGATTCACAATCGCCTTCGAAGAACATGGATGTTGCAAGAGCGTGCACCGTGCTTGAAGTGCCAAAGACAGAAGCATATGGCATAAGACTTTACACGAAAGATCCAATAACAGGATACAGAAAAGTTTATGCAGAAGTTTATAGTGCACAGGCGGCACAGAAGATTGGAATCAAAAATCCCAAATTCACCGAAGAAAAAATAGAAAGCGCAAAAGCAATGGCAGATCCTGTAGAGGTATCATTGCTGCTTACTGCATATCCTAAAGAAAGCGGGCTGGAGCAAAACCACCCGAATAGGTATGAAGCAAGAGTACTTGGAGGCAAGGACGCAAATGAAAAGATAGGTTTTGCTGCAAAATTCCTCGGCAAGGAGATAAAGCCTTCAGACATATTCAAGAATGGCGAATATGTTGATGCCTTCGCGATATCAAAGGGCAAAGGATGGCAAGGTCCTGTGAAGAGATTTGGAGTTTCTAGACTTTTCCATAAGGCGACAGGCAAAAGCAGACATGTAGGAACGTTAGGACCTACAAATCCTGCTAATGTTACCTATACCGTTCCGCAAGCGGGACAGATGGGATACCAATACAGATCCGAGAGGAACAAGAGAATACTTAAGATAGGGACGAAAGCAGACATAGAACAAATAAATAAAAAAGGAGGATTTTCAAATTATGGTTTTGTAAAAAATGATTACATACTTGTAGACGGCTCTGTGCCCGGGAGCGCCAAGAGGATTGTAAGGCTCAGACATTCAATCAACTATGCAGGTGCACAGGCAAAGGAGCCAAAAGTTACATATATAAGCAGAGGGTAGTGCCTTTTGATTCGATATGATGATGCTTATGAAAGTAAAAATATTAGAAACAGACGGCAAGCAAAACGAGGAGCTCGAAGCGCAAGACGCGTTTAGAGAGCAAGTAAGGGAAGACCTTATACGCAGGGCGGTCTTGTCAGAAAATTCTGCAAGCCTGCAACCGCAAGCCCATTCGGTAATGGCAGGAATGCAGACTACTGCATCATACTATGGCGCGATGAGCAGCTACAGGACAGGCAGGCATGTAGGCCATGCAATGAGGCCGAGAGAAAAGCTTGGAGGAGGAGTGCAGGGCAAGGTCAAAAGAATTCCTTCCGCGGTCAAAGGAAGGCGAGCACACCCCCATATGGTAGAAAAGATACTTATAGAATCAATAAATGCGAAAGAGTATAGAAAGGCACTTAGGAGTGCAATAGCCGCCACAGCTTCAAAAGATTATGTTAAGCAAAAGCCGGAAGGTTTGGATATCCCAATAGTGATTTCGGACAAAGTTGAAAATTTTGCTAAGACAAAAGATATTATAAACATGCTTAAAAGCCTTAAATTGCTAGATTTGGTAGAAGAAAGCAAGAGGAGGAAACATACAAAAAACGCAAGGAGCGGAAAGAAAAGGCATTACAAAAAATCCTTCCTGCTTGTGGTAAGCAAAAGCGACGCGCCGGCAATTAAAGCGGCGAAGAATATTGCAGGCTCTGATGCATGCAGCATAAGCGAGATAAAGGCAGGGTTGCTGGCGCCGGGAGGCAATCCGGGAAGAATAGTAATATGGAGCGAAAGCGCATTTAAGGCGATAGACGAAGAAGTAGGCAGAATCAAACCGCCTGCATGAAATAGAAATATAAAGGTGTTGCAATGGGAGTGCTTATGTATCCGATAGGAACTGAAAAGGCGATAACGAATATTGACAAAAGCAACGAAATACAGTATATAGTATCCCTTAATGCAACAAAAAAGCAGGTAAAGGAGGAATTTGAAAAGCTTTTCGGGGTAAAAACAAAAGAGATAAGAATGATAAATACCTTCCAAAACAAGAAGAAGGCAATAATAAAGCTTGTCAAAGAGTACAAAGCAGGAGATATAGCAGTAAAGCTAAAGCTTGTATGACTTGCTTGTAAGAGTGTTTTAGCATGGGAAAGAAATTAAGGCAGCAAAGGAGAGGAAAGGGCAGCATAGCGTACAGGAAGCTGCCTGGCACGTTCGACGTTGACGTAAGCTACGGCAGGGAAGCCAAGCAAGACAGGTTTGCTGAAGTTGTGAGCTTTTTCAACCATACAGGTCATAACGCTCCGATAATGAAGCTGCTTTATGAGGATTTTGCTAGCGGTACAATGCTGGCTCCAGAAGGAATAAGGGTTGGTGAAAGGATTCATGTAGGGCCTACGCCAGTATATCTGCTAGGCAGCGTGATGAAGCTTAAGGATATACCGGAAGGGATACCAATTTACAATATAGAGAGATTGCCCGGAGACGGAGGCAAATATGTCAAGGCTGCCGGAGAGTCTGCCTATATAGCATCCAAGTCAGGGGGCATGGCAAGCATAATGCTTCCTTCAAAGAAGATAATAAACCTAAGCGAAGAGTGCATGGCACAGCTAGGGGTAATAGCAGGAGGCGGCATAACGGAGCAGCCTCTTGTAAAGGCGGGTAAAAGCTTCTACATTATGAAAAGGCGCAACAGGATTTGGCCCAGGAACAGAGGCGTAAAGATGAGTCCTGTAGACCACCCGTTTGGAGGCAAGCAGCACCACAAGGGCAAGAGCAGCATGACCTCGAGAAATGCGCCACCAGGAAGAAAGGTAGGAAACATAGCTGCAAGGCGCGTCGGAAGGAAGAAGAGATGATAATATGCCAGAAAGAATAGCATTTAGAGGTAAAATAGAAAGTGAAATTCCTGCGATGGACATGCAGGAATTCACACGCCTGATAAAGGCAAGAGCAAGAAGATGGATAAAAAGAAACTCCATGCAGTACAGGAAGCTTAACGAAAAGATAGAAAGGCTGAAGAGATCCGGAGAGGGAAAGCCTATCAGAACACATATAAGGGAGGCGGTAATATTGCCTTCGTGGGTCAATTCAAAATTTGAAGTTTACAACGGCAAGGAGTTTGTGCAGCTGATGATAGCGCCGAACATGGTAGGCCACAGGCTGGGCGAATTTGTTTATACTACAAAGCGCGTGCAACATTCGGCGCCAGGAATAAGGGCTACAAGAGGAAGCAAGTTCCTTGCCCAGAAGTGAGCTTTGTAAAGCGAGGTAGAAAATATGCGCAATTATTCTTACACAGGAAGCAAGGAGGGCACGGCTTTCGCGGTAATGGACAATATCGACGCGAGCTACAAGGACTTGGGTGCAGTATGCGACGCGATAAGATATAGGAAAGCGGCTGATGCGCTTGCAGAGCTTGATGAATACGCAGAAGGCACAAAACCCGTATACTATAGAACGCACAACACAGGTTTCGGGGCTAGGCACGAGCTTGGTGGCAAGAAAGGCAGGTTTCCTATGAAGGCTGCAAGGATAGTAAGGCGCGTGCTGATCAATGCAATTGCAAATGCTAAAAACAAAGGCTACGAGCTTGAAGAAATGGCAGTAGTGCATGCAGCCGCAAACAAAATGCAGATTCTGGTAAGGTCGCCGCCCAAAGGAGTAATGTTCCTTGGAAGCGGCATAACAGGCCATACATACGGCTTTTCTCCTGCAAGGAGAAGCAACTTGGAGTATGCGAAAGTTGAGATAGTGCTTGCTTCGGAAACCGCTGGCAAGCTCAGCGAAAAGGCAAGCAAGCTTGTCAAAAGGCATGAAAAGGCTTATTCTGCTGCACATAAAGCGGAGCAGGCTAAGCAAGCGAAGAAACAGGCTGGCGCTCCTGCAATAGCTAAGAAAAAAGAGGAAGGGAAGCCAAAGGCCATGACTGCGAACGTGACAAAAGAAAAGTCAAAGCCCGATGAAGCAAAAGTTGCAGAAGAAAAGCAGGAGAAGCAAGGCAAAGAGAAGAATGTTGATTCCGCTAAAAAGTGATTGATTGGCTATTGAAAACAAATTTATTTCGGATGCAATAATAAAGCTAAACATATCGAACTACTTGAAAAACGCGCTTTCAAGGGCAGGCTTTTCAAGGGTCGAGATACAGAAAACGCCTGTAATAACAAGGATAACCCTTTACCTTCTTTATCCCGGAAGAGCTATAGGCTCCGGTGGAAAGGTAATAAACGAGCTTACAGAAACAATAAAGGAAAAGTTTGGCATACAAAACCCGCAGATAAGCGTAGTGGAAGTTGAAAATAAGATGCTAGAGCCAATGCTTGTGGCAAAAGATATCGCGGAAAAGCTTGAAAGGGGAATTAACTCCAGGCGCATAATGCAGCAGATGCTGAAGAGTATAATAGACAACGGCGCAATAGGCGTAGAAATTGTGCTTAGCGGAAAACTTGCCGCGAAGGGTGCAAAGCACAAGACAATGAGAAAAAGCATAGGTTATATACCAAAAGCAGGGGAAGTTACATCGCTAATAAGGGAGGCAAAGATTGCGGCGTATCCGAAATATGGCGCAATAGGTGTAAAGGTAAGGATAGCACCTCCGGGCACGGTGTTCCCAGATCGAGAGGTAAAGAAGCTTGAAGTTCCAAAATCTATACTCAACAGCTGAAGAAGGCGTTGAGGCTCAGGATTAAAGTTTAAAGTGTTTCAGATGGGTTTTGCTAGCATATTTCTTGCCATAATAGTAGCATTTATAACACTTACAATCCCTGGAGAGCTTTTCGCTTTTGCTCTTCTCAAGAAGACAAAGCTGCAGCTATTTGAAATTGCAACGATAGGTTTCATATTCGGATTGATTGCAACCCCTACTCTTACGTGGCTCGAATCTTATCTTATAAATTACGTACATGCATTCTCGTTCTCTCTTGGCTTGTTTAATGCTAACGCACTTTTGCTTACTATAATAGGCGCTGCGCTTTGCTATCAGCAAGGGGTTTTTGCAGATTTCGGCATAGGTGCAAGAAATCGCAAGGCTTCTGTGCTATCTGAAGTTTCGCATGCAGAAAACGAATACAGAGCAAGGCTTGCAGAAACAAGGGAAAAATTGCGCGGCTTTGAAAGCGCCAGAGAGATAATATTAAAGCACACGGAAGAGGAAAAAGTGCTTGGAGAAAAGCAGAAAAATGAGCTGGAGTCAAGGCAGGGCATAAGCCCACAGGAGCTTGAAGAGCTCAAAAGGATGCACGAAGAGGAGCTTCGCAAGCTCATAGAAGGCCATGAAAAAGAGGAGGCAAGCCTTCTCGCTTCGCTTGAAGGCGCCAGTGCACAGCATACCGCAAGCACAAAGTACAACATGAAGCTTGTATGGAGCGTCCTCACCATAATAATGCTTCTTGCCTTTTTCATGAGAATAGTGAACATAGGGGTAAGCCCACACTTCTTTGAGTTTGATCCCTATTTCGACATGATGAGCACCCATTCCATATTGACTTTGGGCTATCAGTACTTACTTGATCCATCGGCATGGCCTATTGTTGCGGCAGGAACAAGCCACAGGATACAACCCTTAATACCATATCTAGAAGCGTATTGGTATGATCTTGCCAATGCTCTTGTGGCGCACAACAGCGCTTTCAGCACCTCTTTGATGAGTTATACTGCAAGTTTTTACCCCCCAATAGTTGCGGCGCTTCTTGCATTCGCAATATTCATGCTCCTTTACCATGAATACAACCCTTACATAGGGCTTCTTGGAGCATCTTTTACCGCTACGATGCCTACCCTTGTAAGCACATTTATAGCAGGAGAGCAGCTTCTAGAGCCGTGGGGGATATTCACGCTGTTCTTCTTCTTCGCTACATACATGCTTGCAGTAAAGAATATGAAGAGTACCAGACTTGCAATACTTGCAGGAATAGCTTTTGCCTCTACATTCCTCGGTGCGCATTACTATACTGTAGACACGGGGGTCCTGATAATATATATCCTGCTGCAAGGCTCTATAGACTACATAAAAGGAACGCTCAACAGGGATTTCTTCAAGATGAATGCAATAGTCATAATAGTAATAGCGCTTTTCCTGGTTACTTACACTCCTTACCATGCAACTTTGAGCGGCAAAATACCTAGAGTGCTTGGAGTGCCGCTTACAGTAAGCGGGCCGACAATTGCGCTGCTTTTCGTGGCATTGCTTTATTATGGGTTTAGGGAACTGCACAAAAGGAAGTTTGTATTCCAGCACAATGACTTTACTAACAGGTTTGGCTGGTGGCTTGTGCTTATGGTCCTTGCAATCATTGCAATAGCCGTGACGCCACTTGGAAACGCGGTAAGAAGCTACCTCAATTTGAGCGCCAAGTTTACCACCCCTTCAAGCGCACTGTTCATGACTGTAGCCGAATTTGAGCCGAGCGGCATCTCGTTCAACTTTGGCGCAAATGGCTTTGGAATACTTTCCCCTCAAATCGGAGGCATGCCTTTGCTTCTATGGTTTGTGATTGCAACATTCCTTTACATAATACCTATAATAGAAATACTCAAGAGCAAGGCATTCTCAAACAACAGAATTATGCTTCTAATAGCGCTAATACTTGCCCCTATAAGCATAAACTTTGTATACAATGAAAGGAAGGTTTGGATATGGTATCTAGCAATAGCGCTTCCACTCATGATTGCGGGCTTCCTTGAGGTAAAATATCTGCCCCATTTTGGCGTAGCATATATACTAATGTTCTGCATAGTACTCGGAGAGCTTCTCTTTATATCTGGCAACAAGTTCGGCTCGAGCAAATTTGAGAGCAATGAGCAGACAGAAGAAGCACAGATTACCGAGCAGAGGCTAGGAAGCAATAGGAATGTCACAACAATAATATACACTATAGGCCTTTTCTTCCTCTCTTCTATTGTTGCGCTTGGATACGTGCTATACAAAGCATACAGGTCAAAGAGCAGCGACAACAGGCTACTGTACGCGCTTGCATTATTGATAATAATAGCCATACTTGCTGTCCTTGTTTTGAGGCACAGCTTCCTGTTTGGGGAAAGCGCAAGTATATTTTCAAGCCTTGTCTCTGCGATCTATTATTACGGCGCGCCTACTGCTTCGGCAGGATGCAACGCGATAGCTGCATCTGGCTTCAACGTAGGCTACGGCATGTTCTGCAATACTGTTCCAGGCTATTGGCTTTCTGCCGCTGCCTGGATGAGAAGCAATGTAGGACCTTATGGACCTAGAATTCTCAGCTGGTGGGATTATGGTGACTGGATCAACTGGTTTGGGAACAGCAATGCGGTGCTTCGCGGAGACAATGCGGAGCCTAAAGAAGACTACGCCACTGCTGCAAGCTTTGTTCTAGGCCCCAAGGATGGCTACAACGTCTCAAGGCTTGCAAACATGATGAATACCAACGAGACAAAATATGTGCTTTTTAGCCAAGGACTTGTAAGTAAATGGCAGGCTCTTGACTTTTTGGCTTGCGTTGACATAAACGCTACCTCGGAAGCGTATGCAAAGGCGCAGGCAGTAGGTACAGGTGCGCCGTACGTGCTTGGCACTTCCCCTTGCGAGATAAACCACGATCCGCAATTTGCCCTTGTGCCGCTGCAAGCTCTTGAACAGGTCAACACTTCTCTCAGCATGTACTGCTCGATTTCAAACGCGACTACGCAGTATATCAAAACACTCCTTGTAGTTGGGCAGAGCCTTTCCAATGAAACTGTTTGCATAAAGCCGCAAAGCAGCGCAAGCACGCTGTTTAATGTTTACAGCACCAATGGAACAAAGCTAAATGCGTATATACAAGGCACATCGTACTTGGGAGTAATAAACGCGCAGGGTGAGCCGCTTGTGGAGTTCCTTATGATATACACGCCGAATGGGCCAAACGACACAATAAGCAATGCGCCCAGCGAGTTTTACTCTTCGAATTACTACAAAGGGTTTTTCCTGGGCAATTTGCCAGGATTCACGCAAGTGTATCCGAAGAACGCAACAGGAATAAACTTTGTCAACGGTACATACCCTATAAGGATATTTTCGCTTGACAATTTCACGGGCTCGCTGCCGCCTGTGGTGCAAAAGCCCTCATGGGTTCACAACAACTTCACGCTGCCGTAAAGTTTTTTATTCATAATGCATAAATAGTATAAGCCCTGGGCCTGTAGCTCAGCCTGGTTAGAGCGCCGGTCTTATAAGCCGTAGATCGAGAGTTCAAATCTCTCCAGGCCCATTAAATCGTGACTTCGAAAATTTCGGTTTCAAATCTCGATCGAAGCATACTTTTTATAGGGTTATGCATAAATGCTACATTTTGCACCTCCTATCTTCCATTGCCTTGATATGAGTGTCTTAGCGTGTAGAGTAACTGGGTTGCGCGGGGAACTTCCCGCTCGTAAGTGTTAAACTTCAAAATGAAATCTATAAATTTTTCTTATTTGCAAATTTAGTTGAGCGTGGAACAAAAAGCATAAATAGATAATGAGATGTATATATGCTGTTAAATATACGATTACCGGTAACAATAAGCCGTCTTCAAAAACAAACATACATTTGGCCAGTCACAGCACTTCAATATTGAGAGTAGATGAGATAGCAAAAAACGCAACAAAATGAGGACATATCGTTTCAGATATAACAGAAGAAACAAAGCAACAGGCTGAAAACAAATTAAAAAGATTGAATGGAGGACAAGGAAAAACCGATAGTTGCTTTTGGCGCTTCTCACGTAGAAGACTCAAGAAAAAACCCGACTAAGTGTCTTTCCATAACGGATTTCTTATATCCCACAGAGATTTTGACAAATTTTATGAGCTACAGATATTAGTAATGTGATTTAAATGAAAGATGCGATAGTAAACGCGTATGAGGTAAAAGGAACGCTTAATTATGACAAATTAATAAACGAATTTGGTTTGAAACCTATTGATGAAAAACTGTTAAGTAGGATAAAGGAACACACGGGAGACCTGCATCCTATGCTAAGGCGTGGAATATTCTCTGCGCAGAGAGACTTGAACTTCATACTCGACCAATATGAAAAGGGTAACAAATTTTATCTTTATACTGGAATTGCGCCTTCAGGTTCAATGACAATTGGTCACCTTGTGCCTTTTATGTTCACTAAATATTTACAAGACAAGTTTGACGTAGAACTTATTATACAAATACCGGATGAAGAAAAGGCGCTTATGCGAAATATGAGTTTTGAAGATGTACATAAACTTGCATATGAAGATGCGCTAGACATAATTGCACTCGGCTTTGATCCTAAGAAAACAAAGATATTTTTTAATACAGATTATGCTAAAACTCTTTACCCTCAAGCGGTGCGTGTTGCAAAGCACATCACTTTTTCAATGGTAAAGGATTCGTTTGGATTTACAAATCAAACTAACATAGGAAGCATATTTTACACAAGTATGCAGGCCGTTCCTGCATTTTTAAAGTCTGTCCAAGAAGGCAAAAATATTCCGTGCTTAATCACATTGGCAATAGATCAGGATGTACACTTCAGGATAGCAAGAGATGCAATAGCTAAATTAGGTTATTACAAACCTGCTACAATAGAGTGCAAATTTTTACCTTCGTTGAACGGAAGTCCTAAAATGTCTTCGCACTCTACAAACGATACAATATACCTAAATGATTCTCCAGAAATAGTTAAGAAAAAGGTCTTTAGTGCGTTCACAGGGCAGCAACCAACATTAGAATTGCAGAGAAAATACGGCGGAGACCCTGATAAATGTGTAGTCTGTCAATACAACAAATTCATTTTTGAACCAGATGACAAAAAGCTTAAGGAAATTATGGATGGCGAAAGAAATGGCACGCTAACGGCAGGAGAGCACAAGGTTGACTTGACAAATAAGATAAACGCGTTTCTGGAAGATCACAATAAAAAGAAAGAAAAATTGAGAGACACGCTAGAAAAGTTTATAATAAGAGATTAAACTTCTTTTGTGATTTAAAAATAGCCAAAAATGAGTATACTACCTGCAAAAGCATAATTTAACCTCATTTAACATAAGAATCGCTTTTGAGATTTAAGAATCGTAAAAGTGTTATGTGTAGACGTGAAATATGCGGTGCCTAATAATTACTTACTGGAGAAACATATATTATCTAAAAAGTATTTGTAAAGGTCCAGTAGATTAGAATCACTTTTAAAATCTGAAAATATTTTAGAGTAAATTTTTTTGTAGGAATTCAAGAAATGTGCATAAAGAAAATTAATATCATATAGCGGTACTGAGACAGCAAAATAAGTAACAAAATCTGAATTTATTGGGATACCTCGGTATCTAAGAGGCGGAGACCAATTCCTCCATATGATGTTATCTGAGAGCAAACGGTCATCATACTTATAATAAAATCTTATATGTTCTGGGCCATAAAAAATATCAGTAATTTTTCTGAATTTTTTAGAATCTCGCACGTTTATAATATGTAATTTACCCTTCTTAAAATTCATTAATATTATATCCAAGGTCTCGGGTTCGATAAACTTTATACTATAAATTTTATTATTGTAAACAAACTTTGTATCTAAGCTGTGAGGCACAGATTTTCACCGAATTCTCTCTTCACGCACGAGTTTTCTCCTTCAACCGCGAGCCTGTCCCCATATTTTCTTATACCTCTCCATCTTTTGTGTCCCCATTTCCTATACTTACGAATCTGATATTTTCTCCAATTGCTCTTTGTCAGTCTGATTTTTGCGTTTGAACGAGGAGGTATTGCGCATTTTGTTTTATGTTTGCGCCAGAAGTCAAAGGTCTCATTTGTGTCGTATTTTCCATCGCCATTGAATTTGTTTACTCTATACCCTTTTTCTATCAATTTTTCCCGTGTTCCATTGCAACTTCGGGTTCAGACGGTCCCTTTCCCTCCACGTGCGCCTCTATGTCCAGCAATTTCTTGTGCTTCACATCAACAGTTATAGTAACAACAAGGTACTTTCCTCTTTTACTGCCACCATATTTGAACCCCCTTGTACGTCCCACTGTTGGCCCTCTTGCATCCAATTCCATCCGTTGCAATATTGAGATCTTTATATGAGGGTTGTATTGCAGGTAGAATTTGTGTATCCTGTACCACGCAGTAGTATAATCCTCAAAGTATGGTATAAGACCGAGAGTTTCAAGTAATCATGCTATTCCCTCTAATCCTCTGTAATCAACCCACTGGTGCCATGCACTTAACCACTACATGAACGAACTAGGAAAGAGGTATGGTGCACTTAATTTGCCATGGTTCATCTTCGTTAGTTCCTTATCCCAATCTTCTACAAAACTGAGATTAAGGAAGAAGTGCCCTTTACAACGCATTTCTCATTGTAATCAGCCAATCCCTATTACCTTTATATCTTCTTTTTCCATATTTATACGTTGTCTTACCATGGTCGCCACCTGGTATAGTGGTAATCTGGTAAGACACCAATAAGAAAGTTACGTCGTAGAGGATTAGGAATTATTCAACACAACACTTGTATTTTTATTTTTGCTAAACTGCCTCCAGCTTGAATACACACAGCTGTGGTATGTGCATAGCGTAATCATATATGTGCTTGTTTATATCTTTCATCGTTGGCAAAGGCTTCGCATCAAGGTAATCGATAATTTCGAATCCATTGCGCAGGGCAGACTTTATGTAGGTCTCAAAAGTCCTGTGGATAAAAGGTATTACGCTTTCATTCTTTGTGTTTTTGAACCAGGTGACCTTCCTTTCTCCTTCATCAAAATAATTTTCAAATTTCCTCATGTAAAAAGGCCTGCCGGGAAGATGATGAGTTACTTCCTTGAACGGATTTGTTATAGAGTATACGAATATGCCGCCTTTCTTCATTACTCGCCTTATTTCTTTGAATGCGCTATCGAGATCCGAAAAATAGTGCACAACATAAGATGCAAAAGCTGCATCGAAGAATTCGCTCTTATACGGCATATGATAGATGTCACCAACTATAAAATTGGCTCCTGGGGTATGTTTTTTTGCCAATTCTATCATTTTTTCTGACTGGTCTATTCCATAAACAATTGCACCAGACTTGGCAAGCATTGCTGCATGAAGTCCTGGACCGCAACCCACATCGAGAACCTTCTTGCCGTGCAGATTGCCCAGCTCAGCAAACATGGCAGGCATTTCCAGGTATTCGTTGTGTACCGCTTTGCCTGTTATCCTGAAGCTGAAATAAGTATTGGCTATGTCGTTATATTTGGCTTTTACCTTTTTCTCGAATTTAGCCATTATACCGCCGCTTTTGCAAATGATATAACAAGATAATTTTATAATGATTGGCACATAATGCTTTGCATCTGTGCAGGGAGATTAAATGAGAGTGACAAAGCAGGAGATTGTAATACTTACAACAATGTCAATAATAGGGCTTGCGTCTTCGCTTATTGTAATCTACGAGCTCAATGTACTGGGCACGCTGCCGCCCTTGTGCACTCTTCCCAACGGCCCTTCTATATTCGGTGCACGGCTGAATTGCGCAAAGGTGCTTCTGAGCAGCTATTCTGATATAGATGGCATATCGCTCGATCTTTTAGCTGCTATATGGTTTATAATGAACTTAGGGCTTGTGATCGCACTTGTTTCAGTCCGCAGGAGCATTGCAAAAATGATTTTCAGGATATTGTTTGTATGGAGGTTTATAGGACTTGCAATAGTACCATACCTCATTTACCTTGAATTTATAGTGCTGCATTCGATATGCATTTACTGCACCATAATGCATGGCGCGATAATAATCGATTTCATAATAATAACTTTCCTAGTATTTTCGGAAAAGTCAAAAATAAAGAGGGATATATTTGGATAAAGGCAAAAGAGCGATTTCTGCGTTGATTTTGTTTGCAATTTTGTTGCTTGTTATATGTGCCTATTATCTGATTGATTACAATAGCTTGCATGCTGTAGGATCTGCATTCCTTAATACACATTTCAATACTTCAGCAATAGAAATAGCTTATAGGGCCAATGATATTCGCGGCAACGCTTATTTGGCGACAAGTCTTCAACAACAGTATCAAGGCTATATGAATAGCACAACCATAGGCAATTGCTCGGGAGAAGGAAATTGCATTGGAATGCTTTTCGTTTTCAAGAACCAGTCAGAAGAGTGCTTCTGGATGAAAAACACGATTATCCCACTTAGGCAATTATGGATAAGCCAAAATGGCATTATAACTTATGCTTACAATGCGACTCCTTATTCTACTAAAACAATATGCGCGAATGGGAAATATGTTCTTGAGACCCAGCTTAATATACCTATAGGCGCGAATGTATCGCTGCCTAAGAACAGCACGTGAGAGATTTTTCAAAATAAAAAGCGCGGGCCCAGAGGGATTTCCATGCCTAGAACTGTTGCTTTAGGCTTTTGGACCCTCGACCTACTGGTTAAGAGCCAGCCGCTCTGACCATGCTGAGCTATGGACCCGCAACAAATACGCTATAAGAGTTTACCAACAACCCTTTTAACTTTTTCTACTCGGCTCTTTTCGCATGCGACTACCAGGATTTCCTTGCTTTCGATAACTTCGTTGATCGATTTTACAATTGGAGAGATTTTGGAAAGCTGGCCGAGAATGCTGCCGCTCTTGTCAATTACATAAAGATCTTCACCGCTTGGCTTTATTTTTGCTTTTTTAACTATGAATTCCTCTTCACCTGCTCGTTCAAGTCCTTCAGCTATTTCATTTTCTGTTGCATCAACCTTTGACTCGGTATAAAACGCTCTTTTGTATAGGTGCCTTGAAAAAAGTTTCTTTGCTATAGGAGAAGCCTTGTAGCTTTGGAGCTTCAATGAAAGCTCCCCATCATCGCTTTCTTCAAGCTCTTTAGGATCAATTTCAGAGCTGTCTATAGCAGCAGAAAGAGCTTTTTCATACATTGCGTCTGCAATCAGGGCGGTATGATGCATATAGACTGCAGTAAACATCAGATACCGTGCGATAAGCATAGATTCGGCTATATTTATATCGTAATCGTTTACCGCTAGCTTTCCCTTTTCCATTTGCAGCTTATATTTGAGCCTGTGCTGATCTATGACGCCGTAATTGACTCCTGTATAATATGCGTCTCTGCTAAGGTAATCCATCCTGTCTGAGCCAAGAGTCCCTGAAAATATTACGCCCTTCCCCTTTCCCCGAAAGTATTTCAAAAACCTGTAGAATGAATGTCCCGAGGAGATTTTATCTCTTATGACGCCTTCGCGTATCTTTTTCTCTCCTATCTTTTCATGCGTAGTATGCAAATATTTTTCCAGGATAGAGTCAGAAGCATGGGAAAAAGGGGCATGACCTAAATCGTGAAGAAGCGCAGCGAGTGAGAGCTCCTCGTTGTCGCCTCCGTATATGTTGCGGTGTATTTCTTTTGTTATCCCCATTGTACCCAGGGAATGAGTAAATCGTGCATGTGTTGCTCCCGGGTAGACAAGTGATGAAAACCCTATTTGAGAAATTCTGCGAAGGCGCTGAAACTCAGGCGTTTCTATTATCGAAAGCTCCAACTGGTTTGCTTTTATGTCCCCAAGCAAAGGATCTCTAATCCTGAACCCTCCTACTCTCATTGAACCACCAAAACACAACAAGGAAATTAGCAAGGAGTATTATGTCGAGGGAAGAGCAGTATATGCATATCTTGCCTATTTCTGCCATGGACGCTGCAGAATAAGCTAGCCCTGCCAAGCCAAGTGACGACCAGATCTTAAGGTATTTCCTGAAGCGCTTCAGCTTGACTACTGCTACTGCGATTGCAAACCATGCAAAAGCATAAAATGAAAGAGGTACGCCAAATACCTTCGAATAGCTGCTTGTGAGCACAGTTTCACAGTTTATTATTGAGTTAGTGGCGCAGAAAAGCGCTTTTTCGTTGAAGCTCACATAGACAAGATAAGCGGAGATTACTATTCCTATAGCAAGCAGCACAAGCAATATTTCGACTTTTTTCCTTTCATTCATGCTATTGCACCTTTGAGCTTAATGCTTTTTGGTCTTGATAGCTTTTATGAATTGCAGGAGCGCTGCATCAAATTCCTTCCCTTTTGGTTTTAGCTCGTATCTTACCTGTACTATGGGCTTGTCTATGCTAAGAATTCTGCGCAGATCTGTTGGAGTAGCGGAAATTACAATATCGCAGTCTACCCCGTTTATCGTGTTTTGCAAATCACGTATTTGTTTCGGGGAGTAACCAACTGCAGGCAGCTCATTTTTGAGCTTTGGGTATTTCTCAAATGTTTCTTTTATAGTTCCTACTGCATGTTCTTTTGCGCTGGCTATTTCTTTTGCGCCAAATTGCTTTGCTGCAACAGTCCCTGCACCGAACTGCATGCCTCCATGGGTTATTGAAGGCCCATCTTCTATTACAAGCACTTTCTTGCCTTTTATAATACCAGGATTGTCGGGCATTACTTCAGAATCGGCATAGGTAATCTTTGCCTTAGGGTTTATATGTGACAAATTCTCTACTACTTCATCTATCTGCTCTTTTGTTGCGGAATTTACTTTGTTTATTAGAATCATATCTGCCATGCGAGCCACGGTCTCCCCTGGATAATAAGAAATCTCGTTTCCTGCGCGCAGAGGATCTGCCACTGTAATCATAAAGTCAGGCTTTATGAAAGGAGCATCGTTATTGCCGCCATCCCAAATTATTATATCTGCCTCCTTCTCAGCTTGCCTTAATATTTTTTCGTAATCTACTCCAGCGTATACTACAAATCCGTTTCGGATGTGCGGTTCGTAGTCCTCGCGCTCCTCTATTGTGGTTTTGTACTTGTCCAGATCTTTAAGAGTTGCAAAACGTTCGACTATCTGATCCTTGAGCACCCCGTAGGGCATAGGATGCCGTATCACCACAGCGCGAAGCCCCTTGCTTTTGATGAACGAAGATATATACCTTGAGGTTTGGCTTTTGCCTGAACCTGTTCTAACTGCACAGACGGCTATTACAGGCTTGCTTGACTTTAGCATTGTCTTTTCTGGCGCAACAAGCCAAAAATCGGCCCCGCTCGCATTTGCTATAGAAGCCTTCTCCATTACGCTAGAATAAGGCAAGTCGCTGTATGCTTGTATGCATGATTCAGCTTTGAATTTCTTTATTAGAATAGGCAATTCTGATTCGTTGTATATCCTGATTCCTTTAGGATAATATTTGCCGCTTAGCTCTTTTGGATAAATTCTGTCTGATATGAATGGGATCTGTGTTGCTGTGAAAGCCACAACGTTGTATTTGGGGTTGTCCCTAAACAGTACGTTAAAGTCGTGAAAGTCCCTTCCTGCAGCACCGAGGATTATCACTCTTTTAGCATCGCCATCCAAATTATTACCATTTGACATGTTACCACCACATAGGTATTTGCTAAAAACCTATAAAGCAATGACTAAATAAGAGGCTCTAAAAAGTAAAAGGATGCCTAATAGAGCACTTTTATTTCCTTATGCTTGAAAGATTTTGGCGGGCTGCCTTCTATAGGTATTTTTTCTCCGCATTTTGGGCATTTGCCTTCTGGGGTAACCTTCCAGCTATAGATTTCGAAACCGGATCTCGAAATTAGCTCTTCGCCACATTTTGGACAGTAGGTATTTTCATATCCCGTGCCTGGAACGTTTCCGATATAGACAAATTTCAGACTGTTTGCTTTTGCGATCTTGTAATGTGAAACAAGGGTCTCCAGCGGTGTTTCGGGGTAGTCTAGCATCTTGTAATCGGGATAAAAACGGGTAAAAGTAATAGGCGTCTCTTTTCCTAGCTCTTTCGAAATCCATTTTGTGAGGCTATCGCATGCTTCGAGCGAATCGCCGACACGAGGTATTATTAGGTCAGTTATTTCTATATGTATGCCGGCATGCTTCAGTGCTATAAGTGAGGATTTTATCGCTTCGCTTGATACTACTGCTTCATATTTGTTGGCGAATTTCTCTTCCCCGTTGCCCTTTAAGTCGACTACGGCCGCGTCTATCAGTCCTTTCATCTCCTGCACCGCTTCAGATGTCATGTAGCCGTTAGTTACAAAGACATTGAAAAGGTTTTCTTCATGCGCAATTTTGGCTGTGTCAAGCGCATATTCTATGAAAATAGTAGGCTCGTTATATGTGAAGGCAATCCCTTGGGCGCCGTTTTTCTTTGCCAGTTCTACCAGTTCTTTGGGTGAGATGTCGATACCTTTTACCTCTTTCTCCTTTGAGATATTGTGGTTTTGGCAAAACAGGCAACCGAAGTTGCATGAAGAAGTGCCAACACCAAGCACATAGCTTCCAGGCATGAAATGATTAAACGGCTTCTTTTCGATCGGATCCAGCTGCACCGCTTCGAGTTTCCCGTAGCTCTCCAGGTACAACTTGCCTCCCTTATTTCTTCTTATAAAACAGAAACCTCTCCCTCCATCAGGTATCTTGCAGCGCCTTGCACAGGCTATGCATTCTACGCGCCCATTGCCAAGACTTTTCCAAAGTATTGCCTCTTTCTCCATGCAAAGGAACCATTTTCCCTAGGCGTATCTAGGTTTCCAAGATATATATAGATTTTGCTGACGAAAAATTACCTTGAGGAGAAGCATAAGAATACTCCAAGAAAACAATAAAAACCCTGATACCAAAAGGGTTTTAAAGATGAAATTCCATTACTTTTACAGGCGATATGCAATTTTTTATATAGGCGAAATATAATGAGTAATGAGGAGTATACTGCAAATGACATAGTCGTGCTTTCAGGGCCACAGGGAGTAAGAAAAAGGCCCGCTATGTATATAGGATCTACAGGCAGCGCAGGCTTTCTTCACCTTCTTTTTGAAGTTATAGACAATGCGATAGACGAAGCAGTGGCAGGGTACTGCAAGAATATAATAGTAAAACTTGAAAATGAAGAAGGCACAGACGTAGCAGAAGTAAGCGATGATGGAAGGGGGATACCTGTAGATATAATGCCTAAACTCAACAAGCCTGCACTCGAAGTCATTATGACTTCGCTCCACTCCGGGGCAAAATTTGACAACAAGGCATATAAGGTTTCAGGAGGCTTGCATGGAGTTGGTCTTACGGTAGTAAATGCTCTTTCAGAGTATGTAGAGGTAACAGTGAAAAGAGGCGGCAAAAAGTATAGGCAAAGGTTCAGCAGGGGAAACGTCCTTTCACCGCTTGAAGTGGTCGAACAGATTAATGCTAATGAGACAGGCACGACAATAAGGTTCAAGCCCGACACCCAGATCTTCTCAGTTAGAAATTTTGACACTTTGATGCTAACTGAAAGGCTTAGAGATCTTTCATTCTTGAACCAGAACATACGCATAACATTAATAGATGCTAGGGAAACGCCTGAGGTTGTATCTACTTTCTACTCACAAAACTACATGAGCGATTTCTTAAATTACCTCAAAAGAGATAGGAAAGAGGTAACAAAGCCCATTGTTATGACAAAACAGGTTGATTCATACAGCCTTACTGTCGCGATGCAGTACATAGAAGGATACAGCGAGGAAGTGCTGTCTTTCGTAAACAATATAAGGACTTATGAGGGGGGAAGCCACCTCACCGGTTTCCATGCTGCCCTTACAAGAGCAATAACGAATTATATAGATAAAAATAGCAGGAAAAACGGCAAAGGAATAGAGATAGAGGGAGAAGACACACATGAAGGGCTTATAGGTATAGTCTCTATACTTATGCAAAACCCGGAGTTTGAAGGGCAAACAAAGGAAAAGTTAGGCAATACAAGCGTCAAATCGATAGTGGAAAACACAGTCTACACTTTTCTATCCACATATTTGGAAGAGAATCCTTCAGAGGCAACTAAGATCATTGAGAAGGTGACGAAGGCTGCAGAGGCTAGGGAAGCTGCAAGAAGGGCAAGAGAGCTAACAAGAAAGAAGAATTTGCTTGAAGAGTCTGTGCTTCCAGGCAAGCTTGCCGATTGCAGCGAAACAGATCCAGAAAAATCAGAACTTTTTATAGTAGAAGGAGAAAGCGCCGCAGGATCCAGCAAGCAGGGTAGGGACAGGAATTATCAAGCGATACTGCCGCTCAGAGGTAAAATACTCAACGTAGAAAAAGCAGTAGATGACAAGATATTTGGCAATGTGGAATTGAGGGCTATAGCAACTGCACTTGGCACAGGGATGGGCGACATGCTGAACCCTGAAAAAATAAGATACAAAAAGATCATCTTTCTTACAGATGCAGATGTAGATGGAAGCCATATCAAGACTCTTTTGCTGACATTCTTCTTCAGGTATTTGAGGCAGCTAATTGAAAAGGGATATGTATACTTAGCTAATCCACCACTTTACAGGATAAACATCGGCAAGTCTATTAAATATGCATACAGCGATCAGGAGCTCAATGCAATATTGAAGGAAAACAACGGCAAGGGAAGTGTACAAAGATACAAGGGTCTTGGAGAGATGAATCCGGAGCAGCTGTGGGAAACCACGCTTGACCCAAATACAAGGATTCTCAAAAGAGTTGCCATAAAAGATGCAGAGCTTGCAAATTCGATATTCACGGTACTTATGGGAATTGACTCGAGGGAAAGGAGAAGATTTTTAGAAGAGCATTCTTCGGAAGTTTCTTTCCTTGACGTATAGTGTGAGGCGTTAGTATGGATGAAAAAAGGATAGAAGAAACTGCGATAGAGAGGGAGATGCAGTCGAGCTATATAGACTACGCCATGAGCGTTATAGTTGGTAGGGCGCTGCCTGATGCAAGGGATGGCCTCAAGCCTGCACACAGGAGGATACTTTATGCAATGTACATGTTGGGCAATACCCATGACAAGCCCACAAAAAAGAGCGCAAGAATTGTAGGAGAAGTTATAGGTAAATTCCATCCACATGGCGATATAGCTGCATATGACACGCTAGTTAGAATGGCACAGTATTTCTCTATGAACCATCCGCTTGTTGAAGGGCAGGGAAACATGGGATCCATAGATGGTGACCCTCCGGCTGCTCAACGATACACTGAAGTAAAGCTTACAAAGATAGCTGAAGAGATGCTTGAGGATATAGACAAGGAAGCAGTTCAAATGATTCCGAATTTCGACAATACGGAAATGGAACCTGTTGTGCTGCCCGCAAAGTTCCCAAATCTTTTGGTTAATGGTTCTTCTGGCATCGCAGTCGGCATGGCGACAAACATACTTCCGCACAATCTTGCAGAAGTTTGCAATGCGATAGTTGCATATGTTGATAACAAGGATATTACTGCAAACGAACTGCTAAACTATATAAGAGGGCCTGACTTTCCGACTAACGGAATAGTTTTCATGAACAACGAGCTGCTCCAGTCTTACCTTACAGGTAGAGGGTCGGTAACCATAAGGGGCAAGGCAACCATAGAAGGCAGCGATAGGAAACAGATTATAATAGAGGAAATACCGTATACAGTAAACAAGGCTTCGCTTGTAGCAAAGATAGCAAGCCTCGCTAAGGACAAGGTTATAAATGGGATATCAAGCCTTAGGGACGAAAGCGACAAGAGGGGCATAAGGGTAGTTATAGGATTAAAACAGGATGCAAGCCCTGAATTGGTGCTTAATGGCTTGTATGCACACACACAACTGCAGCTTACTATGCCGGTAATGAACGTGGCAGTAATTGGAAATAGGCTTCTTACGCTGAACGTGAAAGACTTCATAAAAGTTTTCGTAGAACACAGGCTTGAGGTAATAAAGAATAGGACAAAGCATGATCTTCAAGTCGCATCGGACAGACTACATATAGTACAGGGTTTGCTTAAGGCAATTGGCAGGATAGAAGAGGTTACAGCACTTATAAAAAGCAAAAAGGAGATCAAGGAAGCCAGGGAGGCGCTTATGCAGGCGCTTGATATATCAGAGAAACAGGCGGCGGCAATTCTTGACATGAAGCTTAGCAGACTTACAGGCTTGGAAAGCTCTACGCTTCAGGAAGAAGGCAAGGATTTGGAAAAAAGCATAGAGCGCTTTAAGAGTATACTTTCAGATGACATAAATGTATTGAAGATAATAAAGGAAGAAACCCTTGCAATAAAAGAGCAGTATGGTGTGCCTAGAAAAACTGCAATAGAAGAAGGAGGCAATTTTGAAGAGATAACTAACGAGGATATAATAGAAGATGTGGATTCGGTAATAATACTTACTAATGACGGCTACATGAAGCGCATGCCTGCTGCAGCATACAAGCTGCAAGCGCGTGGAGGCAGAGGAATAATAACAATAAACCTTAAGGAAGAGGATTTCGTAAAGAAGATAATATCCTGCAAGGCAAAGGATTACCTCCTGTTGCTTTCAAATGCAGGAAGAGCCTACTGGCTAAAAGCTTACCAAGTACCAGAAGGCACTAGATATGCAAGCGGCAAGGCTTCTGTAAACCTAGTAAAATTGCAGGAGGGAGAAAAGATAGAGGAAATAGTTAATACAAGGGAGTTCTCTGGCAAGTACATTGTCTTTGCAACGAGGAAAGGTAGAGTGAAAAGGACTTCTGCAGAAAAGTTTTCCAGGCCGAGAGCTAACGGAATAAAAGCTATACCTCTTGAAAAAGGGGACGAGCTTGCAAACGCGATAATATCTAATGGAAGAAACGAACTGCTTATATCTACCAAGAAGGGTAAGGCAACGAGATTTAAGGAAACAGATGTAAGGGAAATGGGCAGGATAGCAAGAGGAGTAAGAGGGATAAAGCTTTCTGAAAATGACGAAGTAAAAAGTATACTTGCCACAAAGCCAGGAGATAGCGTACTGACAGTTACAGAAAAAGGATATGGCAAGATAACACCTATTGAAAAGTACAGGCTTCAGAGGAGAGGGGGCAAAGGTGTTCTTAACTTACGGGTTGTTGAAAAAACAGGAGATGTAGTAAAATCAGTAAATATTACAGGCATAGGCAGGGCGATACTGATAAACTCAAAGGGAATTTCAATAGAGATAGATGTGGCAAGCGTGAGGGTAACAGGGAGAAATGCGTCTGGTGTAAGACTTATGAAGCTTGAGCCAGGAACAAAACTAATTGATGTGCAAGTAACTTCAGCAGCACAAGTAGAAACAGAAGGCGGTGAAAAATGATTTCTGTGCTTGTTATAGGAAAGGGGAGCTATGAGAACTGCAAAGACCTTGCGCTAACAGCAAGGGCTTTTGGAGCACAGAGTGTAACTTTTACTATGAGAGCAAACAGGAAACTGGCAAACTACATCAAAAGAACCAACAGCAGATGGGGCGGCAAGTTCGACGTGTATTTTGAAAAGAATTGGAATGAAGTAATAGAAAGAAGTAAGAATTATGAGAAGGTTTATCTTACTCTAGGAGGAGTACCAATAAACAAAATGATTTACAGAATTCGCACATACAAGAATATTATGCTAATAGTAACTTTGCAAGGAAGAGAGCGAGACTTTGGGCAGTTTGCAGATTTCAACGTAAGCATAACAAACCAACCGCACTCGACTATTTCTTCTGTTGCCGTGTTTCTGCACATGTTTTACAGCGGCAGGGAGCTAGCAATAAGGTTCAACAACGCAAAATACAAGATCAAGCAGGCAAAAATGACATGAGATATTTATCTAGTGACCTCTTTCTAGAAAAGTACCAAAAGAAGCATTTAAGAAAAGTATTTATTGTTTTTTTTAAATAGTATCAGCGAGGGCATGGAGAAAACGGGCAAGGCTTCATACATGCAAGTTTGGAAAAGGAACGGCAATCATAAAGCCATATTCAGGGCAAGGCCTTTGTTAAAAGCTAGAGCAAAAGCCCAAAGCGCAATGGAATACTTAATGACATATGGCTGGGCAATACTCATCATTGCAGTTGTATTGGGCGCGCTTTTCCAGCTTGGCGTTTTCAACGGCAACAACTTCGCGCCCAAGGCGCCGCCAGGCGCGTGCCAGGTTTTCAGGCCGAACGGTCCAGATACAACTTCTTTCATAAACCTTGAAGGAGTATGCAATGGCGAGCTGCCAGAGTATGTGGCATCATTTAACCCTTCTCTCTATGCAAAGATATCTGCAACTGTTCAAGGACTACCAATTGGTGCCGCATCCAGAACAGTTACGGCTTGGTTTGAAGATTATAACCAATTACAGGGAGGCAACATGTTTATGTATGGCACACAAGCTTGCCCTTATTACTGGTTTTCTACAGATGTAGGACAGTATCCTGGCGAAGCTGAAATAAATACTTGTAACTCAAACCAGGCATTCTCAACTCCTATAAATAAGGATACGTGGTACTTTATAGCATTTGAATATAACGGCATCGCACAAATCGGATATTTAGGTGCTTATGGTACCTTATCTAGCCCATTAGAGGAGTTCTTTACAGCAAATACCGCTAGTACTCCTTTTTATATAGGGTACGGTTATGATCCACCTGGTTACTATAATGGCTCTATAGCAAATGTTCAGCTTTATAACACCTCGCTCTCAGCAAACGAAATTCAAGCCCTCTACCAAGAAGGCATAGGCGGCGCGCCTGTTGATTTGCAGAACCTCGTTGCATGGTATCCTCTCAACGGCAATGCCGACGATTACTCAGGCAATGGAAACAATGGCCAAGCAACGGGAGTAACCTATATTTCAAACTGGTATTCTGGCTACACTCCTCCGTGAATCAAATAGACCAATACTTCCTGTTTTTTATGAAGTTCTTCTGCGCATTTATCAAGTCTATGTAAAACAGCTTGTCCTCATGCCTAAGCATGCGCAGTATTCTTGAGGCTGTCCGTGCTCCTACACCGTAAGTCGAAAGAGCGATCGCTCCGCGCCCGCCATATGCTTCTAGCAAGCCCGCAATCTTAAGTGCGTCTGAGAATACCGCGCGATCCTTCTGACTCAATGGCTTGCTTTCGACTTTCTTCCTTACTGTTTTGTCTCTCTCCTCGCTGTAAATCGTTATTATGCTGCCTCCACAGCTCGGGCATTTTATCCTTTCCTGATCCTTGAGCTCCGAAAGGCTACGAGTGAACCTGAACCCACAATACATGCAAAGAAGTTTTACTTCCTTGTCGAGCATGAACTTTTCGAATGACTCGAGTATTTCGCTGCTTGGGGTTGAAGGCATTATCAGCTCCTTGGTATAATAGAACGAGTTAAGCACTGTGAGCGCGAAATGCGACAATGAACTTGCCTTGCGCAGGTGTATTGAAATTTTCTTTGAGTCTATCATTTCCACAAGTTCTTTTATCGTGTCTACGTCAAAATAGTTTGTCATAAGCTCACGAAGCGTCTCCTTGTAAACTGGAGAGTCCCTGTAAATGTTGATAAGCTTGCGGGCTAGAGACTTTGAAACCACGGCTTCTCTGTCAATGATGCCGAACATCTTTGCGACCTGAATAAACTTATATCGGAAAAGCTCGGTGTCTAGTATTGTGTTGAAAAGCATGCTTTCAACATTCTGTGCCTTAATTGAAAATAGATATTTTTCAAGATCAAGCCCGGAAGAAGCATCAAGATATATGAAATAGGGCGAGGCTTTCATGTAGACGCTGTAGCCTAGTCTAGCTGCTGCAAAATGAGCCAGCATTCTTCCCATGGCCTCATTAGCCATGGTGCCTAATGGCAAGTAGACTACGCTGTTCTCCTCAGTTTGCTCTATTATAATCTTGCCTTGCTTGAATATTTTTTCCTGCTGCTTTTCAAAAAACCTTTTCAGCTCTCCTCTGGTCTCGTCATCTTTTACGAACTTCAGATCGAAGGCTCTCTCGCTGTTTTGCAGCATTGAGGATACCTCTTCTGATACTTCCCTGCTTACAGGTATGTCCTCGCCACTCCAATCAGGCACTGCCGACTCCAGTTCGCTCGATGGCTCCACAAAGATTATGTCGTTTTCTATGCTCACTACCTTCCAAGGCAAGCCTTTAGTTATGAAAGAACTTTCTTCGTCGATGTTGTTAACTACGAATTCCTCGTCCAAAGTAGAGATAATCCTATTGTCGATAGTGTTTTTTACCAAGAACCTTTTCACGTCGGGTATTACGCTAAGATGATCGTAATAGAACATCCTTGTCCTGTTTCCCGCGCTAGCTATTTTTCCGTCAAAGCCCAGGATTCTCTGCTTTTGCATAAAATCAAGGACATTTTTCAAATCCTCAATTGTCAGATTGCGGTACAGCCATGATCTGCGTGCAACTTTCCATATTTCTTCGATGCTGCATACACCCTTGTCAAGCACAATGCCGGAGATCTGGTTTGAAAGCACATCTAGCGCAAGCTCGTTCATTTTAAAGGATTCGAGCTTGCCTTCGCTTGCAAGCCTGCATATTGCTATTGATTCTATGGCATCTACGGGATTCATTGCAATAATTACACCTTTCGGAGTGTGCCCTTTGGAGTGGCCTGAACGCCCTATGCGCTGCACGAGCCTTATTGCCTGGCGAGGGGATCCGTATTGCACCACTTCATCGATATATCCTATATCTATCCCAAGTTCAAGGGAGCTTGTAGCAATTATTGCCTTGAGCAGGTGGTTCTTGAATAGATCCTCTATCTCTATCCTTTCCTTTTTGTCAAGCGAGCTGTGATGGACCCCGATTCCCCCAAAAGGCTCCAGCTTGTTAAGGTAAAGAAGCCTACTGCCTACTGCTTCTACAACTTGGCGCGTATTTGCAAAGATTAAAGCAGTATCTGATTCACGTATATGCTTTGCAACTGCAAATAGTCTTGCGGCTGAAGATTCATCAAGTCCAAAATGCTCCTTAAATTCCTCGTAAGAATGAGCCTTCGCTGGGAGCTCTACCGAGAGTGCCATATTTTTCCTAGGCTCTCCTGAAACAATTTTGCAATCTCTTGACCCGCACAGAAAATGGATGGCGTCGCTTGGATTGCCTATCGTTGCGCTAAGGCCTATGCGCTGGAAACCTGGTGCCTTTTCTTCAAGCCTTTCGAGTGCCAGAGAAAGTTGGGTGCCCCTCTTGCTGTAATACAGCTCGTGAATCTCGTCTACTATAACATACTTTACATTTTGTAGGCTTGTGCCGAGGTACTTTGTTGGCAGTATGCTCTGCAGCGTTTCTGGAGTAGTTATAAGTATCTGGGGGGCTTTCCTGCTCTGCCTGCTTCTTTCGCTCTGCGTTGTATCCCCATGCCTCACTGCTATACTAACTCCCACATAATCAGACATTTCCTTTAGGCGCTTTATTAGATCCCGGTTCAACGCACGCAGAGGAGTTATGTAAATTGCGCTTATCCCTTCGTTGTTTCCGCGAGACAAAGCGTCGAGTATTGGTAGCATTGCTGCTTCGGTCTTGCCACTGCCGGTAGGTGCAAGTATAAGGCAATTCAATTTTTGAGATATTGCTTTTGCTGCCTCTTTCTGCATTTCGTACAGATTGCCAAACTTGTTCAGGAAAAATGAATATATGTCTGCTATTTTTAACACCGAGAGAACATATTCAGCTTTAATATTTTTGAAACTGCTGCACAGAAATCTATTTTACCCCCTGGCTCCCCTCTGTTTTGCAGCGTGTTTCTTTGACATTGCTGATGAGATCTTTGCAACTGCCAATATTATAGCAATACCTGCTATTATAGCATAAATGAGCGAAGGTGTAAACATTATTATGGAAATTGGGGAACCGTATTGTGTAAGCGCCGACTGGGTAATGCCAAAATAGGTAAAGTAAGCGTCTGCATAGCCGTATGGCACGTTATACAATACTTTGGTGCCGTTGCTACCCAGATAAAAAGTTGATGATGTTCCGTTCTTGAACTTTACTATCACACTTGCATTTATAGGAGTACCGAATATGCTAGCAGAGTGAAATACTACGTTATATATAGGCAGCTTGAAGGATATAGATTCTGGAGAAGGCACTGAAAACCGGTAATTGCTTTGAATGGGCACCCCTTTGTAAAAAGCGTAGCTTATAGAATAGGTAGTATTTGCATCGAGATACGTCGCATTTGTCACGTTTCTGCCCCCTATGTTTAAGTAATCAGGATTTATTGGATCTCCATATGCATTTTCGGCATGCAAGATAACATAATATTGAGGCACGAATATTGCAGATAGGGATTCAGGAGATACTACCTTCAAATGGATGGAAGAGCTAGTATTGCCATTTGACCATTCTTCAAAAGATATTCTTGAGCCTGCGCCTGTAGATATATTTGTTTCGCTGACTTGTATGTTGGCAGTGGAATTTGCATTATACCAGCCAGTGCCCAACACTTTGCCATATGGAGAGGATGCATTTACTAGGTACTGCTGAACCCATTCTGCGGATAAGTTCATAGGTCCAGAAACTACAAACGATATACTGCTTGAACTTTCGCCGTTGCTCCACCCTTTGAAGTACTCTCTGCTTCCGCTACCGGTGGCGATTATGGTGCGAGGCACTGAAAGAGTAGCTTCTGAACCGGAAGCATACCAGCCGCTGCCGTTTATCTGCCCATATTCGGAGGTGACGTTAACATAATATTGCGTTTGCCATGTTGCGGTCTCTGTTATGTTTGAGTCCATTTGTACAGTAGCATTTGCGCTATGGCCGGTATAGGATCCTGTGCCATCACCTTTCCACCCCGCAAATATTTCGCGCTTGTTATTTGAAAGATAAACTATTGATGGCGCGCTTATGTTTGCAGAAGAGTAGGCAAGATAATTGGCTTTGCTTGAAATGTTAGCATATTGCGATTTTATAGTTAGAAAGTAGCCTATAGACCATAACATTGTATAATTCTGAGGTATGGGCAGTCCAGAGCCTACTTGGAAATAATCAGAATAGCTGCCTATTTCTTTAACTCCGTAGAGATTTGGGAGTACGGTATCACTCCCTTTGCCATATCCTACATAAGAGTAGCCTTTTGGCACTAGCTTAAAAACACCATTCTGCAAGAAAGCCATATTCTTAAATAGGACTGGATACATATACTGGTTGTTTGACTCAGCATCAGCATATTCAGCAAATGCAGTAGGAGGATTAGGACCAGAGCTGCTCGTACCAAGATCTGCGCTGCCAACAAAATTGCCATTGAAATAGAAATTCCAGGTGTTGCCGCTGGAACTGAAAGAGTAGTTGTTGAAGGTGCCGTTAAGACCTGCGGAAGCATTACCGCCTATTCCACCATAAAAACTGCTGCCTGAATACCCACTGGGAAAATATTCCCAAAACCATGTTGGCACTCCTGCCTCTACATAAGTATAATTGCTACAACCGGATGGAGAACACTCCTTGGGAAAATCGCCGCTTACGTTAGATATTTCATAGCCTATTTGCACGAAAGCGCCGTTTGAGAGATCTTCTCCTACCCAAAAACCAAATGAACCTCCGCTCACGTTTTGGTATACAGTCTGTATCGTTGCACTTGCGCCGTTGTTGAATCCTGCACCATTGGAGCCTCGAACACCGCTTTGAAACCAGTATTGAGAGAAGGATAAACTGGGCAGAAAAACGAACAGTAGCAATAAAGCAGCGATGCTTGCATGCTTATACGGCTTCATAATCAATACCGAGGTTCTCGAGCTCTTTAAGTATCATGTTCCTTTCCACACTATTTATACTTTTCCATTCTATAACTGCGGCTTCAGGTTCTATCGTGCTTCGCGAGACCGCTTGCCCTAGCATCTTCACTTCGGAAGTATAGTAGCGTGGCATTATATGCGAAAATGCATAGCCTTTCTCCAGCGCAAGGCTGCTGAATTTCCTTGGATAGTGGTTAGAGCCTATCCCAAGAACCACCTTGCTGTATTCTTGGCTCGGTTTTTCCGCGAGCAAATCAGCGACGCTTTCTGCGACGACACTTGCAAACCTCTCTTCGGCAAGCGTTTCTTCGCTTCCACCTATTTCTACAAACATGGAGGGGGTAGAAAGCAATGGTCCGTGATGTGTGGCTTCATAAGTGACTTCTATTTTGTAAGTATTGTGCATTTCCAATCCTTTCAGAAGTGCCAGCATGCTTTCTGGAGAAGCGACGCTAAGCATGTGGGGCTTGCCGCCCAAATCCGAAGTAGTAGACCAATTGCCTTCTGCGTGGGTTGTGAAAGAAGGAATGCCCTTGGCGCTCGAGTGTCGGCTTAGAAAAACTATGTATTTTGCTCCTACGCTGTCCAAAAATTCGGCGCTTATGTTAGGTATGTTAAGCTCTATCGCATTGGCATAGCTAGAATTGAAGCGGCGCATGCCGTTCTCGATGGAGGTTTCTTCAAAGCTCAAGATTTCGAAGAGCCTGCGGGCTATGATTACCGAAGTAGGATCCTGAATTGAATATGCAATAAGAGGCAGCCCCATCATAACACTTTGCTGGCGAGTACTTGCAGAGTAACATTCTGATGCAATAATAATAAAAATAAGCTTGCATAAGTAATAGCGGTAATAAAAGGCGCAAGCATGTACTATAACTATATTTATTTGCTGTTCTTTGCCTTGTTTTCGCTAGCAATACCGGCCCTGTTTTTGCTCGCTTCGAGGCTTTTGCGAAAAGATTACAAGTCAAACGAAGTAAAAAACGCACCGTACGAAAGCGGCGAGGAAACAATAGGAAAAAGCTTGACCGTTGACAACGAATATTTTCCTTTCATAATGCTTTTCCTGCCCTTCGAAATCGTGGCAGTACTGGTGCTTTTGCTTTCCTCATACATTTATTCGGAAAGTTTTGCTGCGGGAATGGCCCTTTTAGGACTGATAGCGTTTGCAATGTTCTTCGCAATAGCAGGATATGCACTAATAAAACACAAGGTCGAGAGATGAACTATTGTATTTTGAATAGCGGGGAGATTGATGGAAGAAGGCGAGTTGAATAAGGATCTGGGAACACCATATACGCAGGAGGAGTTTGAAAACGCGGAAAAAGAGATGAACAAGCTTCTTCAAAATTCCCTTAAAAGTAGAGGGATGCAAACGAGCGTTATGTTTGCAAACCTTGGCAAAATCGTGAAGGCGGGCACGAAAGGCCTGATAAAATGGGGCAGAGCAAATTCGCTATGGCCTGCGCAGTTCGGCCTCGCATGCTGCGCAATGGAGCTTTTTGACTTCGCTGCTTCAAGGATAGACGCGGATAGAAAGGGATACCTTATATTTAGGGGCACGCCCAGGCAAAACGATGTTATGGTTGTTGCAGGGTGGGTGACCAAGTCGATGGTACCGCGGGTAAAAAGGCTGTATGAGCAGATGGCAAGCCCGAAATATGTCATAGCTTTCGGAGAATGCGCGACTTCGGGAGGTCCGTGGTGGGAAAGCTACAATATAGTAAAAGGCATAGACCAAGTTCTGCCTGTTGATGTGTATGTTGCGGGATGCCCTCCAAAACCTGAAAATCTTTTTGCGGCGTTCATGAAACTTCAAGAAAAAGTAGGTGATAAAATTGCAGGAAATAGAGAGAGCAGTATTGCTCCAAACATTAGAGACGATGAAAAACAAGTTTGACTACTTGAAAAAGCTTACTGCTGTTGATTACAACACGCACTTCGAAGTAGTCTACATTTTTTACAGTATTGATACAAAAGAACAGGAGGTACTGAAAGTAAAGCTACCGCATGAAAAACCAGAGATAGAAAGCATAACAGATCTATTTCCGGCTGCTGACTGGTATGAAAGAGAGATGCAGGAGATGTTTGGTATAAAGATTGCTGGAAGAAAAGCAAGAAGACTCTTGCTTGAAAAATGGAACGGCAAAACCCCTCCGTTGCTGAAAAGCTTCGAATGGGGCAAGGACTACGAAAAATTGCAATAGGAAAAGGCAAAGTGGAGAAGTATGGCAATAACAAGAATCAATGTAGGGCCGATACACCCAAGCACCCACGGGGTGCTTAGGCTAATCGTGGACCTTGACGGAGACGAAATAGTCAATGTTGAGCCAAAAATAGGATTCTTGCATAGGGGAGTTGAAAAACTCATGGAGACACGAATGTATATGGTCAACCCACCTTATGTTGAAAAGTTGGACTATGTCGCCCCGCTAGGCTGGGACGATTTGTACGTAGCTGCAGTCGAAAAGGCAACGGGAGTTGAAGTCAAAGAAGCCGCGGAATATGCAAGAATGATCATGCTGGAATTCCAAAGAATAGCGAGCCACCTGCTTTGGCTGGGCACGTTCCTCAACGATATGGGGCAGTTCTTTACGCTTTTTATGTGGTGCTTCAGGGAAAGGGCGATGGTGTTGAAGTTCCTTGAAGATGTGGCAGGGAGCAGAATGTTTTATGTTAACCTCAGGCCAGGAGGCCTTAACAAGGATTTGCCTGCTGATTTCTCAAAAAGGGCTTATGAGCTAGCAGATTACCTGGAAGACCAGATAGACCAATACTTGAGCGTAACGGAAAGCAATAGCGTATTCATGGAGAGGACGAAAAATGTAGGAGTGCTGAGCAAAAAAGACGCAATAGCTTACGGGGTTAGTGGCCCTGTGCTCAGAGGCTCAGGAGTAGACGAGGATGTAAGAAAATCAAGCCCGTATTACACATATGATAGCATAAAGTTCAGGGCGCAGGTTTTTGAAGGCGGAGATGTATATGCAAGGTATAAGGTAAGATATTACGAAATGTTAGAGAGTATTAACATAATAAGACAGGCGCTGGACACAATGCCTTCTGGCGATGTCAAGGGCACGCCCATAAAGCTAATAAGCACTCCAGCTAAGCCTGAAGAGGTAATAGTTAGTAGAGAGCTAGCTAGAGGAGAAGGGCTTATATATATGGTGCCCGACAAGCAAAAACCTTACAGGATTTCGCTGAGATCTCCGGCTTTTATCAACTTGTCTGTGCTGCCTAAAATTGCCAAGGGGGCAAAATTTGCGGACCTTTTCCCGATTCTGGGGAGCCTTGATGTAGTAATGGCAGAGATAGATAGATAATTACACACTGTTTTGTCTGTGCAATAGGGAAAGGTGCGATTTGTTTATTATTCTTGCGATAAAAGAATAAATGGAGTGATATTATGGAAGACATAGAAAGCTTGACGATTGAATACCAAAAGTCTCAGAACAGGCTGCAGTCCCTCGCACTGCAGAAGGCGCAGCTCTCTTCTGAAAAGGAGGAATACAAAAAAGCCCTTGAAGAAGTAGAGAAGGCGCAGGGCAAGGTATATTCAAGCAAAGGCAATGTGATAATAGAAACCACGAAGGAGGAAGCAGTAAAGCAGATAAAGGAGGAACAAGACTCGATAGACCTGAAGCTTAGCATAATAGACAAGCAATATGCTGGCGCTGTTAAAAAAGACCAAGAGTTGCGCAGCAGGATAGAGGGAAGCATAAAGCAGCAGAAGCAATGATTGCATGCATCGATTTTCAAGCATAGAGGAACTTGCTGAATTCGTAGTCGAGAATAGCGACAAGGAAGCAATGATTACATTTCACTCCGTAGGAGACACGGATGCTGTTTCTTCCGCGATCGCTGTTTCGAAATGCTTTGGCAAAAGCAGGATAACGACCCCAGACATAATAACTTCAAATGCCAACAGAATCTTAGACAGGACGGGATTTGAAGATATAAAAATAGAGAGCACTTTCTATGAAGAGGCAGGTATAATAGTGCTGCTTGATGCAAATGATTTTGAAGAGTGCGGACAATTCAAAAGCAAGATAGAAAATTTCCCTGGACTTGTGCTGATAATAGACCATCACCTTCCGGGCCCAAATTATGCAGACAATGTTTACGTCTTTGATGAAGAAAGCTACTGTGCGACCGCAAGCATAATATACAAACTCATGAAAGAGATGGGTAAAAACGTAGAGCAGAAAGAAGCGAAAGTGCTGCTTGCTGGAATAATCTCTGATTCTGCAGAACTTAGAAATTCTACTCCAGAAACTTTTATGCAGATAGGAGAGCTGCTTGAAATTGCTAAAACAGGCTATTATAGCATGAGGAAACTCATGTCGCATGAAGAATCGGCAGAATCAAGATCCTGGGCTATAAAGGACCTGCTAGGAGCAAATGTCTTTATAAAGGAAGGTCTTCTTTTTGTCTCTGGAAAGGCGCATGCGCATGCAAATCTTTCCGCAGATAACGCCATAAGACTGGGCGCCGACATAGCAATATTCTATGCGGAAAACGAAAGCGAGGTTTCTTTTTCGGCAAGGCTTAACATAGACTTAGACAGAAGGTATAATATTCATCTTGGCAAAGTGATGCGCCAGCTTGCGCCTATAATAAAAGGTAATGGAGGAGGGCACCCGGCAGCTGCTGGTGCTTACGGACCGTTGAAGCAAGCATCGCAGGAGTTTCTCGAAAGATTTTTTGAAGAATGCATAAAAAAGGTACAAAATGAAAGACGCCAAGCAGAAGAAAGCGCATGATAAAATTAATTAAGCGCAATATTTTAGCTTGAATGCAGTACAGATACCTGTTTTCCTTCGCTTTTTTGAATTTGACTTTTGAATTGGGTTAAAATCATCCGAGCAGCAAGCAGTTAAAGCACATATGCAAACATTTTATATTATTTGAACAGCTAAGTATTTCTGCAATGATTGTATGCTTATAGCCATAGTTTCGGATATGCATATAGGTTTCGAAAAGTTCGAGGAAGATGCACTGAAGCAAGCACGCGAGGCGCTTTTGAAAGCTGCAGAAATAGCTGATGCAATAATCGTGCCAGGAGACGTGTTTGACAGAAGGGCACCACAGCCCCACGTCATAGCCGATGCAATAAAAATATTCAGGGAAGCAGGTAACGTAATAGATTCAAAATCCAAAATAGAAGGGAAGGAAGGGGGAGATGGCAAACTTTACACCAGCATACCTATAGTGGCTATTTCAGGGACTCATGAGAGAACCGCTATAGGAAGCGAGAATGCTCTTGCCCTTTTGGGGCTCGCAGGTATACTTGTAGATACGAGCGAGGCAAGGACAACAATAGAAAAAGATGGAGAAAAAGTAGCGGTATATGGACTTGGCGGCATATCTGAAGAGAGAGTAAGGGAAAAACTTAAAGAGTTAAACCCAAAGCCGAAAGATGGTGCTTTCAACATCTTCATGTTTCACCAGTCGATTTATGAAATACTTCCATTCAGCGAGGATTTTATACACTACGAGGACCTTCCGGAAGGATTTGACCTTTATGTTGACGGGCATATACACAGCAGAGTAGATGCCAAGGTGCACGGCAAGCAGTTTATAATACCCGGAAGCACGGTGCTCACGCAACTCAAAGAGGGTGAGCAGGATCCAAAAGGGTTTGTGCTTTACGACACCAAAACCAAGGGTTACAAGTTTATAAGCATAAACTCCAGGAGGTTTGTAGTATCGCACATCAAAAGTGAGGATAACACACCTAGCGAGATATCGAAAATGTGCGAGAACGAGCTTGCCAAGATACTTAAGGAAGGACAGGACAAGCCTATAATAAAGCTTGTTGTTGAGGGAGTATTGGCGCTAGGGTATAGTGGTGCGGATTTGCAGCTTAGGTCGATGGCAAAAAAATACTCTGAAAATGCAATAATCGACATAGACACCTCGAAACTTGAAAACCCAGAGCTCAAGGAAAGCATAGAAGAAGTAAGGGGAAGCAAGCTTGGAGGCATGCCGATAAAGGAAAAAGGCATAGAAGCACTTAAGTCAAGGCTCAAGGACTATGGGTACAGCGGTAAGATAGACGCGGCGAGATTGTTTGAAATGCTCTCTGAAGACGGAAGCAAAGAGAAGATTGTAAAAGCAGCGATAGAGTCGCTTTACAGCTCCTACAAATAAAGAGTTACAAAAACGGAACGTGTTATTTTCTTTCATTTCTTTATTCCTAGCGCTTTGCTTATCTCGTCTTGCGAGCGGGGGTCCACTTTCTCATTAAGAAGCTCTAGATGCCTTATGTTGCATCTCCTTTCTTTGCCTCTCTTTGCCGTAACAACTTTTACAAAATTCTCATTTTCAACTTTTGTTATCACAGCCCTGCTTCCTGCATCCCTTCCGTTCTTCTTGATGCATACTCTTCCTGGTTCTGCCAACATATTTTCACCGTATTGCAAACTTTGCAAACATAAGTCATTATTTGAATCTTCTTTTGTCGCGCATGATTGAAAGCATTGATATTATAGATACGACCTCCTTGTGGTTCAGCTTTTCTGTATTTATCGCAAGATCAAACACGCTGTGATCCCTTATATCTATTCCATATATTTTCTTGAATGACCTTTCAGCATAGGCATCCTTTGCCTTGACGTATTCCTTCGCTTTACTGATACTGATGTGCAATTGCCTTGCCTTTCTTCTTGCCCTTTCGTCGAAACTGCAGTAAAGCAAGACCCGCAGGGTTGCGCCCTTTATGACCCAAGGGGAGAGCCATGTGCTTACAACGCAATTGTACTTCTCCGCTTCCTTTGCTATTTCACTGTCAAAATCTTTTGCGTATTTCGGGACAGCAACCTGGCCTAGGCGGAGAACCTTGCTTTTTGTTGTGCTGAGCTCTTTAAGCATTTCTTGGTAAGAGCGGGCTTGGTCCTTTGTTATATGCCTTATGTTGAGCTCCTTTGAAAGCAGCGTGCCTAAGGTTGTTTTTCCGCTTCCGGTAAGCCCGCTCAAGCATATTTTTACCATGGAGCCCATCCGCTTCGCTGTTGCTTTGGTTTTGCAGCTTAATGGGCAAGAAGCTGAAGAACATAGGACTTGTCTTTTATGCTTATGTCGTCAAGCTTCATGCCCCCTTGCTCTATCCTGCTTTTTTCAACTATTATGCGAGAAGCGCATTTTGCGCAAAGCACGCCTCCAAAAATGCGGGAATTGGTCCTGCGACTCTTGCCTCCCTCCTCGCTTATCCCGTTAAGCTCGGTTCCGCATATTGCACAATGCGGCTTTTTGGAGCTGCGCCTTACGTAATGCGTAACGGTTCTGCCTTTTGGAGTTACCCTTTTTACTTTCCTGAAGCTTCCTGATCTGTACATTGGTCTTGGCAAATCAACACCTTATGCTTTTGATACGCCCTTTGCGCTTTGGAACTTTTGCGAATCCAACAACAAAACGTCAAACGAGCAATAAATTAGCGACAGCTACTTATTAATTTCTTGCGGAGCCCGGCTATTCGCGCTAAATTGCACCTTGGCCTCAAGCTTTTGTTCCTCTTTGATCTTTTTCCTGTCGTATAAAAGTATTACTATTGAAGAGATAAAGCCGAGTATGAGCACTGTTGCAAAAAACAGCCCTTTGTAATTCAAAGGCATGAGGAAATTGATGGTATCGTTTGCCACGCCACCGTATAGTGCTCCTAGCAGCACGTCATATACCAAAAAGAAAATGGGCAGTATTATTATCATCGGCTTGAATTGCTTCTTCATGTTCTCGCCCATCAAAGGCATAAGCTCGCTCTGCTTCTTGCTTATCTCCTCCTTGGAAGCGTTGCTCTTTATCATTGCATTGAGCTCTTTTGAAAGCTGGTTTACTTTTGACTGTATCTCACGCATCCTTTTTGGATCTACCAGCTTCCTCTGAAGGATTACAGAGAATAAAGCGTAAACTACCCCTATTGCAACGATTGAAAGTGCAATCAATGGTGGCATTGGAACGGGAGCTGTTGGCATATTTTTCACTTCTTTTGGACCTTTGGATTCTTTTCAGCTAATACTTCTTTTACTATTGAAGCATACTTCTTGATCGATTCGTTAAGAAATCCTGTCCTATTTTCTATTACGTAAACAGGGATATCTAAAGTGGAAGAATAATAGGAAAGAGCAGACAAGTTGAGCATTCTTTGGATGCCCAGCAGCCCAGGATCCTCTATTTCGCGCTTTCTAGTCTTATCCTTCCTGCGCCTCGATAGCAGTTCTACTTCTGGCGCATCCACATATATAAATGCTTCTATTTTGCTCAACTGCAAAAGCAGCCTTTCAGGCATGCCGGGTATGAAACGGCCGTTCTCTTCAACGTAATCATGCGTGTCTACAACTATGTCGCCACTCATCTTTGCAAGCTTTGAGAAGGCCAACTTCCTTATCCTGCCCATATGCTTTGGATCCATATACCTAATTCTATCTCTGTCGTCAGTATATTTGAGCTTTCTTGCTTCTTCAAGCATCAGGGTGCCAACATTGACAAGCCTGAGCTTGCGTGGCAAGTCTTTAGGACCTGCTCCGGAGGTAATGGCTGTCTTGCCTGCACCTGGAGAGCCTGTGACTATTATATAGCGCCCCATCCTATCCACTATCATTATTCTTATTTCATACTTAAATTACTTTCTTTGACCTGTGTTTTTGAGGTTTTTTGAGGTTTTTCCAGAGGAAAGCTATATTCGCCTGAATCCTCTCCTGAGACTGCAATATTGTCCTTTTAATGTCATCGCGCACGTTTTCTTTTCTTGAAAAGAAAGCTTTTATATCTGAGAGCTCTGCCTCTGTAGAACAGGAGCTTGTAGCTTCGACAAGCCTTGAAAGCATATGGCTTACTCCTACGTATTTTGACATCATAGCTTTCCAATTCTTCTTAAGCCATGGCCAATACTCAGACTTGGCAAACGGATTCGATGCGATGAGTATCGGCACAAATATAGAGTCTTGAAGCCTTACTTCGCCAGACTGCGAGAAAGAAAGCAGTTCAATTGCACTCTTTTTCTCCTTTACAAACCCCAAAGATTGGAGGAGCCTTATCCTTTCCTGAGTCGATTTTTCCGAAAGGTAGAGGGCCTTGAATTCAGAAATTTCTTTTGAGCTTCCGTTTGCAATTAGGACTCTGTAAATCAGCGGCTTTAGGTCGGAATCTATGTTTTCCCTGCCTTTTGAAAACTGGGTTCTTGCGTAAGAGACAGTTTTTTCGTCTCCTATAAGACCGAGAGAAAAGAAGGCACTGCTACGCATCAGTATATCGAAAGGGGTATCGCTATTCCTTTTTGCAAATCCTAGCTTTTTGAGCCATGCGCTTGAAAAGGAATATATCGCTTCTTCTATTATGCTTTGCAGATCAGTTCCGTACAGCATAGTGTAAAGCCAGACCAGATGCTGAATTATGCTCAAATTCGCGGGATATTTCGCGTCTGAAAGGTATTTTGCTACAAAATCAAGGTAATCTTTCGCATAGATGCTGCCACGCCGAGCTAGGCTAAACAGATCATTTTCCAATCCCCATATATCTTCAGAGCTGAGCTTCCCTCTCTTCGCGGCGGAGCCTAAATCTTCAAGCAATGGCTTCGAATAGGAAGCTCTGTAAAATCCGCTCTGGCCATAGTTGATCTTTACCCACTTTGCCCCAGGCTCCTTTATGAACCCCTTGTTAGAATCGAGCAGAAAAATCCCAGTTTTTCCTTTATCTGTAATGTAATGCAGTGGTATAGGAGCGGGAGACCATTCTGCGCTTCCGCTTATCAAGAACCTGTTTTGTGTAAGGGCGAAGCCGCCTCTTTGCTTTGATACACTTACTATAGGGTAGCCTGGAGTATCTATCCAAAATTTTGCAAAATTCTTTATAGGAAGGGATTTGCCTTCTCTTTCTGATATGGTGGCTATCGCATCCCAAAGGTCTTCTTTGGCCGCGTTGCCATACATATGGGTGTTCAGGTATAGATTTAGCCCTTTTCTGAAAGTTTCGGGTCCTGCAAAGTCTTCGATCATGCGAAGAATAGAGCCGCCTTTCTCGTAGCTTATCCTGTCGAATACTTCGTCTATTTCGCCGGGGCTGTTAACTTCTACGTTTATGGGGTGCGTAGACTTGAGATCGTCAGCAGCGAATGCTGTTGAAAAAGTTTCGTATAAGAATTGTGTCATGTACTTCCATGAGGGAAACAGTGCATCGACAGACTTGTAACTCATAAATGTTGCGAAGCTTTCGTTTAGCCAAAGGTCATTCCACCATTTCATAGTTACAAGATCTCCAAACCACTGATGTGCAATCTCGTGTGCAACAGTATTGGAGATGTTCTGCCTTGAGGAAAGAGAGTCGCTTTTCGGATCCCATAGCATCGCAGTCTCCCTGAAAGTTATCGCGCCCCAATTTTCCATGGCTCCTGCGGCAAAGTCTGGTATGGCTATAAGGTCTAATTTAGGCAGCATATACTTTATACCAAAATAGCTTTCATAGAAAGATAAAACACTTTTTGCCACTTCTAGCGAAGCCTTTTCCTGCCCCTTCTTATTCCCTAGTGTCAATGCGCGAATGGGTATGCTCTTATAGATTTCCTTAGTGTGCTTGAATTTTCCTACCCCTATATAAACTAAGTAAGTGGACATTTTAGGAGTAGTATGAAACTCGACAGTCTTCCTGTTGCCGATTATTGCAGTGTCTTTTTGCGGCATGTTTGATATTATTTCATAGTCCTTGTCTGCTGTTATTGTTATAGAGAATGTAGCCTTCATTGAGGGGTTATCAAAGCAGGGGAAGGCTGCACGTGCATCTGTGGATTCGAACTGTGTAGTAAGCAGGTATTCTTCCTTGCCTTTTTTATTTATGTATTTCGCCCTGTAAAAACCATACATTTTGTCGTTGTTGAAACCTTCGAATTCCAAATTTATTTTGCATATGCCAAAAAGGGGCTCTGGAACGCGAAGCGTTAATGTCTCTTCTTTTGCGTTCTGCTCTATTTTTGCTGCTTGGACCATTCCTGCAGTTTCGATTATCGCTCTTGAAACTTGCAGCTCTTTTGCGTTAAGTGTTATCTCCTTTATTCCTGGTTTTACCAGCGAAAATATTGTGACATTTCCTTTGAAGACAAAGGACTTAAGATTTGTATCTATGCTTATTTTGTAATGGTAAGGCATAACTGGTTCTATAGGGGGTATATGTACATCGCTCATCGATAACACCGATAATTTTTGAGTGTAAAGGTTATTACATTTTTGCGTTGTGAGATGTGGGAAAAGTAATTGCCTTAATTCAAGGAATCGATTTTGTAAAATTAGTTAAAGGTAGGGGTAGCAAGCATTAAGCTAACATGTAAGGAGGAGAAAAGAATAGAACAAGAGATAAAAAATGAAAATAAGAAAAACAGAAAAACAAAAAAACAAAAAAACAAAAGATCAGCTAGCAATCACTCCATTTCTCCAGGAGGCATTCCTGCGCCTCCAGGGCCTGATGGGCTCTTGCTCTTGGAGCTGATCATGTCGTCTATTCTCAAGATCATTTCTGCAGCCTCGCTTGCTGTTACAAGCTCTTCTTCCTTGACCTTCTTAGGTTCGTACACACCAAGCCTTGCCATGTCTCCGATCTTGTTGTTGATTATATCTACACCCATTGTCTCTCCGTCCTTGGTCCTGTGCTTGTTCCTCAGCTGTACCAATGTCTCTATGGTGTCCATGCCAGCGCTTTCTGCAAGAGTCTTTGGTATTGCTTCCAGAGCTTCAGCAAATGTCTGTATTGCAAGCTGCTCCCTGCTACCCACTTCGCTAGCAAAGTTCCTAAGGTCGTTTGCCAATGATATCTCTATTGCCCCTCCGCCTATCACATACTTGCCGTCTTTTATTGCAGAGCTTACTGCGCCTATCACGTCTACCATTGCCCTTTCGACCTCGTCTACTACCTGCTGTGTGCCACCCCTAAGGAACAGGGTAACGCTTTTTGGATCTTTGCACTTTTCTACAAAGACCATCTGCTCTCCGCTGACCTTCTTTTCTTCTACCAATCCGGCAAAGCCCAGATATGTTGTATCAAGGTCTTCTATGCTAGTCACTATTCTTGCTCCTGTGGCCTTAGCAAGCTTCTCCATGTCGCTCTTCTTGACACGCCTTACGGCCATTATGTTTTCCTTTGCAAGATAGTGCTGTGCTATGTCGTCAATGCCTTTCTGAGTAAAGACAACATTTGCGCCAGATTTCTTTATCTTCTCGACCATTTCCTTCAGTATCTGCTCCTCCTGCTTCAGGAATGCTTGCATCTGCTCCGGAGAGGTGATTTCTATCCTTGCATCTGTTTCTGTCTTTTCTATTTCAAGTGCTGCATCGAGCAAGGCAATCTTTGCATTGCTTATGTACTTTGGCATGCCGGAATGAGCTACTTCCTTGTCGATCAACACTCCGTTTATAAGCTCTGTGTCGTTTATGCTGCCCCCTGCTTTCTTCTCTACTTTTATGAAATCGGTGTCTATCGAGATCTTGCCTGAATTATCCTTTTCCATTACCTGCTTTATCGCCTTTATAGCTAGCTTTGCCATGTTAAGCTTTGCGCTGTCGTCTCCTATGTTCTTGGAGCCCAATGTTACCAAAGCGATCTTACTGAGTGTCGCGTCATCGTTTATGTCTATCGGCTTCGCATGCTTCTCGAGAAATTCCTTTGCCTTGTCCGCGGCGATCTTGTAGCCTTTTATTATAGTTGTTGGATGGACTGCTTGCTCCAGAAGCTCGCCTGCGCCTTTCAAAAGCTCTCCTGTAAGGATTACAACGGTTGTAGTGCCATCGCCCACTTCTTTGTCTTGCGTCTTTGCTACGTCCACCATTATCTTTGCGACAGGATGCTCTACATTCATCTCGTTGAGTATTGTCGCTCCATCATTTGTTATAACTATATCGCCCAAATCGCTGACGAGCATCTTGTCGAGGCCTTTTGGCCCCAGTGTTGTTTTGACAGCGTTTGCAACAGCCACTGCAACAGCTATGTTTATTCGCTGCGCGTCCCTACCTAATACTCTACTTGCGCCTTCCGGCAGATACAATACCTGCTGGTTTCCGAGTTGATTTTCAGCCATTTTATACACCTTTTTATTTTTCGAACGCCATTTTTGCCTTTTTTGAAAAATTAGCGGATCCCTTATCTAAGAGTTTGCACATTACAAGACAGGGATTCTATTCACCTCTACTCTTATATAAACATTGTTAAGTTATATAAATTTTGCTGTTTTTACCTCGATATCGCCATAAAATAGATAGCCTTGTTTTGGAGAGAAATTTGTAGAATTGTAGAGCTTGTAAAGGAAAACTTGCTATGCTTTATATGCTTCAAATTCAACCATTCAGATACACTAGAGTGAGGAACATGCAGGGAGAACCGCAAGGGCAGGGAAATATTCACCCTTCCTTTATAAATACTATAAGGCAAAAAGAGAGAGTAAAAGAGAAACTTTCAGGAATAAAGCATAAGATAGGAGTATACAGCGCAAAGGGGGGAGTTGGTAAGACCACAATAGCGATAAGCATAGCGTATGCTCTTAAAGAGAAAGGATTTAAGGTAGGACTTCTAGATGCAGATATAGATTGCCCAAATGTAACAATTTTTCTTGGAATAAATGAGAAGATGGTTCCGCAATACCCATTAAAGCCCGTAGTAAAGGATGGGATAAAAATTGCTTCTACTGCGATGGTAGTAGATGAAATAAAAAAGCCCATTATATGGCGGGGGGCACTTATTACCAAGATGCTTGGCGACTTTTTTGAAAATACCGAATGGGGTGAGCTTGATTATCTTATAATAGATCTTCCGCCAGGAACCAGCGATGCTCCACTAACAATAATGCAACTGCTTGATATGGAAGGTTTTGTAATAGTCACAACTCCACAAAAAGTAGCAGCGATAAACTCGATAAGATCCGGGCTCATGACAAAAAGGCTCGGTATGGCGATACTAGGCGTAGTGGAGAATATGTCAAACGGCAAGGTTAGCGAAAGCACTAATGAAGCTGCAAAGGAACTAGGTACGGAGGTGCTTGGTATAGTAAAAAGCGATGATAAGCTTAAGGAGGCCGCAGATACTGGCAAGGTGCCGATCTATCTTGACAGTGAGATAGAGAGAGAATTTTCAGGAATTGCGGAAAAGCTGGCAGGGCGGTGAAAAATCATGGCTCACACCAATTTCGGTCAACCAAGCAGATTGGAACAGAAAGGGTAAAAAGCGCGCGCTGTGCACAATTAATTTCACAGATCTGAAGTTGCCGGTTTGCCACGATCTGCAATAAAAGAGAGGATAGAGTAATCACGCGCTTTGAGACTTGCCTAAAAAGCCAAAGCTTTCTTATGGTGCAGATTGAATTGGGAAGCAACTGATGGCGATAGTTTTATAATGGTAAACCACATACTCTAAAGTGTCAAAATTGAGTGATAAAATGTCATTCGCTGATGATTTGAAAAGAGGAATAGGGATAGTATTTAGCCCGCAAGAAAATGCTAAGAAAGGCATGCCTGTGATTAAAGCACTTCGCTTCTATTATGAATTCAGCTTGCTACCTTTAGTAGCGTTTACAGTTATAGGCTTACTTGTGGCATACTTTAACGGCAACGTGCCTTCATATGCGATGACATTGCCTTTGCTTTACAATCCGGCATTTTCCATTATTACTATTGTAATAAAGGCTATTGCGCTTTTCTGGATACTTGTGCCGGTGGGTTTCTTCATTTCTGCGGCGATATATCAGCTTGTTGGATATAACTTCTTACACGCGTGGAAAGGCAACTATGCAAAAACGTTCAGCGCTGTTATGTTTGGAGAACTACCTGTTATTCTTTTCTACTGGCTTGTGCCTCTCCCGATACTTGGTGTGATTGCCTTGATGGTACTTGCAATATGGCAAATAGTAGTTCTTGTAATAGCGCTTTCAAATATACAGATGATTAGCAGGCTTGCTGCAATAGGCGCTATATTTGTTTCGATCGCCCTTGCAATTATTGTCGTAATGCTTTTGTTTTCGCTTTTCATGGCGCCATTGTTGGCGCTTGGGGGTATGCAGGGGTTAAATGCGTATAATTTAAACGGCCCTTTTGTACCAATGATGCACTGAAGGTTTTGGCATGAGAAGCAGCGATGAGGCCACATTGGTAAGAGTGCTGCTTGCTTTTATCGTAGCATATATGGTAATAGCAAAGATGCTACCCTGGGTGGCGGTAGTTCTCGTTGCGATAGCATTCGCTTCCGATGGGATAGACGGCTATCTTGCGGTAAAGGAGGAGAGCAAAGGCAAGATAGGTTTTACCTTGTACATGAGAGCCGCTACGGGGGATGTCAATGCCAAGGAGCGAGTAAAGCCCATAAAAGAAAATATTTCAAAGCACTTTCCTTATGGGCCCAGGATAGATGTTGCAGGGGACAGGGTCATGGAATACACGTTTTGGCTGCTTTTCCTTTACACGTTCTTTGACAAAATAGGTTCTATCGCACTTTTTGTTGTGCTTCTCGTCGTCACGAGGCACGCTTTCGCAGACGCATTGATGGCGGCGAAAGGCACATCTTCAAAGATGAAAACCCGCTTTGCAAAAGCAGTATATTCTTCAAATACCAGCAGGGCGTTGATAAACCTAGTCAAGTTTCTTGCTTTTGCTTATTTAGCCCTTTTCTACGCGCTGGATTATCCTGCAATTATAGAGTATTTACTTGTTGCAGTATTGTTTGCCATTATAATGCTCAGGGGCGCGGCAGAGATATATGAAAGCACCAAGCGAGAGGAAGAATAAAGAATTTGAGCAGAAAAGCAAAGGCGCCAATCAGACGCCTCTGAATGCCCTGCCCTTCTGCGAGATTATACTTTTATACAATGGGTTTGAGGCGACAGACTTGCTTGCTCTGTCCAAAAGAATTATTTCATAGAAAGCTTTTTGACCTGTAGAACCCACAAGATAGGAATTCAAGACTTCGCAGTTGCTGAACCTGCGTGCTGCCTTTTCTTCAGCAATTCTTTGGAGAGATTTTGCCCGGGAGAAGAAACGGCCAGATTTGGAAGGCTTTCTGCCTCCATCTGCCTTCTGGCGCTTTCGCTTTCCTTTGTTTACCCTTACCCTGGCAATTATTACACCTTGAATAGCTTTATAGCCCAAGCGCCTTGCCCTTGCAATGTTCGTAGGCTTCTCTGCCCTTACTACTACAGGCTCAGCACTCCATTTTTCAAGACGATTCTTATAAAGGCTGCTTCTCGAGCGATACTCATCCCTAAAAGTCTTTGAAATCTCGTTATATGATCCCATGATTACACCAATGTGACGTTATCCTAGCATCTCATTTTTATTGCAAGATAATTAAATCCTTGCTATTTGCACCAAGATACAGGGCAGAACGCGGCTAAGATGCTTTTACAGCAATTTGTAGCGGCATGCACCCGCAGATAGCAGGTATAGTATACTATACGGCACAATATACAGCAAGGTATAAATATTAGAAAAGCAATAAATATATATGGTTGACTCTCAAGTCGTACCAAAGGTGCTTCTTATGCTTGGAAAGAATACGAAAAAGAGTAAAAAGGCTTTACATACAGGTGCTACAAAGGCAAGGCCAAAAATTGCTGCGAAAAAGGTACATGAAAAGGCAAGGAAACCTCTTGCAGGTTCTGCGCGTGCGAGCAAGGATAAGGTAGCAATAAAAACGAATAGGAGCAGCAGCACAATTAAACCCAAGGTCAAGAGTACATCTGAAGAAAGGAAAGAAGCTAAGGAAAAGCAGATAATAAAGACAAAGAAGGAAATCGAGGAGAGATATAAGGTAGACGTAAAGAAAGTGATAGAGGATATAACAAAAAATGAGGTAGTGATGGATTATCTTAGGAAGAATGTAAGTAAAAGATCGGAGGAGGTTCTCAAGACTTTGACTTCTGCAAAAACCGACGAGCAGATAGCAGCAGAGCTGGGAGTTAAAATAAATGTAGTAAGGAGGGTACTAAATATACTACAAGGCTATGGTGTCACAAATTACACTACACTGAAGAATTCTAAAGGGTGGCTTTCGTTTCTTTGGACGATAAATATCAAAAAAGTTGATGAATTTTACAACTATATAAATTCAAGCTACCAAAACAGCGTATCTCCTATAACAACTGAAAGCGATGACTATTTCATATGTGAGAAATGTTATAAAGATAGCAAGCTTATTTTCGATTTTGACTCTGCTTTTGAAGCGAACTTCAAATGCATGGGTTGCGGAAGTAGTATGAAAAGGCTAAGCAGGGAGGAAGCAAAGATCCTAGAGAAAGAAGGGGATATTAAAAATATAAGTAGCAAAATAGTTCAAAAATGAAAGGAAAGGCAAGAAGCACATTTAATATCTACTTTGTTTGTTTTGCTTGGAAAAATTTACCGAAAGAGATATAATTTGTTCCTGGTCAAAAAGACTATCATATAGCGAGGTAGGGTAGTCTGGAGTGCCCGCCGGGCTCATAACCCGGAGATCGGTGGTTCAAATCCACCCCTCGCTACACCCCATTATTCCACTATTTTTTCTAGGACTTTTCTAGCTCGCGTTTTTATGAACTTTTTTAAAATTTAATTTATATCATATATAATAATAGCTACGCGAATAGTGGAACTGTGGGGTGTATAGATGGAAGAAAATCTCTCTTACGAAATACTCTGGCAGGCTTCTTACAAAGAAAAAAAGACCAATGAGCTTCAAACTCTTCCAAAAACTTTTTACGAAGATATAAATGCTTACTTAATTTCGTTGAAAGGTGATGAAGAGCTGGAAACAAAGCGCAACGCTCAAAAACTACTTAGCGAACTTATAGAAAAAAGGAAGCAAAAAATACTAATATATATAGCATACAACAAACCTCTACCCCAGCCTTCTATAGAAATAGAGCAAGAGTTTTATGAAAAAGTTTCAACAATATTCAAGGCAGAAGTCTTTGACAAAACAGCGGCCAAGCATGCGAAAGAAGAAACTTTAAACGTAGTAAAAGATATTCCTGAACTCCTTTTGCCTTCTGGTAAAAGGATAGGGCCATTAAAGAAAGGCGATCTTTTGCCTGTAGTAGATAAAGAAGATGCCGAGTTCTTAAAGGCGGCGGCTATATGCTCCAATTGACCAAGAAGTAAGGCAACACCCAAAAAAGGAGTTTTTTGCCCACATAAGCATTTTCAACCCTAAAAACTAAAAAAACACAAAATATAATAAACAGTGAAATCAACAAATAAGAACGCAAAAGTGCTTAACGTAAGATGATTTTATGAAAATGGTAAATGAAATAATGGCGTACTGTCCAAAATGCGACAAGCACACACTGCATTCAGTGAAGCTTTACTCCAAGAAGCCCGAGACTACTTTTAACATCGGCAAGCGCCGTGCTGAAAGGAAAAGAAAAGGGTACTTTGGGAAGGTAAAAGGAGTTGCAAAGGTAATCAAAATAGGAAAAAGGCAGAAAGTCATACTTAAATGTAAGGACTGTGGTTATAGCGTAGAGCGTGTTATAGGCGGGCGCACTAAAAAGAAGCTCGAAATAAAAGCCAAGTGAACAAATGGATAACGAAAAGCTACCTCAACTGCATCAGGTTGTAATAGGGCAAATATCAAAGGTAATGCAATTTGGCGCATACTGCCGGCTTCCCGAATTCAACAATTTGGAGGTATTTATTCCGTTGCGAGAAGTCTCATTCGGGTGGATAAAAAATATACACGAACATCTTAGGGTAGGCCAGAACGTCGTTTGCAAAATCATCTATTTTGACAGGGAAAGGCACACTATAGATGCTTCTATAAAGCAAGTAACTACGAAGGAGGAAAAGGACAAAATCAACAGTTTTAAGCTTGAGAGACGACTTTCTGCTATGTTCAGGCAGCTTGCGAAAAGCACCGGGCAGAAAAATATAGAGGCGCTTGCTTCTCTAGTCTTGTCAGAATTCGGGGATTTCACAAATTTTGCCAAAGCTATAATGGAAAACTCTGCTTCATTAAAGGATTCCAAGATACCTCCCCAATTGATTTCTGCAATAGAAGAAAACATAAAAAGCATAATGCATAGGCGCACATTCAAGGTTTCCTATATAATGACCTTGCTAAATCAAAATACAAAATCAGGAGCATCGCAGAACAACGAAATCTTCTCAAAAATCGTAGAGACAGGAGCAAAGCTTTCTTACATAAGCGCCCCAAAATATAGAGTAGTTGCAGAAGGTGAAAGTTACCCCAAAGCAGAGGCAAAGATAAAGAAGATAGAAGAGATAATGCAAAAGGTAAAGCTGAAGGGGGTATTTTCGCTAGAAAAAGAAAAGCTCAAAAAAGAAAAAGAAAGCGTATTTGAATCTTATTTTGCATAACCTTTTGCAGCGAGCAGAAAGCAAGTGCGTACATTTACGCATAAATGTTTTTAGAAGTTTAAATTTCAAGCTGAACCAAGGTACGGGCGACTAATATGCACGGCACAACAATAGTGGAACATGAAAAGGTTAAACCTTACAAACCTATTTTAGTAGTCGGACTCCCTGGAATAGGATATGTAGGCAGATTGGTAGTTTTGCATCTTATAAAGCAGTTCAACGCCAAGAAGATAGCTACCTTGTATTCAGACCAATTCCCCTATGAAGTAATAATGACAAAAAAAGGCACAGTGCGCATTGCAAGCAACAGGTTCTATCTAATTAAAAGGAAGAAACCACAAAGCGACATTATCCTCCTGACCGGCGACGTGCAAGCGCTAAGCTCGGAAGGCCAGTACCTTGTCAATACCAAGATACTCGAATATTTTAAAAGCCTGGGCGGAACTTTTGTCTATACTCTTGGCGGCTATAGCTCGGGTAACGTTGGTGTTGAAAACCCACAAGTGTTTGGCAATGCCACCAGCGCAAAAGTCGTGGAAAAGTTCAGAGACAGCGGAATAATATTTGGCAAGACGCGTGGCACGATAATCGGTTCGGCAGGCCTTATAGTCGCTTTTGCGAAGCAGGAGAAACTTGACGGGATCTGCCTAATGGGGGAATCCTCCTTTTTGAGCGTCGATGCTGCAGCGGCAAAGTCCGTTCTCAAAGTTCTTTCAAAGAATCTGGGGCTTAAGATTGATACGTCACGCCTTGACGTTATGATAGAGAAAACAGCAAAAGTGGTGAAGGAAGCAGAAGCACAAGCACAGGGGATTTCAAATCCTGTAGAAAAAGGGTCCGGGGAGGAGTTTGGAGGCAAGCCTTCTTACATACGTTGACAAGGGTCAGAAGCAGAATATGCCTTCCTTAAAATTGGTTTTTAAGCATCTACTCAAACCACATAACTTGAGGGTATGGCAAGCGGGTATAGTCTAGCCTGGTAGGACACGGCCTTCCCAAGGCTGTAGCCCGGGTCCAAATCCCGGTGCCCGCATTTATGCTTTCGCAGTTCAACAATAGCGGAAAGCTCATCAGTTCTAGCAGAAAATGCAATAACTCTAAGATAATTAAGGGTTGTATAGTCGCAGAATTTATTGGGACCTTTGCATTTGTCGATACAAGAAGAAATAAATACTAAAATACTAAAAAATCTATCGCGCAAAACAACTCATGGCAAAGTGCCAAATAATTTCAAACAGTGATTTATACTTGACTAGTAAGCAAATAATAGGAGTAGATTTTGACGATACTATTGTAGACTATATGGGTATTTGGCTTAAGGTTTTCAACAAAGAAACTGGTAAAAACGCAAGCATCAACGAAATCACAAAATGGAAACTGTTCGAGATATTCTCTGATGTTATAGATGAAGATAAGATGAAAGAGCTGTTTGCCAAAGCCTGGAAGGAAGAATACGAAAACACAAAGCTTGTAGATCCTCTTCTCCCAAAGGTGTTTGCCGATTTGCACAAGATGTTCTCTATCTATGTAATTACCGCTTCATTTGCAAGCAATGCCCAAATAACAGGGTTGCTTGAACATAATAGGATAAAATACGACAAGCTCATACATGTGCAGCACCATACAGAAAAACTTTCTGAAGAAATAAACATATACGTAGATGACAATCCTCACGCAGCCGAAGAATTTGCCGAAAACGGCAAGAAAGTGGTTTTGTTTGATAGGCCCTGGAATCGCGATATAAAAGAAACAGACAGTATTAAAAGGGCGAGAAGCTGGAAAGATGTTGAAATGAAAATCAGGGGATTCGCATCTTCCTAAAAACACAAAATACCAAGCTTTTCAACAGGTTTCTCTTATCCTGGTATATGTTGAATAAGCTAAGGTATACAGAAAAAGAAGCCGCATAACGTGGAAGAGCTTCGCGATAGCCTTCATTAGTGCACCAGCTGCACCTTGCAATCACACACTATAAGATTTGTAAGTCATTTTAGTGGTATTGTTTAAGAATTGCAATTGCTATACTACAAGCAGGTACAGTAACAAGCCTACTATGCCTCCGCTTATGCCGCATAAGAAGTTGGTGGTATACTTGGTGCCTATGCCCTTTTCCTCAAAATAGCCCAAGTAAGAGTCTATTATCGTTCCTGAGAACCCCGCCAGGATAACTACAATAGCCATTACAGCCGGCACATTTACGCCGTATCCAAAAGGCAGCGCTAAAAGCGAAAGGGACATAAGCATAGAGCCTGCAAGGCCAGAAGCCAGCCCCAGTCCTGTTACCCCTCCTGATACCCCTTTTTTGACTTCCTTTCCTGTTATGATAGATCTCGGAGTTCCGTCCAACACACCTAGTTCGCTACTGAATTTATCAGCGGTCACTGCAGCTATGCTCGCCACAAATCCTACAATAGATGCAATTGCAAGCACGTGACTCGAGCCGAAGCTTTTTTCAAGCCCGAAAAGCGCAGCAAAAGCAAGCGGAGGTATGCCGTTTGCCAATACATTCTTCACCCCCCTGCTTTTTTGATAAAGGTGCATGCTTTTTTTATTGTCCGTACCTGCATGCGTTACGATCGCCGAAGCAATAAGAAAATAAAGCATTACAGCTATGAAAAATACCCCTAGATTGCCTCCCACTATCAGGAAAGCCGCCGCTAGGAGCAAACCCATTATTACTCCTTTCTTGTCTAGCGTAAGGAATGTCATATTATTCCATTTTTGTGGAAAAATTCCACTAATAGCAAAGTTTTTTAAATGTGTTTTTGGCGTATATAATTGCGAATTCTCTAAGTAGGAGGGTCGTAAAGAACTGGTCGCCTTGCCAGCGTGGTTCCCACGCTGGCACTCATTCTTATACTTCTATACTTTGAAAGATTGTATTTTTTAATACTTATCTTAACTCCTGCCTTGTGCATTTTCAGAACTTGGGCATTACCCGCTCCACTTTTTATCTCTCTTCCTTAACTTTACACTTTCTTTGCAATAGCCCGTGCCGCATTCTAAACAGCCAGAGACGGCGTACAATCAATAAAACAGTTTAAATACTTATTTGAGGATAAAGTTATTGCAATCCCCTGCGTGTTTTTAATGGCTAAAGACAAAGCCATAAGAGAGCTAGAAGATCTGCCAGGAATAGGCGAGACTACTGCAGCAAAGCTGCGTGCAGCCGGTATAGATTCTCTTGACAAAGTCGCTGCTTCTATACCTGCTGAACTTTCCGAAGTTGCCGGAATAAACGTGGAAGCTGCAAAAAAGGCGATACAGGCGGCCCAGGAGTCTACAACCGTAAATTTCCTTACAGGAGAAGAAATCTCGGAGAAAAGAAAAGAGATAGGCAGGATAACTACAGGATCCAAAGATCTTGATGAACTTATAGGAGGAGGCGTGGAAACAAACGGCATAACCGAAACTTACGGAAGGTTTGCAAGCGGAAAGACCCAGCTCGGCTTCCAGCTCGCGGTAAACGTCCAATTGCCAAGGGATAAGGGTGGATTAGGTGGAAACGTGCTGTTTATCGATACCGAAAGCACTTTCAGGCCTGAAAGGATAGAAGAAATAGCAAAGGCGCAAGGTCTCGATCCTGAAAAGGTGCTGTCAAACATATACGTTGTAAAAGCTTCCACTACTCCAGAGCAGACTCTTGCGATAGAACGTGCGGACAAGCTCATACAAGAGAAAAATATCAAGCTCATAATTGTAGACTCGTTGACTGCTTTGTTCCGATCGGAGTTTGTGGGTAGGGGCGCATTGGGGGAGAGGCAACAGAAGCTCAATATGCACCTCCATAAGCTTCAAACCCTTGCGGACAAGTACAATCTTGCGGTATATGTCACAAATCAAGTGATGGACAATCCCGCGATAATGTTCGGCGATCCTACAACACCGATAGGAGGCAACGTGCTGGCGCATGCGGCCACGACCATGCTATATCTAAGGAAAAGCAAGGAGGACAAGAGAATCGTAAGACTTGTCGATTCGCCGAGCGTGCCGGAAGGGGAATGTGTTATAAAGATAACGCCAAAGGGTATATCCGAATAGCCTAATAAGCCAATGCACTTTCTTTTGTCGAATTTCGCATGTTTTTTAAATCCGTTCTGCAGAACAAGTAAAACTGCAGGTATTAACGCTATTTGACAGTGGTAAATTGCTTTACTTAGTCGGTACGGGACTTGCCGAAGGCGACATTTCTCAGCGCGCGCTTGAAGTTTGCAAACGTTCCAAGCTTTTTGTAGAGCATCATACTAGCTTCATAAGCAAAGAATATCTGTCTTGGATAGAATCGCTTGCAGGCAAGCAGGCGATTGCGCTGGAGCGAAGCGATCTGGAGGAAAAGGCGCGAAAGCTTGTAGAGCAAGCTTCAAATGAGGATGTAGCCCTGCTTTGTGGGGGCGACCCGCTAGTAGCAACAACGCACAAGATACTTTTCATAGAGGCAAAAAGGCTAGGCGTAGCTGTCGGAATATTGCATTCCTCCTCAGTGCTTTCCGCCGCGATAGGAGAAAGTGGTCTCGATTTTTATAGATTTGGGCAAATATGCACTATACCAACATGGAGCGAGCATTATAAGCCCGTGTCTTTTTATGAAACAATAAGCCGCAACCGCAAGAGCAAGCTGCACAGCCTTGTCCTTTTCGACTTCTCCTCTTCTTCAGGCAACTCTATGCCTCTTTCACAGGCTATTAATGTGCTTGAAGAAGCAGAAAAGCACTATAAAGAAGGCATTGCAACTCAAGATGCAAAGATAATAATCTTGCACAACCTCTCCCAAAAAGGAGAAAGGAAGGTATATTGCACCATAAATGAAGCTAAAAGCCTTCAGCTAGGAAGCGGAAGGACCTCCATGGTAATACCCACAGAGCTTTCCGACATAGAGTCGGAAATAATAAAAAGTATTTACTAACAAAAGTACTAGCGCAATGGAAAGCAGCATATCCGCATGTTGAAAAGGTGGACAAATGCCGTTAGAGCTAAAATATAACAGTGCAATGAGAAAGACAGAGCCTGCGGATCAGTCCACTTTTGACATATTGCGCACAGGGGAGTTCGGAGAGATAAAAGATGGCAAAATGCTTTTGGACGTTGAAGAAGTGCTGTACCTGCTCGATGTCAGGAATGCAAGATGCGTGGACAGCAAAGGCAAAGAGCTTTCTTTCAATGCATACGCATCGCTTTTTTCCTCTACCAAAAAGCTCATGGCACGCTATTTTACCTATAAGGACTGGAAGGATAGGGGCCTTATAGCAAAGGGCAGCGCATATCTTTCAAGCTTAAAGCCCGAAGGGCAGGTTCCTGTAAAAAGATATCCCTCCTCAAAGCTTAAGCTTCGCCAGCAGAAAATCATAGGTACTTTCTTTCCCGGGGACATGACCGCAATAATAGAGGACGCTGAAGCCGGCAAGGAGCTCTATGAGAAATACTGGATAGGCCAATATGGCACATACAAAGTAAGCGGGCACGGCACCTTAAATAAAACGGACATATTTGAAACACTCTTTTTGATGGAAAACGGAGTGCTTTCCCTTTCAAATTATACAAAGCCAGAGGTTTTTGCACTTGCATCTAAGTGGCGTCCTGATTTTTTCAAGCTGTTCCAAATATACGTAGATTGGAGAAGCAAGGGCTATGTCGTGAAGACTGGATTCAAGTTCGGTACCCATTTTAGGATATATTTTCCAGGTGCAAATCCAGTCAAGGCTGGTGGAGAATGGCAGCACTCAAAGCATGTCGTGCATGTCTTCCCTAGGGACGTAAAGATGCTGATCTCCGAATGGGCGAGGGCAATACGTGTTGCGCATTCTGTAAGGAAAACCTTCATACTCGCAATACCCGGCAAAAGCAGGAAGAAGAAACTCTCAATAGACTTCGTGCTTTTCCACAGGAAAGGAGGCAATATAGAAAAGCCAGGGGTAGATAAGCCCAAATATGCGATGCTTTCGCTTAGCGAGAACGAATACATAGGGGGTAGCGAGCTTTCTGCCATAATCAATGAAGCAAAGCAGTTGAAACTCGAGCTTGTAATGGCAATTGCAGACCGAGAGACCGCGGTTACTTATTACAAGGCAAGGCGCATAGAATTACCAGGCAGCGAATACGAATATTACGAAATAGACTGGATACAGCCATAAGGTGCGTTCATGTCAGATTGCATATTTTGCAAGATCCTGGAAGGAAAAGCCGAAGGTAATATATTGTACGAGGACGAGAAATGCGCAATAATACTTGATAAATTTCCTATTTCAAAAGGGCACATGCTTGTCATATCGCGCAACCACTATCCTGATGTGCTTTCAATGCCTGACGAGATTACCTCGCACATGTTCTTGAAAGCAAAAGAGTTTGCCATCAAAGCGAAGGAAAAACTGCATGCGATAGGGATAAATATCAGCTCTAATATAGGTGCGCAAGCAGGACAGATAGTAGGACATGCACACATACATGTAATCCCACGATATGCCGGAGAAAAGCGAAACTTCAATTTTGGGCGAAATCATGAGCTCGATTTCGATGACGCGAAAGAGCTAGCGTCCATTCTTGGGAAATAGCGTGCCTGGCTTATAATAGTGTAAATGAACTTCTTTGCCACATCTCTCACATCTGTATACTATATACCCGTAAGAACTTACTCTTACCACGGCGTTTCTGCCAGGAATAAGGAGCGCGTTGCAGTTTTTGCATACCTTATACCTCTTTTTATTTATGGTTATCTTATAATGCTCGCTGATCCTCCTAGCAAGCCTTACATAATATTTTGCATATTCAGAATATGGGTCTTTCTCCTTTTCCGCAAGCCCTAAAAGTATCTCTATCCTCTCTGCTGCTATCTGCTTTATAAGATTTTTCATGCCTCCCTCCAACAAATTACCTACTAATTTCTAAACTCTGCAGAAAGTCGCTACCAAAAAAAAAAACGAAAAAAAAGCAACGATGTTGTTGTTATTTTACCCCTATTCTTTCAAGAAGGCTTGTCATTCCGTTTTCCAGGCCATCACTACTGCTTACTGTAATTATGTTGTCAGATATCGCAACGCTTTCATCCGCAGGCACGCCATGGAAAAGTAGCACCATTCTCTTGGTTTCTTCGTCTTCCGGCTTTGCAATTTTTCTTCCTTTTATTATGTTTGCCCTAGCAACTATTTTTGTTGCATTGCCTATAGAGCAAATAAGCTTTCCGCTATTGTTGAACTGCGTTACAAGGTCGAGCAGCGGCCTGAATTCATAGAGCTTGTACGTTTCTATTCCCTTTCCGTCAACAAGTAGTATACCGTCATATTCCGAAGGGTCTACTTTGTTTGTGTTTACCTGCGGAGTGTAAACTGCACCGTGATAGCCAACGCAGTCCTTCTTGCTGTAGCTTGTCAGCACGTTGTCTACCTTCCACCTCTCGAGAAACATCTTTACCATATCAAGGGACTCGTCCTTGAAATCGTTAGGTGCAATGAACACAAGAAGCTTCATAAAATCCCCAATTTCTGCTTTCACTATTTCCGTGCATCAGCTTTCTATATACGGAGCAAGGTAGTAAAGCACATTTGCATCTCCTATCTTGTAATCCACTTTCATAGGTTCATCAGTCTTGAGGTGTATTGAAACTGTCGAATCTGCAGGTGCTGCTCCAACTATTTTAGTAAGATAATCAAGGTTGAACGTGGCGGAAGAGGCTTTCTGCGATTCGATCTTCTTTACTATTTCGCCGCTTCCTTCATGCTCTTCTTCCAGGTCTCCGGCATCGCCTTTTGCCACTACTGAAAACATGTTCTTGTCTGCTTTGAAGCCTATGTATGCAGACATAAGGTTAGCGTGCTTTAACATCTCCTTAAACGCATCGCTCTTTAGCTCCACTGAGGACTCAAAATCTATTTTTGGTTCCTTCTCTGGCTCTTTTCTTACTTCTATCATAGGCAGTCTATACCTCCTCTTGCTGCCCTGTCCTACAAATTCAAGGAGGAACTTGTTATTCGAATCTTTCATTACTAACTGCTCGCCTCCTATAGAGCTCGCAAGCACCTTCACAAGAGTATCAAAATTGAGGCCTACGCTAGTTTCTTTCTCTACATTGTATTTGGAAAATGCCTTGTTAGGTATAAAAAAAGAGACCATGCTTATCCCAGAGGGATCCATTGCCTTTAGCGCAACTCCTTCTTTTGAAATATTGAACGCGCCTTCGTCAACAAGGCTTCCTATAGCATCAACACAATTTTTCCAGTACCTGGCGTCATCTATCTTTAGTTCGAACACGTGCTCACCTCAATATTCTTGCTCTATAAAGAATTAAAAAGATATTGCAGTTTGAAGTATATATCCAAACGTGGCTATAACTTTAATATGTTGCTTGCAAAAATAGTCTATCGCAATGTCATTGTGGTGTTATAATGGAAGCTTCGCAGCCAGAAGAGGAAAAAAGAGTTGTCCTTTCTACAATAGACAAGGACGGAATTCTTACTGGAATAGGTAGGGCCCCGCGCGTTGCAATAGTTTCAATCGACGGAAATATGGTAGGAAAGCCGGAAGAAATTGATGTAAAGTGGGACGAATTGCATCAAGCAGAGCAAGAAGGCCTGCATCACGCAAGCATAGCGAAATTCATGCGCGAACACAAGGTAAGCGATATAATTGCAGCAGGAGCAGGTCCAGATATGCAGCGCATGCTCACAAAATTAGGGGTGCACCTGCATTTTGCCGCTGGAAATTATCGTGACGCAATCGCCGAATTATTCAAATAATAATCATTCGTTTTTATTTTACCGCTATGCTACTTTTATTCAATATGCTAATCAGGACAAAAGCACAATAGCGTCAATCTTAGACTGTATACTTATTCTAATCCTAAGACAAGGTATGGGGCTGCCGAGATTTGAACTCGGACAACCAGCGCCCGAGGCTGGCAGTCTGCCAGGTTAGCGTACAGCCCCTCGCATACATCTTAGCTTTCACGATGATTCTTTATATTTGTTTCTGCGCCGATATAACTGTTTGATATTTAAGCAGAATTGGCTTGGGATTATAATTATCTATTTTTCCTGAGAAATAAACAACATGCCAAATATCGATTTGGATTTTGCATACAAGTATCCTTTTTCGGACGAGGCGAAAAAGGTGGTCGCAGACCTACTCTCCCCCGGCGCAAGGATAGACGATGTTCATCTGTCCCAGGCCAAGGAGCACATAGAATTTATGCTTGCCGGAAAAAGTACCTATTTTGTTGATACAGGAAGCGATTATGTCAAGAAGGATTACCTTGTAACCTATCTTTATGCCAGGATGCTTGTAAGTGCCAGGCAGGATTATGCTTTCGTGGAAAAATTTGCAGAGGCGGAAGCGAAGAGAAGCGCAGATGCAGCGAAGAGCGATAGCATTCAAAATATAAGTAGGCTTGGCATTGAGCTTGGTATAAATCTTTCAAAAGAAGGGCAAGAATTCACTATAGGTTTCGCAGATTACCTGAAATATAAACCGCAAGCTAATGAATACTCTCTTGCAAATCAGAAGCTTTACAAAGGGTTTGTATACTTAGACAAAAACGGCATGGTTGCAGTACTTTCCAATGCTTTCAAAAGCAAGATAAAAGCCGGTTTGCCTATACCTATAAGCGAATTGCCTAAGGAAGTAGTCGCATTTTACAAATTCCATCCTTTCAGGATGCGCGAACAGGAGGTCAAAAGGACTCCTTCAAGTAAAGGAATAGTATGGGTAGAAAGACTCCTAAACTATCCTATACTTGACGGAAGGCACAGGATAGTAAATCAGGTGCTAGCTCCTTACTTCGTAAATGTAAAAGGGTTAAGCGTTGACGAAGCAGTAAACGTGATCTCTAATTACATAGAAAAATGCAAGCAGGCAAATCCAGATACGCGCATAAATGAGCAGTACATACGTTATCAGTGCATTTATGCCAAAAAGAAAGGGCTTAGGGTGCTTTCTGCGAAAAAAGCAAGGGAGCTGCTTGGCAACGAGATAATGGACAGGATAGAAAACAAGGAACAAGCATTGTAAGAACTCTCAACAGTTTTAGGCGCCTTTTTTTTTACCTTTATGGCATTTATCCTACTGGGCAATCCTACTCGCACCCTATCTTATTCTTAGGGCACCAATGCTATAGAAGTAAGCAACCAGCTCAAGTAGGTCGGGCTTTTTACACATTTTCTGAAATCCTTATCAGAATCATATTTTACGAACTTTTCCGCAGCTTTGCCTATCCATTTCTGTGCCTCTTCGCTCGCATATTCAACGCCTTTATACTTTTCAATTAGCCCAATCACTTTTTTTATTTCTGCTTCTGTTTTTTCTTTTTTGCTTTTCATGTAAATGCGGTTTAGCTCCTCTTTCTCTTCTTCTGTAGCACTGTCATACGCTCTGAGTATTACTATAGTCGGCTTGCTCTCCCATATGTCGCTGAAAGGTTCCTTACCCAGCTGCTCTTTAGTATCTTTAAAATCCTTTATGTCATCTAGTATCTGGAAGGCTATGCCTGCCGGTTCACCTATTTCTTTTATCGCATTCAATACTCTTTCATTTGCCCCGGCGGCAAGCGCGCCAAGCTGCATCGGCCCCCAAACAGTATATGCAGAGGTCTTTAGGCTTATCATCTCTATAACATCCTCATAACTTATTTTTCCCAGCGAGCCTGCCCTTTTAAGCATGTTTATGTCCATGCTTTCCCCACTATAAGTAAGCTTTCCCACCTCATAAAATTTTTTCCTTATTCTGTTTGCTTCGTTGTCTCCTAAAAAGTCCCTTCTATAATCCACGTAATCTGAAATCATCTCCCAGGTTACAGAAAGAAGCATAAGTGCATCATTTATGGTATTCTCATTACCGTAAGCGAAATGGTATGAATCTTTGCCACGCCTAAACTGCGAATCGTCTATGAAATCATCAGCCATCAATATAAATTCCTGAGAGAGCTGTATGGCAGAAGCAAGAAGCATTAGCTCCTCTTTCTCTGCCCCTAAGGCCATGCCTGTCAGAATGAGATTCAAAGGCCTTCTGAAACTGCTGTTCTCTATTTTAAGGTAATAAAGCAGCCTTTCACGTTCGTCTTCTTCCCCAATTTTATCCAAATACCTTTCTGCAATGCCCCTTATCTCGCTTTCAACATTCTTTTTGAAAGCCTCAAAACCTCCATTTTGGCCGATTTCCTTGCCCCTTAGATATGAAAGATCACGGTCAACGCTTTTTGTAGGCATTTTGCCTCATCACGCAATTTATCCAAAATAGTCTAATGCAGATTCACGCCCTTTTTTGATTTTGTAAAATTCCGGTATTGCTCCTTCCATGAGCATGCCAGATATGTTATCAAGTTTATCTTTCAATTTTTGAATCAATCCTTTGTCAAGGTTGCCTTTCGCAAGCATCTCCTTTACGTTCTGCTCCAAAAACTTTTTTTCAAAATCCCTATAGTTATTTACTATTCTCGTTCCTTTTAAGCCTTTCCTGCTAAAAGTCTGCAAACTTGTCAAAGTTGCAGAGTCAGAAGTATATCCCTCTCCGTATCTTTGCAAGGCTTCAAGAAACAGCAGGGTAAGCGCTTCTGGATTTAGCAAACCATCCTCGTCGCGTGCTTGCCTTATAAGACTTGCACTCTCTTTTACTCCAAAATCCTTCATGAAGAAAAGGAGCTTATAGAATTTTTCTTCATTCGAATTCGCTATGTACTTATATACTACTTCGCTATCCTCTTTGGTAAGGCCAAGGGTTTCTTGTATCTGGGTATTTCCATCTTTTCTTAAGAGCTTACCCCCTTCTCTATCTGCATTTGTCTTTTGCCTCTCTCTATTTACAGTCTCGGGCTCCCCTTTGTCTACATCTTTATACAAGAAAACACTACTTATTGAGTGTTATTCAAAATACTTATAAATTTCGTTGGCGCATTTAGCTCACTGACAATGCCTGATTGCTTTGTTGTTTTAACCCTGCAATTTAGGCGTGCTGGCGCATCTATCAAAACCTATTTAAACCTATTTGCCCTACAATATCCTTGCCAAACGGTAATAGGGGCAGGGAAACGCCCGATCCCATTCCGAACTCGGAAGCTAAGCCTGCCCACGACATGTTCGTACTGGCCTCCCGGCCGGGAAAGCATGTTGCTGTTTGGCATTACTCTTTTTCTCTTAATCAAAAAGCATTACGAACCCCATTTTCTACCCTTTTATTGATTCAAGTAATTGCTGTTTTATGTTCTGCTTAAATACCTTTTGCCGCTTTAAAGTTTAACTGGTGAGGTGGTGGACGGTGGAGCTGAGAGAGGCGACAAAGATCACAGTTTCAATATATTGTCAATAGCTGATTTGGGCGGCGCAACAATATATGGCAGCGAGGACAATTTTATAGGGCTTGCAAGATACCTCAAAAAACAGAACCGGGAAAACAAGATAAAAATGCTTTTTATAGGGGGAGGCGCTTTGCCATTTTTTCCACAGCGCGGTTCAAACAGAAGCAATGACTACCTGGATGTAATAGAAGACCATTTGCAATTTTTAAGGGATGCTTCAGCCGCAATGAAACCACATTTAGAAAGAATTCTGCTAAGTCTTCCGGAGGACGCGACAGTAATATATACCCTGGGCGATCAGGACAGGCGCAATATAGACGAACTTATAAGAGAAATAGGCTTAGACTTCAAAATCATAAAAGGCGGAATAGAAAACAGGATGCACGAAGCCATTTCCTTCATAGTAGGCAGGAAAGGGATAATATCAACAACAGAGACTTCCATATCCGTGCTAAGGGAGGAGCTTAAGAACAAGCAATTAAGCGAAAGCGAGCATGCATCAAAACTGTTCGAGCTCCGTAACGCAATTACAAAACTAAGAATAAACAAAGAAGAGCTCAAGGAATGGAAGTATAAACTCGACTTGATAAACCAACTCTATTCCATGAAACTTACCACTTCAAACGAGGAGGCAATAAACGAACTATTTCAAAAGAAGATGGAAGAGCTTAAGCAGATAAGAAACGAGCTCAAGAAGATAAAGCTTGAGGGCGGCGACTATGAGGAAGTGGCAAGCAGGGCAAAGAAAGTTTCAAACGAGATAAGAATGCTGAGCAACAGGCTTTCTGACATAAAGGAGGCAGAAAAGGTAAGAAAAAGTAGCCAAGCTAATATGCGGATAGACCTGTTTAGCCACAATTCGATAACCCTGAAGAAGTCGCATGATATAATAACGGAGCTTGCAAAAGCCTACTACCTATCCGAGCTTAAAAATGCTTTTGGGAGGAAGAGGAAGATTCACATACAAATGGATATGCTTGAAGTGCACGAAGTGCACAGCAAGTCGCTAAGCTTTAATGTGGTGACTGCATACGACCTCAACGTTGCCCATCTTTCAACTAGAAAAAAATCAAGCAACGATCACGTCTCCGACGTGTTTAACAAGCTTTATGTAAATGGAGTATTAGGAGGCAAGCAACTTGAAGCAAAACCTATCAATGTCATACTAACAGCAAAGAAGGATTTTACCTCCTTCTCTATAGATCCCCTTTTCAACAATTCAAACTCTGCCCTCGTGTCCCTTTCGCAAGGGCCGTTTTGGAATGTAAAGGCAGGAGTGGCAAAGGCATGGAATTCCGGAATAGATACAAAAGAAACTCAATCCGTACAAAAAGGCTACCTAAGCTCCGGCGCGTCGCTGTTGAGCTTGTCTAAGGAGGGGCCGCGTTGGAGCATTATAAGCAGCGAGTATCTTTCCTATCTCCGCGGACTTGATGACAAAGAAGAGTACAGAAAATTTGTGAAAACTTATGGCTCTGTTGATGAAGAGAAAGGGAAGGGCGACGAGAAGGCTCAATCATCAAACGCAAGTGTAGAGCACAGGCAGGAACTGGATAGAACAGTGCTGCTCCACAAAAGGCTTTCGGAGATGAAACCCAAAGATCTGCCCGAAGGCAAGGAGATGCTTAAACAGATACTACCCTATTATGATTTAGATCTGAAAAGCAAATATGATCTGTCCAAGCTCTCTATTGCTGCTTTCACGGATGCTCATGTAGGAAGCCATAGCAAACTCAAGATTTTAGAAGAAGCAGTAGATGACGCCTTCAAGCGCAAGCCTGACATCCTAGTATTGCTTGGGGATATGATTGAAGGCTTCCTCAACGATTATGCACAAGTGATGCGCTTTGGAATGGAATATGATTTCCCGCAGAAATACGAGAAAGAGCTTTCTAGTATGGGAATTCCAAAGGAAAAGAGGATACAGCTGGTAGCTGAAAAAATGAAGGAAAAGTTCCTGGACATAAGATACAACGCGGATGAACAGCCAACAATAGTTGCCGAGAAGTTTGGCAAGCTTGTCTATGATGTAATATCTCGCGAAGGTCTTGTTTACATAATCGCAGGCAACCATGACAACAATAGCGGCAACTTCGGCTCGCAATGGCACAGAGACGAAGCAGTTTCCCTTTCCGGGCATATGAAGATGTTTCTGGAAGGGGCTTTATCGCAGCTCGAGAGGGATAGGGAATGGCTGCAATCAAAATATAACGAATCGTCTGAGCCTGCAATAAAAGATGCCTATGCCAAGTTGCTCAAGGAAAACAGCGCTCGCATCAAGGTATTCGAGAAGGGCAAGCAGCGAATAATACCAATAAGCGGTTCGGAATACGGTGCGGATGAAAGGGAGATAAACGGCATACCCATACTTCTAAGCCACAAAATGGGAGGTGCAAGTGAAAGCAGCATGCTGAATTTTGTTGAAAAGAAGCAGACAAAGGCTGTACTGGGCTTAGCAGGGCATGACCATATATTAGTCGCAGTGTATGCAGGTGACAAATTGCTGCTCAAGGTGCAAAGCAATCAGGATTCGCGCGATAACCCCTATACCAAAAGGATAGCAGCGCCTGTGGGCGATTTCATAAATGGCTATTCTATGATTGATTTGGAAGTAAACAAGAAAACCAACTCAATATTCAAATTTAGCCTGCTGCCCAAACTAGGAGAAAGTCTTCTGAGGAGCAAGGAATCAATAGAAGAACAAAGGATTGACGAAAAGGTGCGCAAAAATATGTTAACCGCAAAGGTATAACGCCGCATCATCTTGTTTCTTCAATCGCATCAAACCACGCAAAATATCTGCGTAATGAGACATGTAGCTTTCAATTTATTTTTTCAATAAGCTAAAAAAGCAGGAATAAAAAGGTGTGAGATTGCGAGTAGAAGTAGACTCTTTAGTAAAGAAATTCGGCAAAGTGGTAGCAGTTTCAAATGTAACTACAAAGTTTGGCAGGGGCATCAGCATAATAACCGGACCAAATGGAGCAGGCAAGAGCACTCTCCTGCGCTGCATAGATGGCCTTTACCTACCCGACTCAGGCGCCGTGCGGATCGAAGGAAAGGACCCTTATACGGATGAAAGCTCCAGATATTTAATGTCCCTGCTTACTGACAACTACTCTCTTTATGACAATCTCACAGTCATGCAGAATCTTCTCTTTTTTGGCAAGCTTTACAAGATGGGCGAGGAGGAGACAAGGGCCCGGGCTCTCAGCTTGCTGAGGCGTTTTGATGCGCTGCAGTTTGCAAATTCAAAAGTTTATGCTTTGAGCAGGGGTACAAAGCAGAAGATTGCATTGTGTAGATCCCTTCTCGGCGATCCAAAAATTCTGCTTCTCGACGAACCTACTGCATTCCTGGATCCCAAGGCTTCCTCCTTGGTTAGGAGCATGATGGAAAAAATGGCTTCTGAAGGCAAGACCGTAATATTTGTAACTCAAAAAGTTGATGAAATACCAAAGTTCAACGCAAGACTTCTCTTCCTAAAAGATGGAAAAATTGTTAAAGATACAACGACTTACGCTTTTTACAGGGATATGGCAAAGGGCGCAATAGTCGAAATTAGGCTTTCCTCTCCAATCACCGAAAAGCTTGCAAAATCCGTTCCAGGATTTTATTCTTCAAACGGAAAGGATCCTACAGTAATATCCGTTAAAATTCTCTCTTACAAGGAGATTAATTCTGCAATTGCGTACTTAGCTAAAAACGGCGCATATGTGCTTGAAGTAGATTATACAGAAAGCATAATAAAAAAGTTTTCATAGCTTGGAATGGTTTTTATGGACTTAGAAAATTCTTTTGCAATAGCGATGAAGGACATGCGGGAAGTATTCACCAGCATTTCTATTTACGGACCGATGCTGGGGGTGCCACTATTCTTCGCAATATTCCTCCCTGTGCTTACTTTCTATGTCTCGGAGCACGCGGCTCCCGCCCTTGCCAGCAAAATTTTTAGTGTGGCGCTTCCAGTGGCAGCAAGCTCAGCAAAGCAGATAAACAGCGCCTCTTTCATGGCCTTCTTTTCTATATATGTGCTTGGGCCAATATTCCTTACCATGCCTATACTAACTGCTTCTGTAATAGCCGCTGACAGCTTCGTGGGAGAAAAGGAAAGAAAAACTGCTGAAGCATTGTTTTCAACTCCTGTAAAAAATTCAGAGCTGCTTTTCGGCAAGATGTTTGCTTCGCTCGTGCCTACAATACTGCTTACTCTTGGCGTTTTTACTATTTATGGAGCGATAACAGACATGCTTTCCTATTCCTCTTTCGGCGTTTACATACTGCCGACAGTCCCCTGGCTGCTCCTGCTTCTAATAAGCCCCTTCCTCGCCATAGTCACAATCGGCATAGTCATAATAGTTTCCTCCCATGTGAAAGGCACAAAGGAAGCGCAGCAGATAAGCACGCTTCTAGTGCTCCCTGTTTTGATACTCCCATTCGCCTCGATTACTGGCTTTGCTCTTCTTACTACAAGCATGCTCCTTTATATAACATTGCTGCTTGCAGCGATAGGCGCGGCAGTAATATACATAAGCATACGCACGTTCAATAAGGAGGCAATAATATAAACAGCACCTCCTGCCTGTTACAAAAATCCTGGTAAATTTTACAAAATAACAATATAACTTAGTAAAAATGGAATTACAGAGAATATTTATATATCTCATCAACCCATAAAATAAAGCGATGAGAAAGGTGTATCTATGCAAAGCCAAAAAGATCTTTTGAGAGATGAAAAAAGTGGCTTCTTGCCATTTTATGTAGAGGCATTAAACGAGATAAAAGAGAGACTTCAAGATCCTGAAGGTTTTCCACTTTCCAGAACTTATGACATGCTGCAATATGTTGCACATGAAATAACCTGCAAATCTCCTGAGTTGCTAGATAAAAAAGTCACTTACGAAGGAGATACTGAAATAAAAACAATTCGGGATGTGCTAGAAAGCATTCCATCAAAAGTGGATACGTCCGCCAGCGCGGAAGATCCTATAATTGCGGATTTGGTAGGCGCTCTTATTTCCGCTTTGGAAGAGTAAAAAGATTAAAAGCACAAGGCTAGGTCTTCTACTAATTTCTACCATCTAGCAGCAGTTATACCCACTTTCTCTACAACTACTGGCTTTATAAATACAGGACTGGGCTCATCCCACCCTGTCTCCTGTACAGTTTTCCCTCCTGCTGCCCTCATGTTTTTCAGCATCCTCTCCATACTATCGCTTATTCTTATGCCTATGCCCACGCTTTCCTTGCCTATATTCTTTATTGATTTTTCTATGCTTCCTTTGTTTATCAGGAATGCCGAATCGCGAGGCACTGTAGAAAACTCTCCTGTTTCATAGTTCTTGAAACGCGTGTACCATGTATTTGTCACAAGCACTCCCTTGTCTACGCTTGCTATTAGCTTATCAAGGCTTGCATAGCTCTTTTTATGCTCTAGCACAATATTGCTTGGCTGCGGATCAGGCAGTCCCGCATTGCCCGTGCTTTTTGTCTTGTACTTCCTTGCTGTGGATGTGTTGTGGAGGTAGCTTTTGAGCACTCCATTTTCTATTATCGAGGTTCGCCTTGAAGGCACGCCTTCCTCATCAAACAGGTATGAGTTTAAGCCATCTTCTATCGTAGGGTCGTCAAATATGGATACCTGCTTTGAAGCGACAAGCTTGCCTTGTTTCCTTGCAAGGAAAGAAAAACCGCTTTCAACACTGCCTATTGATGCTGCATCCCCGACTCCTGCGATAAGCTCTCCAGCTGCAAGAGGCATGTAAATCACATCATACTCTCCATTCTCGAGCTTAGACTCGCTGTTTGCAGCATAAAGGAAAGCCGAAGCTTCTTTTCCTATCTTTTCGAAATCCAACTTTTTAAGGTGCCTTGAAGCTCCTACTGCTTGACATGCTGCGCCATTTTCCCCAAAAGTGCGAAGCGATAACTTTATTGAAGTAGCTTTTTCACTTGCCTCAACACCTCCGCTTGTTCTTAAATAGCCTTTGCTGTTGCTTATTGAAAGCATTCCGTGTACTTTTGAAGCTCCATTTCTTGATGCAGAAGCGACTGCTTTATCTATTCCATCATTTATCGCTTTGGGGTCAAGATCCCAAAGCTTTTTGTCAAAATTTCTTTCCTTACCATACCTGAATTTGCCTTCGGCTATGCCGTAATAATCCTCCTTCCTCTCAACATAATGTAGCATGTCGATTATTTCCTTTTCTTTCTTCCTCAGCGCACTGTCGCTGAAATCGCTGATTAAGGTCACAAGCACCCTTTTCTCCTTGGCTACAAAAACACTTGCAAAAACTTCGTCTGTGCTTACTACAGATTCGCTTCTCCCTTCATATATCTTTATGAAAGTGGTGTGCACTTCATTCAAATTTACAACAAGATCATCGGATCTGCCTTTAAGCATGTCAAAGATGCTCTTCGCTATATCACGCGCCTTTCCATTTCCCTCTTCACTATACATTTTACCAATTTACTTCGTTTTTTCTCCGAATTTAAGCAGTACATCAGGGCCCCCCATAAGTACAGGAATCCCCTGCTCCGGCTCACCTTTTCCGCACGTGCCAGCGTAAAAAACCAAGTCTTTGCTCCTGAGAGCAACTGCGGACCAAAAGTCCAGCGTTTTTGTCTCTATAACAAAGTTTTTTACAGGCTTGCCTATGCGTCCATTTTCTATTAGATAAGCCTCATTGCCCTGGTACCTTGAAAAGCTTCTTGTATCATCTATATTCCATTCAGTAAAGTTCTTGACGTATATTCCGTTTCCTGCTTCTTCTATCAGCTCATCCAAATCCGCCCTTCCTGGCTCCAAGTATGTATTGGCCATTCTTACTATAGGTTCAAAGCTGTAAGAGGTGCTTCTTGCCGCTCCGTTGCTGTGCGTTTTCATCAAGAAAGCGCTTTGCCTGTTGTGGAGCAGCTCTTTTTGCAGGCCTTTTTCAACGATCACTCTTTTTCTCGCCCGCACGCCTTCATCATCATAAAGGTAAAAGCCATAGCTATTTTTAATTGTGGGGTCATCGCATATTGTTACCTCTTCGCTGCCTATCTTTAGTCCAAGGTTTTCAGGGGTAACATAACTGGTACCTGCCTGCGCGGCTTCTCTTCCAAGTACCCTGTCTGCCTCATTTGGGTGTCCTATACTTTCATGCACAGCAATGCCGGCAATTTCAGAAGAAACCACTATATTTGAGTAGCTCTGGTGCACGTTTATGCCACTGTCTATCACTTTTTTCATGTTTTTTGCATCTTCAAGCGCCTTTTCTTCAAGGTTCGCCGTTTCAAAATATTCAATTCCTTTCGTCGCTCCAAACTGGATGTTTCTCTGCCGCTGCTCGCCTTTGCTTTCCACTGTTACGAGCATAAAGCCATCGGAATAAGGTAAGGTGCTTTCTATTACGCTGCCTTCGCTGTTCATGTAGTAGCGCGAAACAACAGAAAAGCCTGCAGTGATATACCTGGATTTTATTGGGGTGTATTTCGAAAGTCCTCGGTCAAGCTTTATAATAAAGTTCTGCAGCCCTTTTGAATCATATCCTCCGTAGCTTATTTTGTATTCCGCAGAAGTTCTTTCACCAGAGATCTCCATGCCTGTGGGACCGTCTCCTCTCAACACTCTATTTGACTCTATAAGCCTGTCTATGCTTTCTTTGGCAAGGCTGTTAGTGCTTAGCGAGTAAATATAGCCGTTGTCAAGAAACCTTAGTCTTAGCCCTCTTAATTCTAATGTCACTGCCCCAGATACTATCCCATTTTTTATATTATAACTTTCTCCTTTTCCTATTTCAAAAGTAGCCTCGGCATATTCTGCTCCAATGGCTATTGCTTTGCGCACTGCGTAGTCAACAATTTCTTTCTTGTCCTCCAATAACCTCTGCATTCAAAAGCACTGCATTGTGTATTTTTGTAGGCAATTCTATTAAATGTATTGCTGTAAAAGCAAGCTTTTGCCATTTCTGCTTGCTTTTCATGACACCGCAATGACCGTAGTTGAAACCGAAGAAGCGGAAGTAGTGGTCGAGCTTACTGTAGTAGAAGATAAAGCAGTGCTAGAAGATTGCACAGTTCCAAAGCTGTAGCCCGGCATCACTCCATTTGGCGGGTAATC
>JBMFWY010000001.1:0-76538 GCA_049964795.1 Candidatus Micrarchaeia archaeon | reverse complement strand
GGTGAAGGCCACGGTACAAATAAAGTCGAAGAAGCAGTCGAAAACACGCTTAAGAACAAGCTGCTGGATGTAGATTATGAGGATGCAACAAACATGCTTATACACATAACAGGGGGCGAAGACATGACTTTAGGTGAAGCAAACGAAATAGGCTCAAGGCTTGCCGATCATGTTTCTCCTTCAGCAAATGTTATCTGGGGTGCAAGGATCGACCCTACCTATGCTGGAAAAATAGAAGCAATAGCTATAATAACAGGAGTAAAAAGTTCTTCAATACTAGGTGGAGAAAGCAAAAGAAGCAGTGAAGGATTCGAAATAGATGAGGTGTAATTGTACATTTAAGAACAGCTAAGCCTCTTTTTACGCAATCTCTCCAACAGTAGTTGCCCCGTTGGATGCCTTATCCCTGTCAAGCATATAAATAGCGGCAGGGCTTATCTCTTTTAAGCTTTCATCGTGCGTTATTATAAAAACCTGCTCCACTACGCCAGGAAGCGTATTTCCTAAAACTTCTACAAGCTTAGAAATGCCTGCTTTGTCAAGGTTGTGTGTCGGCTCGTCGAGAATTAGCCACCTGAGGTTGGGCACTATCACCATAGACAAGGCTATCCTAAGGACAAGCGCAGTTATGCTCCTCTCGCCTCCGCTTGCTATGCTCTCAACCTCTACCCAATTGTTGCTGCCGTTGGCCTGTGCATTTATTTCAAGCACATAATCATCTTTCTCTGCTGAGAGCCTCACCGCGCCGAAATCTCCATAAGGGTAGAGCTTTGGCCATATGTCTTGCATTAGGGCGTTTACCGATTCTACAAGGCTGCTCCTCAGCAACGCCTCTGCATCAACAAGGGCGCTCTTGAATTTGTTAAGGTCAGCTACCATTGCCTTCCTTTGCTCTATTCTCTCCTTCATCGCTTCAAACTTTGCTATTTCTGCTGCCTTCTCGTCGATCTGCTTAAGCACGCTTTCCAGATATTTCTTTTCACCTGCTAGCTTGGAGAGCAGTTCGCTAAGCTTTGAGGACTCTTTTGAAAGAATCTCTTGTATTTCATATATCGCCTTTTCATCTATCGTAATGAGCCGAAGTTCGGCGCCTAGCTTTTCCTGCCTTGCCTGCTCCTCTTCGAGCTCCTTCTTGTAGGCTTCGAGCCTGTGCGCGTAGTCGAGCTTGAGCTTTGCTTCGCCATATCTTTTCCTGCTTTGCTCAAGCTCCTCGCTCAGCACCTGCGCCTGCTTTGCGGCGCTCTCCGCCATTTTTCTTACAGCTTCCTCTTCAATAGCAAGTTTTTCAGTTGCCTCCTCTACGCCTTCATACTCCTTGAGCCTTTCAGCTGCCGCTTTTGCCGCATTAAGCTCATCCTGCAGCTTGGAAATCTCTTTTTCAAGCAGTTCTCCCTTCTCTACAGCTTCCTTTGCTCCTGCTTCCAGCTTTGCAATCTCGCTTTTCCTGTCCTGTATGAGCTTCTCCCTAAGCTCTTCGCTTAAAGACTGCCTGCAAAGCGGACATACATCCATATGTGCGAGAAGCTCTTTCAGCCATTTTTCCTCTTCTTTTTTTCTGCTAGCAGCCGAGGCGGCGGCGTTCCCTGCAACTTTGAATTCTTTTGACTTGCTTTCAAGTTCCTCTGCAAGCTTGCGCTGATCTATGCCTTCAAGCCTTTTGGCGAGCTTTTTCTTCTCTTCAATTTTCTTCTCCTGCTGCAGCTTTGCTGCATGAAGCTCTCCAAGCTTTCTCTCTGTTTCCTTTTCCTCCCTCAAAGCAGCGTCAAACTCTTTTGAGCTATTGGCAATCTCAACTTCAAGCCTCTCCGCTTCTGCCTTTGCTTCCTGCATGCTTATCTTCATTGCAGAAATCTTCTCTATCTCGCTCTTAAGCGAGCTTATTTTGCCGCCTATTTTGTTAAGCTCCTCGCTAAGCAATTTTCTCCTTTCATACTCTTTTTTGTAGCCTTCAAGCTTCGCCTTGAGTAATGCGGCCTCTTTTTCGCTTTTCTTGCTCTCTTCTCCCAAGGCGTTTATGCTGCTCTCCGTCTTTTCCTTTTCATGCACCATGGACTCTAGCTGGCCTCTCGCGGTGCTTACGTCTATGCTCCCCACCATTTGCTCTTCATCCGCAATCGCATTTTTTATATTGTTTATCAGGCTTGTCGTGTTCTCTTCAGCTCTTGCAAATCTGTCAAGATTCAGCATTTCATCTATCTGCTTCTTCCTGTCCCCCTTGCGGAGCTCGAGCATGTAGTCAAGCTTGTTCTGCTCCGCATATATCGCCCTTGAAAAAGTATCAAAATTCATGCCTAGCGCTTTCTCTATCTCCTCATTCACCCTTTCAGGTTGCGTCTGCAGATGCTTGCCGTTCTTTTCTAGAGAAGCGGAGCTGCCCGCGCCTCTTTCTATTTTTCTTGTTACTACATACTCGTTTCCGTTGATTGTGAAAGCCAGCCTGACTTCCGCGCTTTTCTTCTGCTCCGGCCTGCTCATTATTACTCCTTCAAGGCTTACCTTCTTCTGCTTAAGCGCAGGGAATGTTCCAAACAATGCAAAAGATATTGCATCCATCACAGAGCTCTTGCCAGCGCCCATTATGCCGATAAGCACATTTGTGCCTTTTCTGAATTCTATCCTTGTATTGGCGTGGGTCTTCCATCCCTTGAGCTCTATATAATCAATCATCGAAAACACGCAGTTGAGCAATTAACCTTTTCACACAAAAATAAAAAAGACTTCCTCAAAAATCATAATATGCATGATCCTCTGTTTACATCTGGGCGTAAGCGGCATAATATGCAAATCTCAAAAGCGCGCGCCCCGCCTTCCAAACCAAAGCGCGAAAGGATAGTGGCAGACGCGATGCTTGCAAAACTTGCAAGATGGATGCGTCTTTTGGGCATAGGAGTCGAAAGTGCGCCTTACATCGAGGACGCAAGAATATTGCGTTATGTCAAAAGGGTGCACGCGGTACTATTGACATCTGACAAGGCTTTGTATGCAAGAGCCTTGAAAGCAAAAGTGAGAAGCGTGCTGGTAACCGGAAAAGGCCTAGAGAGCCAGCTGGTCGAAGTGTTTGACATATTGGGCTTGAAGCCTAGCCTAGACAAAGAGATATGCCCTCTATGCAATTCAAACCTTAGGAAAATAACCAAGGATAGCGCAATAAAACACGGGCTTTCAAAAAAAATCTCTTTGCGCTACCCCTATTTTTATTATTGCCCCAAGTGCAAGAAGGTGTATTGGCGCGGGAGCCATTGGAAGCGCGTCGAGAAAACTGCAAGGCGTATTTTGAAGGAGCTACGTGCCTAGCGGCCTGTATTCTTCCGGCCTCTTATCCAATGGGAAGCTTTGGTATCTGTTTAGCCACTTCCTTCTTTCCTTGTAATCGGGCATTATCGAATAGACCAAGCTCCAGAATTTTGGGGAATGGTCCCTGACCCGCGTATGCGCCAACTCGTGCACTATTACCGATTCCCGTATTTCCTTTGGCATGAAAAGGAGCAAAGAAGAGAAATTCATATTCCCTTTGCTTGAATAGGAACCCCACCTTCCTGTAGTTTTTTTGAGCCTTATCGCATTGAACCGCGAATTGAAGAATTTGCTGTTCTCTTCTTCCACTTCGGAAACAAATTTTTTGAAAAACCTTTTTGAAATAGCCCTTATCACCGCGCGAGAAACCATTGGCTCATCTTCTTCCCTTAGCATTTCCGGAATTTTTATACTTATTGCCCCTTCCCCTACGCTAACCCTTATCCTTTTGCCTTTTGTCTGCTCCCTATTCACGGAAAATGCTTCATCCATAGCGATTATGCGCCGCATGCCCTTGAAATTAGGCAGCTTGCCGTTTTCAAAGGCGTATGGATTTTTGATAAGCACTTTTTCTACTCTTTTTCTTATTCTTGCTGCACACTCCATCGCATAGCTTTCTTTCCATGCGCTTGGGACTTCTATTACTATTGTGTCCTCCACTACCTTGCCCTTCATTACCCTTGTATTTTTCTTGACTAGCGCTACCGGAAGAATTTTTTCACCTACTATTACAGGGTCAAGATGCATGGCTGCACCTTTAGGATTCGGGATCCAGGTCATACAAGCGTTTCTTCCTCTACGTCGACCTCGCTTACTCCCTCTATGCCTTTGAGCTTCTCCTCTATGTTGGAGCTTCCTGCCTTGGAATCGTCAAATACAAATAGGACTTTCAGCACTTTTATTCCGAAAGCAAGCTCCTCTTGTCTCATATCCTGCGGCTCAAGCTTTTTGACTTCCGCAGCCACACTTTCAAGCTTTCCCTCTTCGGCATAAACCTTGAATACGACTCCTACTTTTGACATTTTATCACGGTCCTTCAAATCCGCAGACTTCGCACTTGTAGGTGTTAGATATCTCTCTGCAGTGCTCGCACCTTATTATCGTTCCTTTGCCACATTTGGGGCATTTGAATTCCGTATAATCATGCGTAAGCCTGCCGCATGATATGCATTTTTTGCCTGGCAACATTTTCTCACTTTCTACTTTTTATAACACTTTTATACAATTAATTTCATGCAATCAAAAATAATGCAAAAGAATCTTTGCAGGTGCATCTTTATCTGCTTTTCCATTTCCTTGCTTCAGCACGCGCATGCGTTGTCTTGCGTGTTGCAAGCGCCTCCTTGCTTTCGCTTGGGGTTTCCAAAGCATTTCCCATTTTCCTGCTCCTGTTAATGAGCACGACAAGTGCTATAAATATTGCTATTAAGGCTATGAGCAGCGCAAGAAGCATCATGAATATCGCAAGCAGCTCCTTCTCTATTGCGGCTATCCCTGCAAGCAATGTGGAAAATTCTCCCTCATAATTTTGGACTGTGATTGGAGGCTGTGCCTGCACTTCAAGGTTGGCGCTTATTAGCGAGGTATCGTTGCTTATCCTTTCTGCCAGTAATGCAGTAGAATATGCCTCTTGAGCGTATTCGAGCGCAAGCGAGCTATTGCTTGAAAGCGCAGCTTCCTGCGCATAGAATAAGGCTTCGTTTGCGAATTGCGTAGCCCATACTCCGAAAGTGGCGTTTGACGCCAAAGCTTTGCTCATGTTGATGAGCTTGCCTGTGCCTATCCCGCTTCCAAGCGTGGCATTGCCGAATACAAGAGCATAATCAGAATCAAGTATTGCAAGAGGGTAATTTCCTGACCTGTAAGCCTGCTCCGCAGTTGTGAAGTATAAGCTAGGCCCATATGCCGATGCTTTTTGCAATCTGCTTTCAGCTACGCCTTTAAGGGCAGGCGAAGCGGAAACATATGCGCCGCCCATCGCGTAAGATGCATTATACATGTATGATGCAGCAGCGCACCAGCCAGATGCCTCTCCTGCTTCATATATAGAGTCAAGCACTCCATCAGTATCCACCGCGGTTGCGTTGTACTCGCCCATGTCCTGTGTGATGGTATAATTTGCCCAAAGCTGCCTGAGCTCGCCGCCAAGCACATACTGATAGTTTGAGCTAGTCAGTTGCGGAGGCTCAAGCGCGGCGCATGAGGATGAAACATTCTGCATTACCTGCATGCCCCCTTGCTTCGTTATTGTATGGTGGCTGAAATAATACGCCGTTATATAATCCAGGAAAGATTGGTCTGCTCCAGTGTAGCCGTAGCCTTTTTCCGCTTCCAAGATGCTTTGGTTAAGCCCTTTTGAAAGCTGGTCCGAAATGCCAGAAAAGTTTGGGAACGGTGCAAGGGTGCCTATTTCATCTCTCGTAAGATTGAATGTGAAAGCAACTAGGCCGTTGAAAGCTTGGCTGTTGCAAGATTGCACGCATTCTACGCTCGCATTGCCTATTTCATTTACATGGTAATTTACGAAAGGAGTGTAAGTGGTGCCTTTGCCAACCATGCTCTCTCCATAAATCGCAAAATTCAGCGCTGCGCTTACGTTTTTGACCTGAACAAGAGGTATACCAAACTCGTCTTGCACAAGCGCATAAAGCATTTCTTCGTTGCTGTCGCCATAAGCCGCAGGCACAAGCACAAACCTCATGCCTCCGCTTTTCGCTGCGCTTACCTTGTCATAAACGCCGCCAATAAGGCCTATTGCTCCATTGCTGTTTATTGTGCCTGTCATTGTAAAATCGCTTGCCAAGGGCTTTCCGCTTAGCGCAGAAATTGCAAGCATTGTCATGGCCGCACCAGCACTCGGCCCAGAAACATTGTCTGTGTCGCTGTTCAATATCGTGTAATTGAAGTTGTAACTGCCGAAATTCTTGCCGAGGTAGGAAGCGGCATATTGCGCCGCAGTTTGCGCAGACTGCAAAGTGGAAGCGCCAACCTCCGCCGGTCCTCCTACGCTTACCGTGCCGTTGCCTTTGTAAACCTTTAGCTCTATTATGGTAAGCACTCCTGTATTGTTGCTAGTTATCACTGCAGGCGCATGTATCTCGGCGCTCCCTACAAGTTGAGCATTCGCCATGTTTGCAGGAAGTAGCATTGCTACTGCTATTGCCACAATTGCAATGGCAAAAATCCTTTTCCTATAAGCCTCTGAATTCGCTTCAAAATACATTTATTCTACCTTCAAAATTGTAGCTAAATATGTGCTATCCATTCAATCTAATTTTTTCAGATAAGTTATTATAAACTAACCCTTTTTGCTTTACAAAATGGGCAGGAGACAAGCAGCAACATACCTCTTCCATTTTTTCGATTTCTCAATATATGAGCAAATAGAGCCCTACGAATATGAGCACCCCCAGAAGAAGAGGAGGTATAGCGGGCAACGCCCTGTTGAGCTTTTGGAGTATGAACATTGTAATTATAAGGCCAAAAACTGCGCCCAAAGCGACGAAAAGGCTAAGCGTGAAGCTTAATGTTGCTGAATATGCCGATACGCTTACCATGAGCGGCACTGCAAGGTCGCCAGTGCCAAGCATTGCAGGCACTTCTATCGGCACCAGCTTCTTGTTTCTGAGCACTTTAAGAACCGGTATTTTCTTCTTCGCCCTTTTTTTCATCTCCTCAAATCTCTTTATCTGAGAGCTTGGGAATTCTGCCTCCGGCACTGCTTCTATCTCGCTCGCTCCTATAAACAGCGCCAGATTTCTGTCTACTGCAGCGTTTGCTATTGTTATCATATGCTTTGTTATAAACACAGCTATGAAATCGTATACAGCAAGAAGAGCCATGAAAAGAAGAGCTTCAAAAAAGCTGAAGCTTATTCCAAGCACGATGCCTACGCCTACGCTTGCTATTATGGCCGCTGTATTTCTGAGGCCTTGCCATTTGTTCTTTGCAATCACGAGCAAAAGCGCAAGCACCGCAGCCAATATGACCTGCTCGTTAACGCCACTGCTAAACAGCGCGCTTTGCATATTGTGAGTTGCGGCTCCTATGCCTATTAAGAAAACAAAGAAAGAGGCAATGAATATGACAATTCCTTCGAACACCACGAAAAGCTTGTCGCCTCTGTATATCCTCATTACAAAAACAAGTATAAGAGCCATTATAACTATGTAGAATATATAGAATATCACGCTGTTGAATGAGGAAGCAATATGTGCTGAGCTTACCTGATTTATCGTAAGGCCGCTGAACACGAGACTCGCAAGAAAAAGCCCCGAGAACTGCACAATCATAAACATTGTTATTATGCTAAGCATTTGCCTGCTCCTGCTTATCCTGATCGCCTCTTTAGCCATTGTATCCCTTTAGCATGTTTCGAGCATTTGTACATATGCCTCTATTTATATGCACTGCTTGGTGTATGCTAGGCAGCACACATAAAATAGCAAGCTCTATCTTCATTATTCGCTTTCTCTCTTTACAGTCTTTATTATTCCTGGCCTGGGAGAGAATACGTCGCCGCTTTTCTCCAGCTCATTTATATACTTTGTAGTAGTGCCTGAATCCATGCCTGCCTTCTCTGCTTCCGCTATTACATCTTGCATCTTGGCGCTTCCTTCCTTCTCCTCAAGCCCTTTTATTATGTTAAGCACGCTGTTTATCTTGTCAACTTTCTCCCTAGGCATTCCTGTAAGCAATGTGTCTATATCCCTTCTGCCTCCTCTATCTACCGCCAGTGTTTTTAGCATAAATTCTGAAAGGGAAATCGCGCGTTCTGCATCCTTAGCTGTTACCATTGTGTCAAGCCTCGTCTTTGCGCTTGCTTCCGCAAGCCTAACAAGCCCTTCTATCTGCCTCGGTGTTATAGGCACCGCGCCCTGCTTCGCTCCGGCTTTTCTTAGCTCCACGTAATATGCCTGTATCCTCTTTGAGGCCTCGTCGCTAAGTCTTGGTGATACATTCTTTTTCGCATAAGCAATATACTTCCTCAACATCTCCCCATCTATAGGGGGGAGGTCCACCTGTCTGTAATTCTCGACATTAGCTATTTGCGCCCCCGCGGCAGAGTGCTGTATCAATATATAATCAGCAATCCTTTTGTCGAGCTCTTCGTCCATTACATCCTTTATCGGGAATATGAGGTCGAATCGTGAAAGAAGCGTAGGCGGAATATCAAATTGTTCGCTGGGGTAGATATTTGGATCGAACCTACCATACTTTGGATTGGCTGCAGCAAGCACTGCGGCTTTTGCATTGAAAGTCGCAATTATGCCGGCTTTAGCGACGCTTATGCTTTGGGATTCAAGGGCTTCGTGAAGCGCCGCCCTGTCAGTGTCCTCTATCTTGTCAAATTCGTCTATACATACTATTCCTCCGCTTCCGAGCACAAGCGCTCCAGCCCTCAATGTCCAGCCTCCTTCTGCAAACTCGTCCCTTTCAGCAACAGCCGTCATGCCTCCCCCTGTAACGGATTTTCCGCTTACATATATCCCTTTCGGGACAAGCTTCGTGACAGTTTGCAGTATCCTTGTCTTTGCGCTTCCCGGATCGCCTATAAGTAATATGTGTATATCGCTTCTTATTACCCCTCCATCGACAAGCGTCTTATTTTGCGTGCCTCCAAATAGCTGCAACACTATCGACTGTTTAACCTCTTCATGCCCATATACTGAAGGCACTACGGATTTCCATATCTTCTCAAAAATTTGGGGGTCTTTTGAAAGCTCTACTATCTTCCTTTCGTCCTCTTCGCTTATGTAAATCTCTGCAAATTCCTTCTGCTTTGGGGTAATTGAGGAAGCATCCAAGTACATGCTGTAAAGGTCCTTTTCGACCTTGCCTCGCATGTTCCTTCTCTTCCTTATGCGCAGCACGCCCGTTATATCTACCCTATCTCCTGGTATTACCTTGTTTACCAAATCGTCAACAAGCCATACCTCTAGCTGCCAGGTCGGCGTATTACCCCTAAGCTTTTCCAAAGGGTCCTGCACAGCTATCTTTTGCAAGTCTACATATCTAGACTCCTCCTCTGAAGCTTTAAGCGATTTCCTCTTGCATTCTGGGCAAACTTCTGGCACTTCATCTTTGTCCATCCTGAATTTATATACGGAGCCACAATAGCTGCATTTGTAAACTCCTATGTGCACTCTTGGTATAATCTCGGACCTTTTGACAACAAGCGCATCCACATTTATCATTTTTCCTATGTATGTTGAGCCCACGTTCATTACTAGCGGGGTATTGACGTTCTGCCCAAAAAACCTGACGTAAACCTCATTTTCCTCGTTTACCACATCTCCAAGCAGGCCAACAAGCGCCTCTTTTGCGCTTTCAAGAACAGTATCGGGCCTTTCCACAAGGTCCTCTGCCAGCTGCGCATCGAATTTTTCAAGATCTTTTATGTCTACCTTGAGGCTTTTTGAATTTGGATACGACACAATGATGTCGTTTATCGCATCCTTGTAATATTTCTGGAAAAAGTCCTCAAATCTTGACTTTATCCCTTCAACAACGTTTCCTGGCATACGCACCTCCTTACTCCGTAAGCTGCTTTATTTAAGGATAATATTTGTGGGCAGCCCACACATAACAAATCTTTTATTGTATTTGTCTGCTTATTTATCTGTACTCAAATTCTATAAAAGTATCCATAAAAAATATAGTGGTGCGTAAATGTTCAATGAAGAAAGGATTATTGTTACTTCAGCTTTGCCTTATGCCGAGGCGCTTCCGCATCTCGGCAATCTTGCAGGCTCAATTTTGCCAGCAGATATCTATTACAAGCATCTTCTCATGCAGGAAAAGGATGCTATATATATATGCGGCTCTGATCAACATGGCACCCCTATAGAGCTGCAAGCCTTCAAAAGGAAGGAAAGCCCTGAAGAGCTTGCGGAGCGCGTTCACAAGCAAATAAAGGAGCAGCTCGAAAAATTTGGCTGCACTTTTACCTTCTACGGGAAAACCCACTCTGAAGCAAACAAGGAAATAGTTTACAAGGTTTTCGAAGGGCTTAAGGCAAACGGCTACATATCTAAAATAGAAGGCGAACAGGCATACTGCAACGTAGACCAGCGTTTCCTTACAGACAGGTTCATAGAAGGCACGTGCCCGTACTGTGGTGCCAAAGACGCACGCGGAGATCAATGCGACAGCTGCGGAAGGCTTTTGAATCCAAAAGATCTTATAGAGCCTCATTGCGTAATATGCGGCAGCACCGAAATTTCATTCGTAAAGACTGAAGATCTTGCGCTCGACCTTAAAAAACTCTCTCCAAAAATATCTTCTTTCATAGAGGCAAACAGTGGCAAAAACTGGAGCAAAAACGCAGTAAACAAATCCACGAGCTACATAAAGCAAGGGCTCGAACCAAGGGCGATAACCAGGAGCATGAAATGGGGTTTCGAAGTACCAGGCATGCCAGGCAAGGTATTCTATGTCTGGTTTGACGCACCTTTAGGATATATAGGCATAACAAAGGAGTGGAGCGAAAGCAAGTGGGAGGCATACTGGAAAGCCGAAACCACGCGCCTAGTGCAATTCATGGGCAAGGACAACATAGAATTTCATACACTCATGTGGCCGGGCATGCTAATAGGCTCCGGCTTGGGATTTGTGCTGCCTTCAACAATCTTTGCCTACGAGTTTCTTAACAGCAGGAATGTAAAGTTTTCGAAAAGCAAGGGCATAGGGTTGAACATAGAGGGTGCGCTTGAGACACTGCCCGCGGATTACTGGAGGTTTGTATTGGCTTATCTCTTGCCGGAGACTTCGGACAGCGAATTTTCCATCGCTCTTCTTGTTGAAATAGTGGACAAGATAATGAACGGCAATATAGGCAATTTCGTTCACCGTGTGCTCTCTATCGCAAAGCAGAGCGGTCTTTCGTTTTCTGGCATAAAGCAAAGCAATTATGCCGCAGAGCTTATAGGCAAGCATCTCGAATCATACAACTCGCATTTCGAGAAAATACAGCTGAGGGAGGCGCTGCGAGACGTCATTGCGCTCGCTTCAAAAGGCAATGAGCTTATGAGCGCAAAGGAGCCATGGAAGCTCGCAAAAAGCAATGTAGAATCTGAAAAGCAAGAGTTTTATGCTATAATTGGAGACTTGCTTTTCATGGCAAGGGCATGCGTGCTGATGCTTTGGCCATTCTCTCCGCACGCAAGCGAGCATGCAATGCACTATTTTGGCTTAGAAGCTCCAATCTTCAGAGAGCTAAGCAAGCCTCTCTCTTTTGACACAAGCATCGAGATCAAGCCGATGTTCAACAAGATAACCGAAGCGGAGAAGGCAAAGCTAGAGAGATTTTCTACTGCATGAACTGCGTCCAACCTCCAAAGCAGTAAAAGCGCACGATCCCAATCTATTATTTATCTTACTCTGCTTCCAGGCTTGAGCTCCTTGTCGGGCTGCAATAGCGCAACCTTACCACTTTCATCTTCGGCTGCAAGGAGCATGCCTTCAGAGATGAAGTTTGCAATCTTCTTTGGCTCTAGGTTTGCAACTACTATAACAAGCCTGTTCAGAAGCTCATCTTTGCTGTATATGTTTTTGAGGCCCATTGCAATATTCCTTATTCCAAGCTCCCCCAAGTCTATCTTTGCCCTGTAAATCGGTCCCCTTGCGCCTTCAAGGTCTTCTATCTCTATTATTTTTCCTACTCTAAGATCTATATTCAAAAACTCGCTTATATTCACCATTTGCTATCATCCTCTACAAAATGCATTGTATATTTATCCACTTTATTCAAATCCAACGAAACTATAATTAATTTACTGGGCTCTCCTTTTTATTATAACATTTCTTGCCTTATTTAAAGCGGCTCTTCATAGATTTTGAGATCTGGGTGCTTGTAGAAGAAAAACTGCATGTAAGTGCATTCTGGCTTTATCTTAACTCCTTTTAATTTTGCGAAGCCGAGAGCTGCATTTGCAAGCTTTTCTGCAATCCCTTTGCCTCTGTCTTGTGGGGGTGTAAAGGTATGGAATACCTCCATTATACTGCCGTCTATTCTATATAGAAGCTCCGCTTCTCCGTGCTCTGTTTTTATGTAAAATCTACCCTCTTCCCTTTTCACTTCTTCTTCCAGCGAGACACCCTCGATCGCCATACAATCAATAAGCCTTTGCGCTTTTTCGCTATTCTGCTTGATATTATTTTGCAAATTATTAAATGATACTACCGCGATACAAAAGAAGGTAAAAGTAAAGTATTATATTATTTTTCCCGTAACTTAATGATAGTTTGTCTGTTTAATTTCAAGACGCAGCTGCGACTTGTAAGCGCAGTTGCCTATATTTTGCCTAACGCAAAAATCAGAGGAGATAGAATGAGCCAATTTGGTAAACAGTTCAGCGGAAAGTCAAAGTCCAAGAGCAATGGAAATGGGAAGAAAAAGATCAAGTTTAGGGATAGAAGAAGAAGCGAAGTCGGCAATTACTTCTCAGCAACTCGAACCTCGGCAGAAAGCGATATAAAATCTTTCAGAAGGAGGGGCGGCAATGTCTCTCCAAGGGCCAATAAGGTAGCGTTTGCAAACGTGCTCACAAAGGCAGGTTACAAAAAAGTCAAGATAAAATCTGTCATCGAATCCAAAGACAACAGGAACTTCTCAAGGCAAGGTATAATAACAAAAGGTGCGCTGATAGAAACAGAGCTGGGCAAGGCTGTAGTAATAAATAGGCCGGGCAGGGAAGGCACGGTAAATGCCAAGATTATAGAGGGTTGAAATGTCCGCAAGAGTATACGTATGCGACAAATCTGATTATGAAAAGCTGAAGGAGCTTCTTGAGTACGACCCTTATGCGGACTCCAGCCTAAGTTCCGAGCAGTTGAAGCAGATAAGCGAAGACAAATACGCGAACATAATTTTTGCCAGGCAAAGCTATACTATAAAATCTGGATCTGCAATAGGGCTCGATCCAGAAAAATACTACCTGTACCTAAAAGCAAGCGACGATTTTTTCAACGGCGCCGAGGAGAAGCTTCACAAGGAAGTGCCAAGCTCCAAGCGGGCAGACCCTGAGACGGAGAAGAAGGTAATAGAGATAATAGAGGAGGACGAGTCAAAGGGTAATTTTGGCATAGGGCTTATACTGGGTGGTTAAATGAATATATTGGGTTCAGACGACTTGTCTAAAGACCAGATAACTAAGATTTTTGAGATTGCCGATTCAATAAAAGAGGAAAAGGAGGAAATAACTTTAAAAGAGCATTCAGTGCTGGCGCTTTTGTTCGAGAAGCCCTCGACGCGCACAAGAGTTTCCTTCGAATCTGCGATTGCAGAGTTAGGGGGCTACGGAATCTATATCGATACTCAAACCTCGCATCTCAAGAGGGGAGAAAGTTTCTCTGACACTGCGCGCATGCTCAGCAGCTATTGTGATTTCATTGCGGCGAGGCTGTACAACCACAACGACATAATAGAAATAGCAAACAACTCCACAGTACCAGTTATAAACGCGCTTACCGATCTCGAGCATCCTACGCAAGCCCTTACCGATATATATACAGTGCGCAGCCATAAGAAAAACCTCAAGAACGTAAAGATAGTGTTTGTAGGCGACATAGCAGCGAATACTGCAAACTCCCTAATAATAACAGCTACAAAATTGGGCATGGATGTCGCGCTGCTGGGCCCAAAGGGCTATCCCCCAAACAGCTTCTATTTTACAAAGGCACGCGAATATGGAAAAGTGGAAGTCTATTCAGATCCCAGCGAGGCTCTTGATGGCGCCGATGTCATATACACCGACACATTTGTAAGCATGGGGCAGGAGCAAGAAGCCGAAGAGAGAAAAAAACTTTTTTCCGGATACCAAGTGAACAAAGAGCTCCTATCCTACGCCAATAACGATGCGCTTGTGATGCACTGCCTGCCTGCGCACAGGGGCGAGGAAATTACCTCCGATGTGCTTGACGGTCCGCAAAGCATTGTTTGGGAACAAGCAAAGAACAAAAAGCTCATAGCAAAAGCCGTGCTGCTGTATCTTTCAAACAATGAGTGAAGGTTGCTTCTCTGCAAGCACCTTATGCCTCATTGGGTTTGTGATTCTTAATTTTTCACTAGCATAATACCATGCGATATATATAAATTACTAATCCGACAAGGTTAAATCATGAACCTGTTCGCAAAGACATTGCTTGCTGCAATTTTGGTAATAATAATTGCAATAGCACTGTTCTTAATAGTGGTGAAGCATGGTCCTTCAGGGGTTACAGAGCAGCAGGCCGAATCTTTCGTAATCTCCGACCTGATGCAAAGCAATTCCAACGCTACAATAAATATTGTAAGTGCAACTCCTTCTTCGCTTGAAAGCGGGAGCTGGAACATAGTAGTAAGCATAACGTACAACGGCACCAGAGCATGCCCTACAGTAATGGTAAGGGAGTTTGATTACCCCGCGCTAACCATGTCCAGCGTGCTTGACTCTTATACAAGCGGCTCCATACCCTGCATAGTGCATGGTTTTTCTAACGTTTCCTCTTACTTGATAAGCCTTCCCCCTGTTGCGATAGCGATTGCAACCAACGCATCCGCAGAAGCAGCGTCATACACAAGCCTTTTTGGATATAATGAAACGCATGCTACTGCACAATACTTCAACAAGCTTTCTCCAGCATCAACTCCTCTTGACATGAACCTGAGCAATGTGTGGCTTGTAAATTATACGGCATCAGACGCGAATTATTCTGAGTATGTAGTACTTAGCAGCATGGGCAAAAAGCTCGGCAGCTTCTCCTTGCAGAAATAGTTATTGGAGAAAGCTCTCTTTTCATAATATTATCTGTTTTTTCTGGCATTTCTTTCGCGATTCGATTGGAAAAGCATTTACTTCAATAAACATAAATATATCTATGTAAATTAAAGTTCTTTTTTTGTAATGCAATTCGGGCAGCTTTTGTCAAACTGCCATATATGTGCCTACCAGCATAAGCTTTTTAAAGTTTCTTAGAGTATTCATTTCTAGGCGATTAGATGAGCGACCTTGTCAGCGACGTCTTAGGGCAGAAAAGCGAGGAGCCGTTTAGCTCTTCTGAAATAAAAATTGTAACGGTAGGGTTTGGAGGTGCTGGATGCAACATAGTGAACAGACTTGTGAAAGCAGGTGTAAAAGGTACTGATTTTGTTGCTGTAAATACAGACGCACAACACTTCAAGATAATAGATGATAGAATAAAGAAAGTGCTTATCGGAAAAACCATAACCAAGGGTCTTGGCGCAGGGGGAGATCCAAAGATAGGAGAAAAAGCTGCGGAAGTGGACAGGCAGGCACTTGAAGATGTTTTTTCTGGAGCTCAACTTGTTTTTCTTTGCGCAGGAATGGGCGGAGGAACTGGAACAGGCTCGGCTCCAATAGCAGCGCAGATTGCAAGGGAGCAGGGAGCAATTGTAATCTCTATGGTTACTTATCCGTTTGACCTTGAGCGCGTGAGAAAAGTAAAGGCAGAAGAAGGAATACAAAATCTTAGAAAGTTCAGCAACAGCGTAATAATACTTGACAACAACAGGCTTGTCAAGCTGGTTCCAAATCTCCCAATGAACGATGCTTTTGCGCTTGCAGATGAAGTGCTTGCAAAGGCAATAGGCGGTCTTGTATGGACAATAACACAGCCAAGCCTTATAAACATAGACTTTGCAGATGTGAGGTCAATAATGGCAAATGGCGATGTGGGTTTCATATCTGTTGGAATTGGAAAGGGCAATGACAAGGTCAACATTGCAGCAGATGCAGTGCTGAAGAACAAGCTGCTGGACGTAGATTATGAAGGTGCTTCTGGAGCATTGATACACATATCAGGCGGCTCTTCGCTTACAATAGGGGATGCAATAAAGGCGGGAGACATAATAACGGAAAGGATGGATCCAAAGGCAAATATAAAGTGGGGCGCCAGGATAATTCCAGGATACGAAGACCAGCTTGAGATAGTGGCAATAGTTACTGGGGTCAAGGGCTCAAGTATAGTAGGAAGGATGGAAGCAAAGCAGAAGCAGCAGGCATACGGCGACCTTGAAATGATCTGATGGTGGGAGCAATGGCAGAAGAAGAGTTTGTTGCGAAGATTGCGGTTGTAGGAGCAGGCGGCCAAGGAAGCAACTTGGTCAACAAGCTGTATAACCGTGGCATAAAGAGCGCCACCACCATAGCAGTCAACACCGACGCAAAGCATCTGAATATGATAAACGCGGACAAGAAGATCCTTATAGGCAAGGAAATCACAAAAGGCCTTGGCGCAGGAGGATTTCCAGAGGTTGCAGCAAAGGCTGCCGATGCTAGCAGAAACGAGATAATAGAAGCGATAAGCGGCTATGACATGATCTTCCTCTGCGCAGGAATGGGCGGAGGAACTGGAACAGGCTCAGCACCAGTAATAGCGCAGATTGCAAGGGAGCAGGGCTCGCTAGTCGTGGCATTTGTCACTTATCCTTTTTCTCTTGAGAGGATAAGGAAGCAGAAAGCGGACTGGGGGCTTCAGCAGCTTTACAAGAATGCAGATACCACAATAGTCTTGGAGAACGACAGAATTCTGAGCTATGCGCCTAATCTTCAAATAGAGAAAGCCTTTGACCTAATAGACAATGTTGCAATGAGTGCAGTCAAGGGGATTTCAGACACAATAATGTTGCCAAGCTTGATAAACCTTGATTTCGCCGATGTAAGATCAACTTTGCGCGATGCAGGCACGGCAGTAATAAACCTGGGCTACGGATCAGGAAATGAAAAGGTCGAGAAGGCTATAAAATCTACAATAACTCATCCAATGCTGGACGTAGACTATGAAGGAGCAAAAGGAGCAATGGTGCATGTAGCAGGAGGGCTTTCCCTTTCTATAGACGAGGCCACGAAAGTCGGTTCCGGAGTTACGGAAGGGCTTGACGAAAAAGCAAACGTAATTTTCGGCGCAAGGCTCGTACCAGAGATGAGGGATGAGATACGCGTAATGTCTATAGTCACAGGAGTAACGCCAAGATTTGGCACCGCAAAATATGCTCCAGCCACTTCCAGCGCAAATCTGGACTTCCTGAAAGGCATAGAAAGCGTTTGAATTTTAATTTTTTATACTCTTTTTCTTTTTATCGATTAAGACTTCTTTGGCTTCTGGTTTGCGCTTTAATTTGAAGGCTCTAGGTCGCACCAATCAAAACTAAAGCATCAATGTGGGTTTATGTCAGAAAATTTCAATATAAGCAAAGGAGAAGGATTTGGTAATTACATGCAACACCCTCACAGCATGGGCTTTAGAACGCATGGGGCTGAAGGTAGAGAAGATCCAAGCAAATTGCTATCCTCGCTAATACCCCACCGCGTCGAATCAATAGCAGATATAGGCTGCGGTACGGGATTTTACTCAAAGTACCTGCTTAACTACGCAAGTAGGGTATACTGCATAGATATAAATAATGACTCCCTCGTTGCAGCAAGCGAGTCCATAAAAAGCGAAAGGCTCGTTTGTTTAAACGTTTCCGGAGAGGACACAAATCTACCCAGCAATTCAGTAGATATAGTTTTTATGGCGAATTCCTTCCACGACATGGCCGACAAAGAAGCCGCAGCAAAGGAAGTAGAAAGGATACTTGTGGAAGGCGGAAAACTTATAGTAATTGATTGGAAGAGAGACTCTACCTTCGGGCCGCCTCAATATCTTAAGCTTTCCGAAGATAACTATATAAAATATTTCAACAACCTGTCGCTTGAAAAATCGTTTGACTTTGAAATGCAGCATTACTGCCTTGTATTTTCAAAGCCGGCAGCACATAAGTAGTTGCGGCAGGCATGCACTTCCTGTATTATATAAATATATATTTTTGCTACAAACTTCTATCTATTGAATTTTATACAGAGGATTTTATGAGCGATGAAATAGAGCATGTAATAATGAAGGACATAAAGCCTGGCAGGTTTTTGCTTATAGATGGCGAGCCGTGCAGGGCCGTCGAAATAGATGTAAGCTCCCCCGGCAAGCATGGTTCAGCAAAGATGAGGATTACGGGCATAGGCGTGTTTGATGGTAAGAAGAGGACAATTCTGAAGCCTTCCGATGCCTACGTCGATATACCTATCATAACAAAGAAACGTGCGCAAGTCGTCTCTGTGACAGGAGATTCAGCACAGCTCATGGATGCGGAAAGCTACGAAGTTTTTGAGCTTCCAGTACCCGAAGACCTGAAAAATGCGGTTTCTGCAGGAGCAACTGTGGAAGTAATGGAGACTATGGGCAAGAAAGCAATAATGCGCGTAATAAACGAGCAGTAGCTGCTATGCAGGGTCAGAATATACTTGCACCTATACACCTATCAGTATTTAAAAATGAAGCATAATAAAATAAAGCGCGTTCAATCAATAAAAGGCATGGTAAAATGGAACTAGAAATATTATCCGATGTGAAGAATCCTTTGACAAAAAGGCGCGAAGTGAAATTTAAAGTTCTGCACGATTCTGCTACGATGTCCAAGGCCGCGTTGAAGGAGGAGCTGTGCAAGCGCCTTAATGAAAAACCCGAAACTTCAATTGTAGAGAAAGTGGAGCAGCTGTTCGGCGAGCGCAGAAGTACAGGTATATTTTATGCCTATAAAGACAAGGCTTCAATGGAAAGCATGGAGCCCAAATATATCCTCAAGAGACAAGGGCTGCTCTCCGAAGCACCAAAAGGTGCGGGAGATGCAAGCGGCAACAAAGAGAAGAAGCAGTGATTTCAATTAATGCTTAAAGTATTGCAACCTTATGAGTGTTTTTATGGCAGATGACAAAAAGAATTCTGGCAAAAAGAAAAGTTTTAAGACTTACAAACCCGGAAAAATGTGCCCGAAATGCGGTGCAAGAATGGGCGAACATGCAGACAGATACGCATGCGGAAGATGCGGCTATACTGAATTCAAGAAGAAATCTGGTGCCTGAATTGCCTTCAAAGTCGAAAGCACGCTCAAGCGATCAGAAAAAAACAGCAAAGTCGCAGCCTTCGTTCCGTGCAAAGCGCCCTGCTTTAAGAAAATATCCATCCAAATCCAGAAAAAATAAAGCCGTACGTGAAAATCGCAATATATTTCCAAAGGCGTTCTTCTATACTGCAACATCTCTGCTTATCCTGATGTTTCCTATTTTGGGATGGATGTTTGCTCATGGTCTGCTCTCAACAGTTTATTTCGAGGCCGATTCTACAATAGCACTGTCCCTGCTTTTTCCTTCGCTTGCATTTTCCTACCTGTTCTACAAAGGAGCGAGCCTTTCGGAAGCGGTGAAAAGCCTTAAATTAGACAGGCAGGCTTTAACCACGCGCGCTTTGGGGGCAGGTTTGCTCCTATTCTTTGCGATACTCTTGCTCGAATTCGCTCTTTCTGCCTTTCAGACAATTACACACATACCTCTCCCAACAAACGTGCAGCAGCTGCTTCAGGGCATGCCTTTCTATCTTATTGCCTTCTCGGTCCTTGTAGCGCCTATAGATGAAGAAATACTTTTCAGGGGATTCCTGGTGCCGAGAATAGGGATAATATGGAGCGCCCTGATCTTCTCGCTATTCCATATAAGTTATCTTTCCATATCTGAGTTTGCGGCTGCATTCATATTTGGTCTTCTTGCAGGTTACGTTTTCAAAAAGACCGACTCGCTCTATGCCACAATACTCGGCCACGCTTTGGTAAACCTGCTTACCATACTTGTACTTTTCTTATAGTTATGCAATATGCTATGTGACTACTACGTAATGCATGCGGTGTGAACATGAAAAGGCAAAGACCTAATATAACTGTAGTAGTAGTGTCGCCAAAATATCAGCAGAACGTCGGCTATATTGCAAGGATTTCCGCCAATTTCGGCATAAAAAAGCTCAAATTTGTGTCTCCTCGCTGCAATATCCTTGGCAAGACTGCGGTAAAATATTCAAAAGCTGGAAGGCACCTTCTCGAAACGGCGTCAACGCTTAATAATTTTGGAGAAGCAATAAAAGGCTCTTTTTCTATCGGCACAACAGGCATATGGCGCAAGGGTTCAGCCGCAACGGGTAGCGTTTATACTCTTGAAGACGCCTTGAGGATTGTGTCAAAATCAAATTTAAAAACGCTATCCCTAGTACTTGGCAGAGATGACACTGGCCTTAGAAAAGAAGAAATAGAGCAATGCAATATTGTTTCCTTTATACCTGCGGATCCTGCTTACCCTGTGCTAAATATTTCCCATGCTCTCGCTATAATGTTGTATGCTTTTTCAGCCGACAAATTCATAGATGATTACAGCGACCTAGGCTCTGCCTATGCCGAGCAAAAGGATAAGGATGCAATATCGCGCTTATTCAAGCTTTTTGTGATGAAAAATCAAAAGGTAAAGAACAAAGATGAAGTAGCTGAATCTTTCAATAGGGTAATTCAAAAATCAAACCCTACCAAGAAAGAACTCAACTCTATAGCCGTTGCCATCTCCCCAAAAAACGAAAAAAAGCGATGAAGAAAAAAGATTCAACAAAAGAAACAATAAGAAAAAAGGCAAGAAGAAGAGAAAATTAAAGCCTACTTCTCGGCTGCCTTCTTGGTCTTTATGATTTTTACCTTTGTCGGAGTTATAAGTATTTTTTCTTCGTCTATCTTCGCTATATCTCCGTTTGTCTTGCTCACATAATCCTTCAAGGTGTCTACTATTTTTGTAAGTGTGTTCGGCCTTTTTGCCATCTCCGAGATGTTGAGCAAAATTATATTCTTCTTCTGCAGCTCGTCTTCTATCAAGCTTACATCATTTTCTTCCTTTAGCGCTACAGGCTTTATATAAAAATCAGCAGGCTCATTCATTATGTCTACATTTTCCATTTCAGCAGAATTCATGTACTGCTCTATGTCAAGTTCCTTGGACACTCCGAGGGTCTTTCCTAGTTTATCAAAAATTCCCATGGTTTCACCATTTGCACGTCGCCTTAGCGATAATACTATCGCTAATTAGTTTTTTAACTCTTTCGCTAAATACCCTTTTGTGGAATTGCACCTACTCCTGCTTTTGTGTGTCTATTCACCAGTAGAAACAATCCCATAATCGGTTTTTAGCCTTTTTTCCGATATAGGCGTCGGCGAGCCGTCTATAAGCAATTCCTGCTTCTTGTTTTTAGGAAAGAGGATGAATTCCCTTATGTTCTCCTCTTTGTTCATAAGCGCTATAAGTCGGTCAAGCCCAAGCGCGATGCCACCGTGGACTGGCGCCCCATACGACAAGGCTTCTATCATAAATCCGAAGCTCTTCTCTATACTCTCATCGCTCATTCCTATTATCCTAAACACTTTCCTTTGGACTTCAGGATTGTTTATTCGGATGGAGCCTCCTCCTATCTCATATCCATTCAACACTATATCATATTGCCTGCCTATAACCTTTTCCGGCTCCGAATCCATCAGCGCGATAGTATCTTTTGTTGGAGAAGTAAACGGATTGTGCGAAGGCTTTAGCTTTCCAGTGACTTCGTCCTTTTCGAAAAGTGGGAAAGTGTCAATCCACGCGAATGCAAAATCCTCTTTAAATGCGCCCAGTTTTGTTCCTGCGATTCTTCTTAGCTTACCCATCACTTCTAGCAAGAGCTGCTCCGACATGTCCGCTCCTATTACAATAATGTCTCCATCGCTTGCATTTACCGCTTTTTTGAGCTCTTCCGCCTTTGTGCCTAAGCTTTCTGCAATGCTCTCTGGTATAGAATGGATCTTGCCTCCTCTTACATAAAGCCAGGTAAGGCCGCCTAGCCCAAGCCTTTTGGCTTCCTCTATGAGCTTGAGCGCGTCCTGTTCCTTGAACGTGCCGTTCTCACCATCAAATTTCGCCTCAATTTTGAAAGAATACGCTTTGCCACCGTGAGACACAACTCTGTCAAGTATCTTGTAGCCCGTTCCCTTAAGCACTTCAGTTACATCCTCCAGCTCCATGTCGAATCGCAAGTCGGGCTTATCGCTTCCGTACCTGCGCATTGCATCCCTGTATCCTATATGTCTGAAAGGCGTTTGTATATCAACGTCCAGCATTTCTTTGAAAAGCTTTTTCATAAGCCCTTCTATAAGCGATTGTATATATGCCTCATCCTTGAATGAAACTTCAAGGTCGACCTGCGTAAACTCAGGCTGCCTGTCTTCCCTAGGATCCTCGTCCCTAAAGCAGCGTGCTATTTGGAAGTAGCTGCCAAGGCCTCCTATCATCGCAAGCTGCTTGAATATCTGTGGCGATTGCGCTAAAGCAAAAAATGTCCCTTTTTTGACTCTTGATGGCACAAGGAATGTTCTTGATCCTGTTTCATACGTATCCTTCATAAGTATAGGGGTCTCCGCTTCGATGAAGTCGTTATCCCAAAAGTATTTCCTTATGATCTTTGTTGCCTTGTCGCGAAAGATCATATTATTGAGCATTTCTCTCCTTCTAAGATCTAGAAACCTGTACTTTAGCCTTAGCTCTTCTTCTGCGACAAACCTTTTTTTCTCGGTAAACAGCTCAAAGGGTGGAATCTTTGATTTTCCAAGCACGTTTATGCTCTCTGCTTTTACCTCTACTTCCCCTGTAGGGTTGGACTTGTCAACTGTCTCCTCATCCCTTTTTCCCACAGTGCCTATAACTTCTATCGCATATTCTTTGCCTATGCTGCTGCGCATATCACTTTCCCCTTCGAGGAGAAGCTGCGTGCTGCCATATCTGTCTACCAAGTCAACAAAGAGCTTATAACCGTGGTTTCTGATAAGCCTGCACCATCCGTAAAGCCTGACCTTTTTTCCTATATAGCTTTTATTTATCTCTCCGCAGCTTACCGTTTCAATAGTTTCCATAGCAATCAATGCAGATCAATTCAAAATAAAATTCAAAAGAATATATAAAATAGGATAACTCATAGCTAAATACTTTTTGCGCTTCCTTAACGCACGTTTTTTGCCTGTTTCTACACGTCGTGATAATAAAGCATCTCTACAGCTGTTGGGTATGAAGCAATCTCCCTCAATTCTGCTCTTTTCACTTCTATGTAAGAATCTACGAGGCTTTTCGCAAAAACAGGTTTTAAAAATTCATTGTCTGCCTCCAACGCATCCAATGCCTCATCAAGGCTTTTTGGCAGCGATCTTATGCCAAGCGCCTTTCTCTCAGCAGGTTCCATATGGTATATGTTCCTGTTTACAGGGTCGCCCGGCTCTATGTTTTTCTTAATTCCATCTAGCGCGGCCATTAGTATCGCAGGAAATGCCAAGTAAGGGTTTGCAGAAGGGTCTGGCGCCCTATATTCTATCCTCTTAGATTTTTCGTCCTTTTGATAGTATGAAGGTATGCGTATTACAGCACTTCTGTTTGATTTGCTCCAGGCAAGATATACTGGAGCTTCAAATCCCGGTATAAGCCTATGATAGCTGTTTGTAGTAGGAGATACTATTGCAGAAAGTGCATGCGCATGCTCCAATATTCCTCCTATGGCATATCTGCCCTTTTCGCTTATCTCCGCATAAGCGTCGTTAGGATCATAAATTATGTTTTTCTTGCCCTCTACGTCCCAAAGGCTTAAATTCACGTGCATGCCGCTTCCGTTATCTCCATACATGGGCTTCGGCATAAAAACTGCTTTTTTGCCCATTTCAGCAGCAACATTTTTCGAGACATATTTCAGGGTTTGCACATTATCTGCCGCATCAGTCAATTCGGAATACCTGAAATTGATTTCACTTTGGCCTGAAGTAGCAACTTCATGATGTGTCGCTTCTATGTTGAATCCAAAGTCATCCCTAAGCATGCGTATTATCTCCTTCCTTACTGTCCCTGTCCTGTCCGCAGGGCTTACAGCATAGTACGCATCTTTCTTTTGTATCATACTTCCGCCTTGCACCCATGGCGCTTCATTCGATTCTATGCGATAACCCATACCTGCACTTGGGTTTGATGCATCTATATTTAGCCCTTCAAAAATGAAAAATTCTATCTCTGGCCCAAAAAAGCTTTTGTACCCTATTGACAATTGATACCTTTCCGCTTCCTCTGCCACATTCCTTGGATCCTTTTCAAATCTTCCTCCTCCCTTGCCCTTGTATATGTTGCATAAAACCCTAAACGTATCTTTTTCCCAAGGTATCCTCTGCATGGTTTTTATTACAGGAGAGAGCACCATATCACTTTCATTTATTTCAGCAAATCCTCTTACGCTGCTTCCATCGAGTTTCCCAAATCCATTTTTGGACTGTTCTTCAGAATCCAATTCTTCGCCTGTTATTATTACTCCATGGAGCCTGCCGCTTAAATCAGTAAACTGGAGCTCTACAAATCCAGAATGCCATTTGCTCAAAACTGTTTTGTCCGCCATTTTCCCACCCCCCTAATGAACAGGTTATTTAAATAACTAAATTTAAAGCATTTTCGTGCAAACGTTAACATGCCAATAAAGATACAACAAAATCCACTATCATGTAAACTGTAACAAAACTTCTATTAGTGGAGAACCTGTAGAAAAGATTTAAATATGATAAAAGCAGCAAAATTAATGTGGTTGGATGGGTAATAAGCCCAATGTGTTAATAATAGCTACAGGCGGCACTATTGCCTCTGAAATTTCCGAGGGCGGTGGGCTCTCTCCAAAGCTAGGCGCTCAGCAGTTGGCAGACCTGCTCATAGATTCGGCAAACCGCAAGTCTATAGAAATAGAGCTGCTTCAGCTTATGAACAAGGATAGTACCAATGTTGATCCTAAAGATTGGGAAAAAATGATAAAAGCAATAAACGAAAACATCCAAAAGTATGATGGTATAGTCGTGCTGCACGGTACAGATACGCTAGCTTACTCTGCGTCTGCTTTAAGCTTTATATTCAGGAGCGGCAAGCCAATAGTTTTAACAGGCAGCATGCACCCTGCGAAAGACAAAGGAAGTGATGCAAGAGATAATTTTAATCTTGCTCTGAGGGTAGCTGCAGGAATAATCCCTACATCAGGCGGTGTTCTCATAGCTTTTGGTGGCGACATACTGCCTGGCAACAACGCAACAAAAATCAACACGGAAGATGACAAGGCTTTTGGCCTCAAATCTAATAATACGGACTTGGGTTTAATAAGTATAGTTCATAGTAGACTTGGAGGAACTAATTACCCAAGTCAACTGCCAGAAGAGGAGAAAGCCTTGCTGCGGTCGCACGAAGAATCGCTTATTGAGACTAACACCCTCTTAGAAAAGAACTTTGACGAAAAAGTGCTTGCAATACATCTTACTCCTGGCCTAAACCCAGACGCTCTTTTAAGTTTAAGCGAAAAATTTGACGGAATAATACTTGAGGCCTTCGGAAGCGGAGGAATTCCAGATTACCTGTTTGACGCAATATCTAAAATTTCAAAGAAGATACCTCTCGTCTTAGTAACACAAGTAAACAAAGGGGCTGTGGACCTAGACGAATACGAAGTAGGAAAGAAGGCAAAGGAAGCAGGCGTAATAGATGGAAGATGCATGACCACAGAAGCCGCGAATACAAAGCTCATGTATATACTCGCAAGGACAAAAGACCTTGACATAATAAGAAAGTTTATGGAAACGAACATAAGCGGTGAACTAGACAACAGCAGCAGATCGAAAGATAAAGAGACAAAGCAGACGCTAGTGCTCCAAAAATTACCATCAATAGCATAAACGAGCTTTTTGCAGCCTCTTTTACCTCTTTTTATTTTTATTCCTTAATTCCAGCTTCTATGTCTTTAACCCTAAACGTTCTTTTACTTTTTGAGATACAATTTTTGCATTGGCACCTGTTTCTTTCACAACCTTACCTACAATTGCGTTTATGCTTTTTGGATTTTTTAGGGCTTCTTCTGCAATGCCAGGATTTGAGCTGATATACTCATCTATGCGTTTTTCTATTTCCTCTTCGCTTATTGCCTTATTTATTTTTACCTCTTCTCCTTTGGCTATTGCTCCAATGTTAGCTGAGTTGATAGCCACATTCGCCTCGATCAAGGCTATGACTTTCTCGAATTTTTCAGGATCCATCTGCATTTTGAATTTTTTCAACGATTCAAGCGCCGAAATTATCGATTGCATGCTGTGCTTTCCAGCACTAAATTGCAAAAGTTCAAGTGCATTCTTGTCATAAGCTATTAGCTCTAAAAGGGTTTTCTCACTCGCCCCATATTTTTCAGCATAATCCTTTGCTATCGCGCTTGCATATATAGGCTTGGCTCTTTCAAAGTCTGTAGAATAGAAAGTAAGGTCTGGTTCGAATATGTATCCGTATTCCTCGTCAGTCTCTTTTTCCCTTGTGCGTTCTGTTACCATGCGTTCTGGGATGTAGCTCCTTGTTTCTATCTGCGGTTCTTCTCCATTTTCAAGAAGTTCACTTTGCCTTTTGATCTCATATCTTGCCGCGTCAACAAGGTTTTTTATTCCTGTTACATTTTTTATCTCAACACGCGAGTTGGAGAGTGATATGTTAAGATCAGCTTTCATTTCCTGGTCTATATCTATACCAAGGTAGTAAAGTACGCTCCTAAGCTCCGCATAAAATTCCCTAAGCTCTTCTTCGCTTTGTATGTCTGGCTCTGTCACTATCTCAAGAAGAGGGGTGCCAGATCTGTTGAAGTCAAGCAGCGTATAATCGTCCTCCCTATAAATCCTTGCGGGGTCCTCTTCAAGCTGCACACGCCTTATGCGTATCTTCTTGCTTCCTATATCTAGATAGCCTTCGTAACCTACCGGATCATATAGCTGCGATATCTGGTAGCTTTTAGGCAAGTCTGGATAAAAGTATACCTTCCTTACGAAACCTATCCTGCTTTTTATTTTGCAATGCAGTGCATCAGAAACGCTTAGCCCTATCCTTAGCGCTTCTTTGTTCAGTTTGGGCTTTGAGCCTGGCATGCCCATGCATACGGGGCAGATAGAGGTGTTGGGCTCTTCCACATAAGTCCTGCAACTGCAGAAAAGCTTTGTCTTAGTAGGCAATGCCACGTGCACCTCAAGCCCTATTTTCATAAAGACCCCAAATTATATGCAAACTTGTAGCTGAAGCCTTCTTCCCATCTGTCTACTGCGTCTAATATGGCGTAATCATCGTAAGGTGCCCCTATAATCTGCGTCCCTACCGGCAGGCCGTCAATGTAATCAGTTGGAAATGACACATGCGGCAATCCCGTGAGGTTTGCCGGCACAGTTAGTATATCTACCATATAAGCTTGCAACGGGCTCATCTTGCCTGCGTCTTCAATTTTTGGAGGAAGCATCGGCATAGTAGGCAGCACTATATGTCCCCTTTTTGCCAACTCCAATATCTTTTTTCCTATGAGCCTTCTTATCTGCAGCGCCTTGTAATAATACCTGTCCCTTACGCTTGCGCTTCTTATGTATGTGCCTAATATTATCCTTCTTTTAGCTTCCTTGCCAAATGCCTCTCTTGCTTCTGTAAAAAATTCATTGTACTCTTTCGAGAAATCATCGATTTTGTTGCCGTATTTAAAGCCCGTGTATTTTGCAAGGTTTGTTGAAGCTTCAGACATTGCTATTATGTAATAAACTGCTATTGCACTGTCAAGCTCCTTAAGCTCGCCTTCCTCTATCTCAAAACCCATGCCTGAAAGTGTTGAGAGTGTCCTTTCAAAGCTTTTCTTGACCTTTTCATCAACATTTTCAAGCAAATTCCTTATTACGAACAGTTTTTTGCTTGCGCTCTTCTTCTCGCTTCCCTCAGGCATATCTATGCAAGTTGCATCATACCTATCCTTTCCCCTTATGATATCAAAGGCGTACTTCACCTTAGCGGCTTTTCTTGCCATTAAGCCTATTTTGTCTAGCGAGTTGCCATAATCTATCAAGCCATACCTCGAGACGACACCGTAAGTAGGGGTGAAGCCGACCACTCCGCAGAACGATGCGGGCGCAGCTATAGAGCCTCCTGTCGATTCGGCAAGTGCAACATGGTTATCTATTATCGAAGCGGCTATGGCAGCGCCGCTGCTTGAACCTCCCGCCACTCTGTTCTTGTCAAACGGATTCCTTGCAGGATTTTCGGAGTTTAGACCAAAGCTTCCAAAGCCAAATTCGTCCATGTTCGTTTTTCCTATTACGCCAAACCCCTTTTCGGCAAGCCTTTCCACTGCCGTAGCGTCAAAAGGCGGCACATACCCCTTCAGCACTTTCGAAGAAGCGGTTGTTTCGAGCCCTTTGACACATATGTTGTCTTTTACGCTAAGGGGGTAGCCGGATCTTATCGCGCTGTTAATGTTATTGAAGGCGCCGAACTCCTTATTCAGCTTGACAAGCTCTTCAACCAGCTTTGCATAGTACTCCTCTCCAGGCTGCGAGCTTATAAACTCCTGTATGCTTGTCTCTTCCTTCCTCATATCTTAGGACCTATTACATAGAATCTGTATGTTTTCGTGTTTGCAAGTATAGCATCAGTGTCATCGAAAGGCTCCGGTATGTCATCGCGGAGCTGCTCCGGCAAGTCTATTGGCTGATAGGCGGGCTCTTCTTCGCATTTTACGCTTTCTATCTTGTCAAAGTAATTTAGTACTTCATCTACCTCCTTTTTCATGCCTTCTTTGTCTTTATCGCTGAGGCGTATCCTGCAAACTTTGAGCAGCCTCTCAAATTCCTTGTAATCCATAATTTATTTTTTTCTACCACAATTTATTATGCCTTATGTTTATTGTGATGGCTGAGTCTATGTCAGAGAAGGAATTGCATACCGCAGAGCACATATTTGCAAGAGCTCTCCAAAACTTGGGGATAGATTTGCATGTTGTAAAAGTAGACACCGAAAGCGGTGCGCTGGGCTCTGCAATATTCGCTGAAAACATAGGAATAGAAATATTGCAAAAAGCCGAGGAGGAAGCCAACAAGGTCATAAGGCAGGCTCTTACAGTAAGCGAGCAATTTTTCGAAAGCATAGAAGAGGCAAAGCTCAGATTTCCTTCCCTCAGGCTTAACGAAGAGCGCCTTAAAGGAAAGGAGAAATTGAGGCTTGTGCAGATAGGAGACTATGATTTTGCCATGTGCAAGCATCCGCACGCCAGCAACACTTCGCAGATAATTGCCTTCTCGCTTGCATCTGTATCGCACCCAGAGGGAAAGACAAAGATAGGGTTTTTTGCAGGCAATGACGCATTGGATTACATGTCTAAAATCGCCGCTTCTGCGCTTCGTTTAAGTGTAAGGCACAACTTCGATTCAACATCCATAGAAGAAAGGTATAGCGCTCTTTCAGAAAACAACGAAAAGCTGAAGAGCGAGATCGAAACGCTGCTTTTTCATGAGCTGGAGATCGGAACGCGGGTATTTTATCTCAAGAACTTCGATATTTCAGACATTTATGAAAGCGTGCGCAAATACCTATCAAGAAATACTAAAGAAAACATATGCATAATAGGAGACAGCCAGGTAATGTGCTTGGGCGGCAGTTCAAGCAGCCTAAATATGAAGGAGCTTGGTGCTATACTTTCAAAGGAAGGCATCTTCAATGGTGGTGCGAAAGAGCATTCTCTAAACGGCAAGATAGCAGATCCAGAGCGTGCCAAAACTCTCGTTTCTGAGTTCCTATCTTCTGGGGGAGGCGACGCAAATCCTGCTGCATACGAAAGCTGACCCTTTTTGCCATATCGGCAAATTATTTAATGGTTTTTAAACAAATTCCTATCAGCGCCATTGGTGGCCGCTGTGGGTCGATGGTAATAATAAAAATCAAGCGCGTCTATGAAAAATATGATGTTACTGATGGAATGCGCATACTTGTCGACAGGCTTTGGCCGAGAGGAATAAGGCACACTTCTGCAAACATAGACCTCTGGTTTAAAGATGTGGCGCCCAGCACCGAGTTGCGAAAATGGTTTTCTCACGAACCATCCAAATGGAGCGAATTCAAAAGAAGATATAAGGCAGAGCTAAAGGACAGCAGGGCATTGGGAAAGCTTGTAGATCTTGCAAAAAGCAGCGGCTTGGTGACTCTTATATACGCTGCTAGAGACGAAAAGCATAACGATGCCATAGTGCTAAAGGAGGTGCTTGAGCACAGACTTAAATCAGAAGAAGCAAAAGGCCAAAAAGGGGCATAAGCCTTAAGGCAGCCGCTTGAGCCTTTCAGCTTGCAGCGCCTAAATTTTGCCTTACTCCAAAGCCAAAAGTGCTGCATTTTGCATTCTATATTTGATTCCTTGAAAGCGCACTTGCAGGCGATGAGATGTGTAACGTGTTTATAGACACAAGCTCCATAATATTTGGCTTCGAAAATAAGTCGAGCGTCTTCGGAGCCATAGCCTCGCAGCTTCCGTCGTGCATTCCCAAGGTTTCGAAAGGTATATTAAAGGAACTGAATAAGATATCTCATAATAAAGGAAAGAAAGGCGCATGTGCGAAGTCTTCCCTTCGCGAGATTGGCGCGCTGGGGCTAGAAATAGATAGCAATGATTCAAGCGGTGACGATTGGCTGCTTGGAATTGCAAGCAAGTCAAAAGGCGCCAAAATAGTCACAAATGACAGCGCACTTGCAAAAAAGCTTAAATCTTTAGGCGCAAATGTCTTTAAGCTAAGCAAAAGCGGAATTTTAAGAAATGCATGAAAGGTGTCAAGAATGTACAAAATTTATAGTATAAGTGACATATTCAAAGTACCACCAGAAAGTTTCGGCGAAAATCTGGAGGAGGTAGCGCTGAAAGAGCTGTCCAAGAGGTATGAAAGCACGATAGACAAAGACATGGGTATAATACTCTCAGTGTTTAATGTAAGGAACATAAGCGACGGCATCCTCTATCCTAACGATCCCGCTACGCATCATGAAGTCGAATTTGATGTTTTGGCTTATATGCCATACCCTGATGAAATAGTTGCAGGCGAAGTTTCAGAGCTTGCCGAATTTGGCGCCTTTGTAAAAATAGGGCCTATAGATGGGTTGGTCCACGTTTCACAGATAGCAAACGAGTTCCTCAGTTTCGACAGGAAAGTGCCTGCCTTTGTTTCGAGAAAAAGCGGGATCTCATTGAAGAAAGGCGATTTTGTATATGCCAAAATTTCCACAGTAAGCCTGAAGAACACCATAAAAGATTCAAAGATTGCGCTTACGATGAGGCCTGAAGGGTTGGGCAAACCGGAATGGGCTTCCGCAGCCGCGCAAGCAAGTAAGAAAACAACGCCACGCGGAGGCAGCGGCAGGTCCAAGCAGCAAAAATAATGTTGGCATATCTGCCTTTGCCTTTACTCTTTCGTGCAATTGATTAAAAGGTGCATTGAAAATGGAAGAAAAAGTATGCAGGAACTGCAGAATTATAATAAGCAAGAGCAACAGCTGTCCAATATGCGGCTCTACCGACCTTACAACAAAGTGGAGCGGCTACGTTTTTATGTCAAACGTTGAAAAGTCGGACATCGCAAAGAAGCTAGGAATAAAACTCAACGGCACTTTTGCGTTAAACATAAAGTAAAAAGAAAAATTGGAAAAAAAGGCAAGTGCCAAACCAAAAGAAAAAGTAAAGTTGAGGAATGCAGGTTTTGGCATGCCTCACTCATAGCCTTTGGCCGCGGTTTGCTTTACTTGCTTTATTATTTCTATTTCTCCTCGTCGTGTTCGATTTCTGCCGCCTTGGGCTTTACATACTCTTCTCGTATATAGACTTTGCCTGCTGAAGAAATGTAATTGAATATGGACGCAACAAGATTAGCCCTGCCAACAAAGTAGTCAGCATTCTTCTTGACTTTGTCATCATAATAAAGTTCAACTTCGCCTTCTTTTATGTCTACCTTGGAAGGTCTAGCGCCATATGTCTTCCCCAGCATGTCTATCTTCTCCTTGTCGTTTTCCAGCAGCTTAAGCACTTTTACTTCGTATATTATGTTCATCCCAGCTTCAGGGTGGTTTTGGTCAACCACAACTCTGCCCGAGTTGACGCTTTTTACTGTAGATGGTACACCATCGATGTTTATTGTCATTCCCGCTACGGGGTTTATATTCTGCTCCTTAAATTCTGCCAAAGGCATTACTCTCACAAGGTTTTCATCCCTGTTGCCGAAAGCTTCCTCAGGCTTAAGCTCGAATTTTTTTGATTCGCCAACCGACATGTTCTTGAGCTCTCTCTCAAGCCCTTTCACTACAGCATTTTGCCCGAGTATTACAAGTGCGCTGCCATAACTCTCATGCTCGTCATAAATTCCTGCTTCCTGCGCTTTCTCCTTTACTGTAGTATAAAGGAGCTTGCTGTCCAATGCCCTCCATGCGCTGTACTCTATTTCTAGAAAGTCTCCGTCTTTGAAAACCATATTACCACTTTAGCGTATTATATTGCCTATCTGTGCCTCCGCTTGCTATCTACATTGCAAATAATATTTGCCCAGGCCTGAAAGCAAAAGCCCAAAACAAGCTTATAATTGTAGCAGCAATAAAATAATAAATGGTTATGTTGGAATCAGTTATGGTATAGGGATAAAGCAATACTTTGGAAGAGAAGTTTGCGGCAGCCAATTCGGGAAAGCCTTGCCCCTTCCTTGCGATGCAGCTGTATAAATAAAATAACTTTCCATAATAAATTCCTATGCAAAAACGTATGTATCTGGCAGGTGCACTTAATGGACTCAGAAAAAAGAAAAAAAGCAGTATTATTTATAGGCTCCTTGCTAGTGGCCTTCATGTTTCTAACCTCATATCTGGCATTTGGCAACAACTCTACACAGCAGGGGTCTACAGCTTCTACTACCATATTCGACGGAAGAACCACTTTTGTCTCAGGGGTGGTGAATGCTACCGTATTAAATTATAGCAATCATTTTGTCATAGGCGTAGCAGGTGCAAACGCCACAAAATTGTCACAGCTGAATCTAAGCCTTTCAGCGATGGAGTCAAACGGCTCGGTAGAAAGCTATTTTGCCTTTAACAAAAGCCTTTCTATCTATTCAGGAACCTCAAGCATATTCGAATTGTACAATTCAATATCGTCGCTGTTAGGCTTTAAACCTTCAATAAATGCGACAGCGATAATTGCTTTGCCGAAAGACATGTACTTGAGTTATGGTGCATACCAGTATTCCGTAGTTTCAGGCAACCTATCCTATTACTTACCCGTTAAAAACCTCATAGATGTGGGAGGCACACTTCCCGTGAAAGTCAATGCACTTGTATATCCGAAAAATTCGAGTTCGCTTGGATACACATATATGATATATGGCCAGCCTACGGTGACGCCTGCATGAACCGCCTGTTTGAGCGCAGCAATTTTGCCATGGTGATTGTCTGGACGATGAAATAATGAAGCTTGCTAGAAAGTATGCAATAAAAAATGCAGTGGAATACGGAGGCAAAGCCAATCCCGGCAGCGTATTCAGCAAAGTGCTTTCAAAAGTAGGAAAATCTGCCGACATAAAAAGCCTTCAGCTTGAGATCCAAAAGGTTGTAGAAGAAGTCAATGCTATGAGCAAGGCCTCTCAGGAGGAGGAATACAGCAAATACAAGGAGGAATTTGAACAAGAGTATTCAGAAAAAGTAAAAAACACCTCTGCTCCAAGGATGGAGCTGAAAGGCGCCGTGAAAGGCAACTTCTCCACAAGATTCGCCCCTGAACCGAGCGGATACATGCACATAGGTCATGCAAAAGTTGTTTTCATGGAGCAGGAATTTGCCAGGATCTACGAAGGCAAGCTTTTCCTGTATTTTGATGACACCAACCCCGAAAAGGAATCGCAGGAATTTGTTGACGCAATTAAAAGAGACCTTGACTGGCTGGGTATAAAGTTTGACAAGGAATACTATGCAAGCGACAGCATAGAGAAGCTTTACGAATATGCGCGGCAGCTGATAAAGATGGGCAAAGCCTATGTTTGCACATGCCCTCCCGAAACTATAAAGAGCTACAGAATGAAAGGGCTTTCATGCCCCCATTCAAAGAACCCCGAATCTGAAAATATGATGATGTTCCAAGAGATGCTTGAGGGCGATTACGATGAGGGTCAGGCAATACTGCGCTTCAGAGGCGACATGTCATCAAACAATACGGTAATGCGCGATCCTACAATTATGCGTATAAAGAAGCATATGCACTACAGACAAGGGGATAAGTATATTGTATGGCCTACTTACGATTTCAATACTCCTGTAATGGACTCCCTGCACGGCGTTACAGACGCGATGCGCAGCAAGGAGTATGAGCTGAGGGGGGAGATATACGTAGAGATACTCAAAGCACTCAATTTGAGAATTCCAAGAGTGCATCATGAAGCTAGGCTAGAAGTAAAAGGCTCCCTCACCTCAAAACGCAAGCTCAATGATCTTATAAATAAGGGTTTGATAAGCGGCTATGACGACCCGCGCCTCATAACTATATCTGCGCTTCGCAGGCGCGGCATAAAGCCAGAAGCAATAAAGAAATTTGTGATGCGCTTTGGGATGAGCATGACCAACAGCGTTGTAGATCTTTCGCTGCTCTATGCCGAAAATAAGAAACTAGTCGATCCTTCAGCGAAAAGGCTTTTCTATGTCGCAGATCCTGTAAAGGTGATCGTTGAAAATGTGGAAGCACTGCCCAAAGGGGTTTCGTTGAAGCTTCATCCATCGAACGATCTCGGCTCAAGGAGCTATGCAGTAGGAAATACATTTTATATAAGCGGTTCGGACGCAAATGAGCTTGACATGGGTACTAATGTAAGGCTCAAGGAGCTCGCAGACTTGAGGGTACTGTCAATCTCAAAAGAAGCAGTGCACGCCGAAGTTGTAAAGATGGGCGCTGGCGAGGCAAAAAGCATAAAAAAGATACAATGGGTACCGGAAGAAAGCAAGTTCGATTGCAAGATCCTTATTCCAAAGGATCTGGTCGATGATAATGAGAATTTCCTGCAGGACAGCTTGCAGGAAAGCAATGGATACATCGAGTCTTTTGCTGAGAGCCTCAAAAAAGGCGAAGTAGTCCAGCTTGAGAGGTTTGGATTCGCAACTTTCGATAAGGATGAAGGCAAAGTAAAGCAGTTCATATACATAAGCGCATGATATGCACAGCTAATCCTGTTTTTCTTGCGCTTATATTAAAAAAGAAAGAAGAAGAGGAGCAGTCCCGAGAATTAATGCAGAGAATAGCCACGCACACATTTTTTTGTAAAGGTGATCTATCCGCAGGTTCCCCTACGGATGCCTTGTTATGCCTTGACCCTCCTTACGAAACTCTAACTCGAAAACAGCAAAGCTATTGCCTCGTTAGAGCCTCATTTGGGTGATCTGGCAGGCGGTGTGTGCAAGGAGCGGGGACATATTCACCGCTCGATAGTGACAAGCGATTACTAGGGATTCCAGCTTCATGAGGGCGAGTTTCAGCCCTCAATCCGAACCTCGGTTGGTTTTAGGGGATTGGCTTTGCCTCTCGGCATTGCATCCAATTGTACCAACCTATGTATGCCGCGTGTAGCCCAGAAGATTCAGAGCATACTGACGAATCGTAGCCCTCTCCTTCCTCCTCCTTAAACGGAGGCGGTCCTAACAGAGTGCTCAACTTATCTCTAAGCTGGTGGCAACTGTTAGCGAAGGTCTCGCTCGTTACCGGGCTGAAGAATGTTGCTCGTACGAAAGCATTACGCTGTATCCAGCAATAAGCGTAACGAAAACTTTTGCATTCAATATGTAATGCCTGCCTCCTGATTCCCACACATGCAAGCCAAGGTTCTCCATGATCACCGCGTTTGCAGGATCAAGCTTTTTTATGAAGAGCCCAAAGCGGTCTTTTCCGCCGTTGCTGTCAAATACGCCAGCTACATAGCTTAGCGCGCATGCATTCTTGCGCGAGAATATAACGCTTCTGCGCTCGAGCGCATTCTTGAACAGCTTTTCGAGCTTGGAGTGGTAAAAAAATACCTTTTGCATGCCATTTTGCATGCTTTCGATGCGCACCTTTTCAGGCTCTACGCCTAATTCAAGCGCTATCTTGGTAAACTTTTCAACCAGCTCCCTCTTGGCTGTGCTTATGGAAATCGGAGAGCGCATGCTACAGCTGTACATGCCAAGCATGTAGCAGGTATCTGGATCCAGTTTTAGCTTTCTAGTCATAGCCTCACTCAACAGCTTACCGGACTTAACCGAACAGTTCACACCACGAGCTGACGATCGCCATGCACTACCTCTCGGCTTGTCAGGTAAGATCTTTAGTCTGACCTTCACACTGCCGTCGCTTCTGGTAATATTTCCGACGTTGGGTTCAATTAAACCGCAGCATCCACCCCTTGTGTGCTCCCCCGCCAATTGTTTTAAGTTTCAACCTTGCGGCCGTACTCCCCAGGCGGCAGACTTAACGCTTACGCTACGGTACTGCATGCATTCGAGATGCATGCAACACCAGAGTCTGCATGATTTACTGCTAGGGCTACTCGGGTATCTGATCCGATTCGTTCTCCTAGCCTTCGTCCCTCACTGTCGGATGTGTTCTGGTCAGGCGCCTTCGCCACCGTTAGTCCTTATAGGATTATAGGATTTAGCCCCTCCCCCATAAGTACTCCTGACCCAACCCACTCCCTAGCCGATGGGTATCTCGTGCTCGCATTGACGTTGAACGCCAATATTTCACATGAGACGGCATCAGCCAGCTACGGGCGCTTTAAGCCCAATAATCGTGGATACCACTTGTGCTGCCGGTATTACCGTGGCGGCTGCCACCGGTCTTGCCCAGCACTTATTCTCCAAGCTTGCTATACTTGGCAAAAGGCTGACGTTAGTCAGCCACTCAGGTTCCCCCCATCACGCTTACGCGCATTGTGGAGTTTGCGCGCCTGCTGCACGCCGTAGCGCTAGGGCCCTTGTCTCAGTGCCCTTCTCGGGGCTCATGCTCTCACATCCCCTACGGGTTATTGGTATGGTGGGCCGTTACCCCGCCATCTGCCTGATCCGCCGCGGCCTCATCGTAAAGCGGTAATGCTGCAATTTGCAACCTTTTTTGTTAGAGCTCCTTCCAGATGCTCTAGCATATGAGGTATTAACCTCAGTTTCCCAAGGGTATCCCTCTCTTTACGGTAGATTAGCCACGTGTTACTGAGCCGTACGCCGCCCTACGAAGCCGTAGAGCAAACTTGCATGGCTGTCGGAACCTGATAGCAGTACCCTCCAGCAGCATCGACTGGAATCGGCTTCAAGTTAAAAGCAATCAGCTATCTCTCTTTTGCACAACTCGGGACTGCATCCAATTCCAAGCAGGAATTTTCACAATAGCCTTTTTCACAACACCGCAGCGCGTGCTGCAGCAATCAAGTTAAAAGCTGAAAAAAGCAATACTACTTTACTAAGAAACCTATTTATACTTTGCTGTTTATACTTTTTTCAACGGTAAAAATCTTTTGACAAAGAGAAATTTGCAGAAGCTAGGTGGTTTCTCAAATCCTAACCTGATCTTTGTGCCTAGCTTTTTGTTTTGCATTTTTGTATAGTGCAATATAAAATACCGCCAAAAAATTTTGTAAATGCTTGTAACTATAAAAGTTGGTGTTGCAATGGCAAAATTTGTTTTAATATCTGACAATACGTTAGTGTATGACTACAGGAATTTTCCGCTCCTGGATTTTGTGCCCGGCGCTCCAGGGAATTCCCTGCCCAAATTTATCTATTCCTTTCTTAAGGGCAAAATTTCCCCAGCCCTTCCTGACGGAAGGATAAAATATGCCCCTTACGGACTCAGGAAGATCGAAGCAGCGCTCCTCAAGAAATATAGCAGCAAAGATGTAGTTGTAGCCCACCCTGACTATCTGAGCTCTTTCATAAAGGACGATACTGAAATCATTGGCATGCATACGATGGACCCTCTTGGCTTGGGCCCAACCACTATGTCATATTATGTTCTTTTCAAGTCTAAAGACCTCAACGCGTATGTCAAGCAGGAATGGGAAAGCCTTATATCCAAAGTCAACGCCGCAAGGAAAGGCAAAAAAGCGAAACTAGTAGTAGGAGGCCCGGGAATATGGGAATATACCATATTGAGGAATTATGTAGAGGAGCACAATATAGACTACCTTTTCCAGGGGGAGATGGACGATTATGCGGTAGAATTGTTCGAGCAAATTTCTAGCGGCAATATAGACCAAAACATGTTCAGCCAAGGGTTTATAACTTACGATGATCAGTTCATGAGATCGCTAAAGCCTGATCCAAAATTTATAGGTAGGGGGAAAGGAATACCTTCTTTTCCAAAGCTTGAGTCCATACCTTCGATAGTAAATCCCTCAACCAAAAGCCTTAATGAAACAATGCGCGGCTGCGGGATAGGGTGCGATTTTTGTGAAGTGACTCTTAGGGAGCTGAGGTACTACCCGCCAGAGAAAGTTGCAGAGGAAGTAAAAGTAAACATCAGAAGCGGGGGGTTCAACAATGCGTGGCTGCATTCCGACGAGATATTTGCTTACCAACATCAGAAGAATTACGTGCCAAATGAGGAAGCATTAATATCACTGTTCACTACAATAATGTCAATAGACGGCGTAAAGCGTTCAAATCCCACGCACGGCAGAATCTCCATACCTTCGGCATATCCCGAGCTTATCGCCAAGCTTTCGAAGATACTGCGCGCTTCCGAGCACAACTGGATAGGCATACAAGTAGGCTTGGAAACAGGAAGCGAAACACTCGCAAAGAAGCATATGCCTGCAAAGACCCTACCGCTTAAAATAGGCGTTGACGGAAGCTGGCAAGAGATAGTATGGAATGGAGTTAAAAACATGAATATAAATTATTGGAGGCCGGCATTTACCGTACAAATAGGTCAAACTTCGGAAACAGAAGAGGACAATTGGGAAACTGTCGCGCTTATAAACAGGCTAAGCAATTCTAGGGTTGACCATATGCCTTTCGAGTTCACTGTAACTCCTTTGTACAATATGCCTCTTGGAAGGATAAAATCAAAGAGTTTCGATGTTCCTCTCACACAGTCAATGCTTGCAGTTTATTACGCTTCCTACAGGCATTTGGCGAAGATGGCAAGCAGGGACGCATACACGGCAATGGATGACAAGAATCTTGCACTAAAGGTTTCGGTGGGTTCTTTGATAAGCGTAGGCGGAACCCTGATGCTCAAGTTTGTAGAGAGAATAGCAAGAAAATACGGGGTCGACATAGAAAAAGCAAAGACCTACGGCGTAGGCATGCATAGGAATGACATAGAAGCGTGGAGCGTTGCGGCAAATGCGTAAGAATAGGCAAAAGGACAAGCAAGGCTTCATCAGCAGCAAGCCGGCCTGCAGGCAACAAGATTAGCCTGCCGCTCCTCTTATTTCAAGCCTATTACTGCCTTGCGCTTTTTTTCTGCTGCGCTTCCTGCTTCTTCTGCGGGGCCTTCTTTCTTCTTTTAGCAAATGCGTATGCCGCTATAAGAATGACGATTATTGCTGCAGCATACGTTTCATATGCTTTCCCGCTGCCTCCGCTCTTGCTCACGTTGACATAGTAGTTATTGGAGTAAGAATATTGCTCCTGCGCTGCCCCATTAGGCTGCTGCCACTGCTCGTACAATGTCACCGGATACGAGCCTGCATCCCCTTTGACATCCACACTTACATAGAATGTCACATTTTTACTCTGCCCAGGAGCTATGCTGCTTATATACGCATTGGGTATTACTGTGCTTATGGGATAAATCGCTTGCATGCTAAGCAGCGCCCCCTGTGCAACTTCATTGCCCGTATTTCTTATCGTGAAAGTAACTGGAACATCAGTGTCACCAGGGCTTAAACTTCCGTACTCGGCAGTAACATTGAATATCGCGCTTGGCTCCATGTTTATCGGAATATATTCAAGCTGGGAATAATTTTCCGCTAGATTTGCATTCTTGTACTTTATCAATACGGGCATATAGTATTGCGTTGAATTTGCATACCTGCTTGCACTGACAAAGAGCTCCTCCTGCATGCCCTGCCCTGGCATCATATTGCCTAAATTGAAATAGTTGGCAGAGCTACCAACATCTATCCCGTTGCTGCTCATGAACTGCACGCTCACATTTCTCGCCTCACCATTTCCTGTATTGTCTATTTCCACTTCAAGAGTTTGGTTCTGGCCTGCATATAGCTGCTGCGGATTAGCCCCTACAACGCTGACAATGAAACTTGGTTTGCTTATCTCAATGTTTATTGGGACTTCCTCTATTCTGCTGAATTTTTGGCCTGTCTGAGAGGTGTAATTGACCAAAAATCCTATTACGTGTGTTCCTTTGGCAATGTGCTCTGAAGGGACAAGCTGCATTACGGCTTCCTGCTGCATACCCTGCCCGATCGAGCCCAATGAGAATGAATATGCTCCTTCAGGCGTAAAGTTTGCGTTTTCAAGCATCGCAACAGAGACATTGCTTGCCTTGTCTGTTCCTGAATTCAGTGCATCAAGAGAAAGCGAAAAAGGCACCCCTGGGGTTATCTGCGTCTGCGTATTTGCGCTAAGCTGCACGTTCGGAACCCCATAAACGTAAATGTATATGGGCATTACCGATTCGGCAGGAAGAGTAGGGTATTGCACCCCTGCCTGTGCCTCATATGTTGCCACCACATTGATTACATATTCGCCTGCGGGAAGCGAAGCAGGCACGTGGAACTGGTAGCTGAATATATCATAGCCGCTTCCACCATAAAGCCCTGTTCCCATTGCGCTTATCAAAAATGTTTGGGTTGGTGATACGTTTATCAAAGGACTTTGGCTCTCCAAATATATATTGACGTTTTGAAGCTCGTTTGAAAAGGAGTTGAAAAGCTGGAATTCAACTGTTATATTTTCCCCCGCAATTACAGGCTGCGGAGATATCTTAAGGTTTGCTATCGAAACGGCGCCATTTGCCTGAGGGGCAGCCTGCGCACCCGCCAGTATAGCAAGCATTGATATGAACATCACCGCAACAAGCGCCGCAAAACCTCCATGGATTGCAGCTTTTGCAATCTTTCTTTTCACCGATTTTTCTTTCATCTTCACACCATTCCTAAATTCTTTAATAGAATATGCTATTTGCATTTTACCACTTCACTCTATAGTTTGCTTAAACATTTTGACAGAGAGGAGCACCATTGCAATTGCAAACGCAAGCGTGACTCCAAGATCAAGCATCATTGCATTTACAGGGTAGAATCCATTCATCATTACATATCTCATGCCTTGTATTGCATAAGTGAAAGGATCTACTATGCTGAGCGGATAAAGCCATGAGGGCAACTCGCTTGTTGGGAAAAAAGCCCCAGCAACGAACCAAAGCGGCAGTGTTATGGATTGGGTGGCGATAGCGTATATTTCAAACCTCTTTATGCGCGCCGCAAGCGCTGTTGCAAGCCCTCCCATGCCTATCGCAGCTATGAACGCAAGCAGGAAAATCCAAAGCAAACCATACCAGCCCATTGCTATCTGGGCTCCAAAAGCTATCCCTATTATTATAGTAAGTATCACTGTAAACATTACCTGTGTCGCTCCAGACAAAATCTTGCCAAAAACTATCGAAAGCCTATTTATCGGGGCGATAAGAAAAAGCTTTAAGTTCCCTGCTATCCTGTCAGTTATTATCGACATTCCTCCTGAAAACATTGCGCCGAAAGCCGCCACCATTATTATTATTCCAGCTACAAGGAAAGTTGTATAACTTCCTTCTGCAGCAAATGCGGGAATCACGCTTACGCTACCCGAAGAAGCCGATTCGCTGCCTGGTGCTCCCAATATGCTGCCTGAAGAGCCAGAACTTGGTCTAGTGGGGTCATTTTGCATTGCTGCCTTTTCATATTTTGCGCTTGCCGCTTGCGCTCCAAAGCTTTCTGCCATGCTTTGTATAAAAGGAATAACACTAAGGCTTGTCAGCTGGCTGTTCGTGTAATAGATATCCACGCTAGGGCTCTTTGAGTTCATGTTTGGAAACTGCGGAAGTATAACTATTACCAAGTCTACTTCTCCCGCCCTGAACATCTGCATCGCATTAGTTTGGGTGGTGACTCCTACTATAGATAGGGAATTTCCGGATTCAAGTTTATTTATAAATTGGATTGACTGCATATTGTTTGCATAGTTGACTATTGCTACCGGCACATTGGAAACGCCGCTTCCCATGCCACTGAATATGAGGAGAAGGAGCAGCGGAAACATGATTGCTCTTACCACGTTCTGCACGATATTGCTTCTGAATATCAGCAGTTCCCTTTTAAGTATTATGAATGAATCCTTTATTGTACTCATGCGATTACCTTCTTGTCATCATGCGCGCTCTGGCATCGCTAGAGGTATTTTCCCCTACGCTATCCCTGAGGCTTGATCCGGTCAATTTTATGAAAACATCATCCAAAGTAGGGAGGTGCATGCCAATTGAGAATACGGCATAATCCTCTTTTGATATTTCTGCTACTATCTCATTGAATCTTTTGACTCCTTTTTCAAGCAAGGGTGCGCTTACCTTATCGCCAACCACACTTGCCTGCATCTTAAACTTTGACCTGAGCATCTCTGCTATTTTCGGGGCATCTTTCGAATTTGATAATATCTCGATTATATTCCCTTTTCCTATAGCCGATTTCAATTCCGCTGGAGTGCCCTGTGCCTTTATTTCCCCATGGTCTATTATTGCGATCCTGTCGCAAAGATCATCCGCCTCCTCAAGATACTGCGTCGTAAGTATAATTGTAACCCCTTTTTCCTGAAGTTTCCTTATTCTTCTCCACATCTCTACCCTGTTCTGCACGTCTAGCCCTGTTGTCGGCTCGTCAAGTATCAATATCTTTGGGTTGTGCATCATGGACCTTACCAATGCAAGCCTTCTTTGCATTCCTCCTGAAAAGGTGCCCGCTTTCTGGTTCGCTACGTTCTCCAATCCTGCATCCTTCAACGCCGAATCTACCCTGCCTTTTACCTCTTCCTTATCGACATGGTATAATTCGCAAAAGAGCTCCAAATTCTGTTGGGCGGTGAGGTCCGCTTCCACAAGCGTCTCTTGAGTCATGAAGCCTATCATGCTTTTTATCTCTTCTTCGTGCCTTGAGACTTCAAGTCCAGCAACCTTTATCGTGCCTGCAGTTGGTTTAAGTATGCCAAGGATAAGGTTGATTGTAGTTGTCTTGCCTGCACCATTTGGTCCAAGAATGCCAAAAATTTCCTTTTCTTTTATCTTAAAGTCTATGCCGTTTACCGCCGCCTTCTCGCCAAATTTTTTAACCAAGCCCTTTATCTCTACAATGTCCTCCATAACCATCAGCTAAGTATCCTCGACATGCTCCTTGCAGTATCCCTAATCAAAGCTCTCGTCGACTTCAGGACGCTTGCGCCTTCATCAGTAAGCTCATAGTATACCTTGACACGCCTTTCCTTCATCTTGACCTTCTCCTTTATGTACCCCGCCTCCGTCAAGGACTTTAAAGTGTTATATACCTCATTTTTGATCTGAGGGTTGCCCTTTATGAAGGGATGCTTAATCTTCTCCATGTCCTTAAGTATCTCATAAGCGTACATTTCCCCTTTTTCCTTCAGCTTTACCATTATTATTATCTTTATCATGGTGCGCTGCATATCCCTGCTCATATATCCGAGCCAATGCCTCTTTTTTATCGCCTCTGAACCGCTTCTTTTCATCTGCCTTACCCCAACCTAAATTTAACGCGATAGTTTTATTTAAAACTAGATTAAATATAAACTATATTGGAAGAAAAAGGTATTTATGGCATTCACATAAAAAAATTTAGCAAAGTAAATCAAAGGATTATACTCCTGCTTTTTTCATCTCTTCCTTAAGCGCATTGTCATGTTTTATAAGCCATGCGAGCAGCAGGGAAGCATGTTCTTTCTCGTCGTCACGATTGTAAGCGAGCACCTTTGCCAAACTCTTGTCTTTTGTCGCGCTTATCCTTTCATCGTACCACATCATTGCCTGCAGCTCTTCAATGAGGGATTGCCGCGCCCTGCTAAGGTCCTTGGTCTTTGCATCCAAATCCTTGTTTTCTTCATACATTTTACCACCATTTTTAATCCCTTTCATTACAATTTGCGAGGCAACAAATATACGCCTTTCCTAATTCATTATATCCTGCCTTTTGATTCTCCTGTGGATATGCCTCTTGCAATCATGTGTGCAAGCCTCAATGCGCCAATTGTGCTTTCAGCTACCAATCTTGCAGAGCTCTCGTTCATGCTGGACAGCACACGGAACCCTGCGAGTTGGAAATCATTAAGAAACCGGAGTTTTTCATAAGCTTCAAGCTTGCGTTTTGTACTCTTGCCTTCTGCCTTGCCAAAAGCCTTTATCGCATTTTTCAGCGCCTCCTTTCTTGGCTTGTGCCTTGTAGCGAAAAGTACGTGCACGCCTAGTTTCTTTCTTAGGCACTCGGTGTCAATAATATTCAGCCCTGCAATGGCCGCTCCGTCAAAAGCAACAATCCTTATCTGCCTCGCAAATTTTGATTTTAAGACCATCTTTGCAATTTTCGCTGAAGCATCATCTCCATCCACCGCAATTCTCGTGGAAAGGATCCCCTCTATGTTATTTCCATTCTGGATTACCCCGATTGCAATGGTGCTCCTTTTTCCTTCTACGGGGCCGGAAGCAATGGCGAGTATCCTCACACCTTTTTTAATACTGTAAGAATCAGTGCTGGAATTTGAAAAATTATCGATCGCGGTCATTTGCTCTTCTGCAGCATGTCCTTAATCTTTTCAAACTGCTCCTCCATTCCATCAAGCGTTTTAGCAAGTACGTCTTTGGCCTTTTTCTTATCTGTTTTCAATACGAGCAGTGGCTTGCCTATTTCTGGGTGATCCTTGTAGACTCCTGCGAAAACGACATCGCCATTTTTACCCAGCTCTGCGGCCAAAAGGTCTGGAAGAGTGAGATCGCCTGTATCAAACTCTATCTCGAGTTCCTTGCTCTCATCTTTTTTTATATTAAGCTTCATGGTATCATCTTTCTTCTATTTTCTGCTCCCTTCCTAGTAATTGCTTCTCAAGGAAGCTTTTTATCATGTCTGGTTTTCCATATAACGTGCTTATCTTGCCATGCTCTGCCCGCTTGCACGTATCGCAGAAAAGCGCACGCATATCCTCCTTGTACTTCAAATCAGCGCCGCAGTTCGTGCACCTTGCATATATTATTCCAGTTTCTGGCTCGCGCATATCAAGCTCGTACATGTCATTTTCCATCCTCGCTACCCTTGCTAGTATGACATCGCCTTCTTTGCAAAGCGCTTCGTCATGCCTTGCATGCATTCTGCCCCTGCCGCCGAAGCCGTGTCTTTGCCTGCCTTCTTCTTTTACTATTTTGCCATCGTTTGATGGCACGTAGAGAGTTTTGTCCATCTGCATCTCGTCTATCTTTACGAAAAGGACCCTACCTATATCGCTTACCACTACGCCAAGCACCGGCATGCCTCTTTCAATCTTCTTTATCTCCCTTCCGAAGCTCTTAACTTTTGCCTTGCCGCTTTCAAATTCCGCCTCGCCAAAGACGGCAGCGTAAACATTGCCGTTTTCGGAATAGGCGTTGCGCTCCGCTAAGTATTCCTCTTCCATGCCCAGTACATCCCCGGGCATTACTACCTTTCTGGAGGCTGCATCAATAGCCATACGGAAGCGCTTTTAGGCAAAATCAAAAGAAAGCTTCAACCGAATAGGCTTGCAAGCCCTTCAGCTGCCTCTTCCTCTTTCTTTTCATCCTTCTTCTCTTCCTTCGGCTTTTGCTGTGCCTTTTCGTCGGCCTTCTGAGGCGCTGCAGCAGCAACCGGTGCGGCTACCGCCTGCGCCTGGGCATTCTTTATCACATCCTTTATGTCTACCCCTTTGAGCGATGCAACGATCGCTTTTGCCCTGGCTTCGTCAGGTTCAAATCCCGCCGCTTTCACTACCTCCATAAGGCTTTTCTCATTTATCTCCTTGCCTGCTTCGCTCAGCAGCAAAGCAGCGTACACATATTCCATTCCATTTCACCTTTTAGCATTTTTCACGCATAACATGCAACTACTGCGCTTGTGAAGCGCCAAGAGATGCAGCTTCTCCAACTGCTTTTGATATCAACTTTTCCACTATGCCTGTATCATAAGCCTTCGCTTCCAATCCAAGCGCAACCGCATTTCTGTAAGCTTTTGCTATCATCTCGGCTATTGTATACGGCGTAGCTATGTTAAGCTGCAGCGCAACCGCCCTCGCCTTTGAAAATGTTGCTATTATATCCGAAAGCACGCCCTCTCTTGTTATCTTGAAAACTTCATTAGTGTATATTACCCCCTGGCTTTCTATAACCCTGGGCTCAAGCATGGCAGTGAAAGGGGTTATGCCAAGAATATGCAATGCATTGGCCACTGCGGTGCTTATTGCGCTTCCCTTGCTTACCAGCACCTTGCTTTTTGCTATTACTACCTTGCCCTTTTGCATCTGCACGTCTATGCCTGCTTTCTTAAGCTCTGTCACTGCCTGACCTGGCTGCAGCGACGTTTCTCCTTCATTTATTTTTATGTCTTCATTTGCCACCTGCTTCGGCTTTGCCGCAAGCTTTATGGCATTGCTTTTGAACATTTCATAAAGTTCAAAAGGATCTTTATTCGTGAGCACTATCGCGCTTGTTCCTGTGAGCTCTTTTGCAAGCCTTTTCGTATGCTCATTGCTTTCAAGAATTCTTTGAAGCGCAGTTTTCCTTCCAAGTATAAACCTGCCTTCCCCTTTCAGCGTATTTCTTACTCTCTGGAGCAGCCTGTCTGGAACTGCGTTGAGCGAAACTACTCCAACGGTCTTATAATTCTTAAGCTCTTCGGAAGCCTTGTTTACAAACTCTATTTTCTGTTGCCTTGTAAGCATTGCATTTCACCTTCAGGCTAGCCTTACTGGCTCGCTCATGGTAAGCTTTGCATATATCGACTTTACATATTGTTTGCCCGGCTTTTTTGCCAGCGCGTTTAATACAGCATCAATGTTTTCCGCAAGCTTCTGCAGCTCCATGGTTTCCTTGCCTACTATGCAGTGCACAGTCGGAAGGTACTTTCCCTTGCTTCTCAAATATATCGAGCCTATCGCATTTTTAATAATTCTCTCGACGTCCCCTCCTATTATGGGCTTAGGCATCTTATTTCTCGGTCCAAGGAACTGACCTAAATTCTTTGCTATGATTGGCATAAGGCTAGGCTGGGCAAGTAGCTCGCTTTCAAGCATCTCTCGCAGCGCTGCCTTGTCGTTTGAAACTTTGGGGATCTCTGCTTCCCTTATTACCTTGCCTCCCAATCTGCCTACCGTGCCTATCAGATTTTGGTCGTCCGCAAATACTATTACTTTGCTTTCACTGCCTTTGCCGTTTGGAAGTATTACTTCGGTATTAAGCCTGTTTTCCTGCTTTGAAAAATCTACTCCTTTGAAATTTATCGCAAGCTCCACGCTCTGTACGAACTTGCGCTTTCCTTTGCCTTCTTGCAAAAGCTTTTCAAGCTTGTCAAACATCTCTTTTTCCATAGCAAATCCCTCCTGCAATTTGCAGTAATTGCGGGAAAATCAGCAGTGGTTATTAGCACAAAAACCTTTATAATACTTGCTTCATGCCTATTTTGAAGTTTAAATTCAAGGCGCCGCAAAACACGGGCTTGTTGGCACACGCTATTTCTCATTCCCCCTTAGCAAATTAGGATGCTGTGCAATGACCGTTATGATCACTATTTTGTTTTCTTTGCCCTTAAAAATTACCCCTACCCTTCTAGCTCCTACATGCGCTACGCTTTCAAATGCCCCTGAATTGTCTATGAACGTTTTTTCTGGCATTCTCAATACCTTGTTGACCTCATCAATGCTTACCCCTCTTTCTATGCACCTTAGCTGCGCGTGCTCTGTGAAAGTGATAGAAGTGCCTTCCGCTATCTTAGGCTGTAAAACCCTTATCTTATTCAAGTTTGACATGCCTCTCGCTTCTTTTTAAACCATTCAGATATTTATTATTTTTTGGATTCACAGCAAAGCTAGCGCCTCTTCGTTTGCCTTTTCAAAAAGAAACAGAGAAAAACCAACGATTGATTGCTATTCCTGTAGGTGCACTGTTATAACTTTTATCCTATACTTGCTTGTTTCTTTGTACTTTTCTACAACGCACACTACCTCTACCTTTCTTCCTCCTTCAAAAGAAGTAAGCTCTATGACGCCTGGCTCTTTTTTGCTTTCCCGCGCATCTTCATAGTTATATACTACGTCTTCCAGCGCCCTGTCATTTATCTCCCTTCGCTGCATCATCACGGCAGCGTGTTCCGTTAAAAATATGTCGGAATTACCAGCATCTACTCTCATCAGCGCCTCTTCAAGGTAATGTTTGCCTGACTTTTTGCTTATGCTATCCACAGTAGCGTAAACCATGGCCCTACCCTCACGCTCCAACATTTTGATTTGTCACGCAACAAATAAAAACATTGCCAAATTTTCATATTCACATCATCTAGCCGCGCACAAGCAAAAGCAAGAAATAGCTTTATCCTGCAAGCTGTAATTATGCAAAGCATCACATATTTGCCTCTTCATGGCGGGCAGGCGCCCAGGTGGCTTTATGCGCGAATGGTAAAGCTTGCAGGAGCGATAGGTGAAGTAATACTGGATGAATTCGGGCCTGACGATCTGCTTCGCCGCCTTGCAGACCCAAATTGGCTGCAGGCTCTTTCGTGCACTATAGGCTATGACTGGCACAGCAGCGGAACTACTACAGTAACAATGGCGGCGATGAAAGAAGCGCTTAACGAAAGTGGAGAGATCTTTATAGCAGGAGGCAAAGGAAAGACAGGCCTTCGCACGCCAGAAGATATAATCCAAGGAGTAGACAAGCTCTCGATTCCTGCCATGGACAAAAAATTCGCAGAAGCCAGCCGCCTTGCCGCAAAGATAGATTCGTCTATGGTGTATGACGATATAAGTATATACCATCATACCTTCTCTTTTTCTAAGAACGGAAAATGGGTTGTTGTGCAGCAGGCAATGCAGGCTCCAAGAAGTCTTGCGATAAGGTTTCAAGTTTATTCAGAGCTGCTTGACGCGAAAGATATCGCCAACGAATTCAATTCCGCAATAGCCGCACCGGGCGGCCAGCAAAGCCTCGATCTTACCTATTCTGTCAACGCCGAGGCAAGGTTGTCTTTGACAGACGCGCTTGGGGAACTCGTACGCATAGTTTCATATCCCAATAGGCACACTATAATACCGCAGATAGACCTGGGAAAAAGAGGAATAGAAGCGGTAAAGAATGCTTCAGAGCTGAATCCGAAAGACTATAAAGAGCTCCTTCTCTCAAAGGGGATCGGAAGAAAAACTCTTCGCTCCCTTGCTTTCGTCTCTTCTCTTATATTTGGAAAGGAGCTTGCCTACCGCGATCCTGTTGCATACGCTTATAACGTTGGGGGCAAGGACGGTATACCCTTTAGGATAAACAAGGAAAGCTACGACAATTTGATAGCTGGCATGAGAGACATACTGGACAGCGCACGCATTGAAAATAGGGAGAAGCTCAGCGCAATGAAGAGGCTTGCAATCGCCATGGAAGTCAAATAGTGCAGTAGCACAATCCTCTAGCATGTAGCCTTTGAGGCGGAGATCCACTTGCAGTTCTGGCTTGCAGAGCATATGTTTCCTCCCAAATCTGTATTATTGTAGCTGGATTCGGAAGCGTGGCTGCATAGTATACCTCCGGCAATTCCCTTTAGTATATTGTTCTGGAACGTGCTCGAAGTGGTGTTTGCAAGAATAAGCCCCAGGCCGCTTTCGGGCTGTGCAGTGTTGTTGTTGAAACTTATCGCCGAAGAGTTGTTCAAAAGATAGGAAATGGAGCTTGCATTTACGATGTTGTTCTGCAAAATGCCGAACTGGTCTTTCGAAAGCGAAATGCCTATTCCATCAGCAAGCAACTTATTATCCTCAATCTTAAGTTTTTCTGAATTAGAGACATTTATTGCAGTTGAATTTGATGAGTAAGAATATATGGTATTGTTGATTACGCTTATGCTGGAATTGTATACCTTAATTGGAGTCTTGAACCCTTTGAGATAGCAGTTATCTATGTTCGAATTCTGCGCGTTCTTGAATAGTGCGAAAGTGCCGTTCGAAGTAGCTATTATTGTATGTCCGTTGCAGTTTATGGTAGTCCCGTTTGCGTAAGCTCCAAAGCAGAGCGCGCCAGTTGTATATTCATAATCCGAAGTCAATTCCACAGTTTCTGGAGAAAGTATTGCGGTGCACGTAGGGAATGGGGAGATAGGCGAGACTGCAGCAAGCCAATTGCAGTTCTGTTTTGTGCTTCCAAAATTTATACCTCCTTGCTCTGCATCAATAGCGCTGTCTTTGGCAGAGCACGCATAGTCGCTCGTACTGCTTATCTGCATCGTATTATTTGACACATTATTGTTTAGCGAGTCGCCTGTAAGGTAAATCCCTATTCTGTTCTTTATTCCTTTGTTGCTTGCTATTATGTTATGTGTAGAGTTTGCTATCAATATGCCTATATTTGTGTCTGTTCCTGTAATGTTGTTGTCATATACTACGGAATTTGAAACGCCATTCATGTAAATGCTTGTATTGCCCGCACCATTTATTATTGTATTGTGCACGTTCACATAGCTAACATTGTACAACATTATAGCTGTCTTTGCATCTGAAGAATTTATGTTATAGATTCTCACTCCGGAGAGATTCGATGCGGCAATCGCGTAAGGGAAATTGGTCAATGTGCAATTGCTTATTGAAATATTGTTCTCTTTATTGAATTCGAAGGCAGCCTCTTGAGGGTTTGAAGTAGACAAAGTTACGCTATGGTAAGCGCAATTAATTGCCACGTTTTTAGCGTTTATCTCAAAGCACTGCGGGCCTGTAACCACGAGATTCTGCTGTAATGTGTAATTTCCTGGCTTTATTATCTTTTGGCATGAGCTTATAGGGATAAATGTTTCTGTAGGAGCGATGTGCTGCTTGCATGTTGCCCAGGCCGCGTTTGTCAAATCGCACGAAGTTGTCTGCATAAAGTTGTCGCTCGCATTTGTAGAATCTACGCTTGCATAAACTGAAAGCTTTGTGCTGTTGGTGATAAGACCTCCAGCAAAAGCGTTTCCTACAGAGCCACTTACATATGCTCCATAGGTCTCATTCAAGAGCGTGAAGTTTGTAATTGTCACCCCTGTGGATTTTGCAAGGTATACTCCATAACTGCCTTTGTTGGCATAAATGTTTGAAGCTATACCTCCTTTCGATAGTGCATAGCTTATTGCAGTAACTGTATTATACGCGCCAAATCCATTTACATCCGCATTTGTGGAATTAAACGCGTAGAATCCCACTGCCGAGTTGTAAGCTTTGCAGCCATGAAGACTTGTATTGTAGTTATTTTCAGTTTCAAAAGCTATTGTAGCATTATATATCTCATAACCAGAGCAATTGAGCTGTACGTCTGGAGATTCTATGTTTATGCATGGGTAGCTTGCTGACATAGGGTTAGAAGTGTTTATTAGATTGTTCATGTATATGTTTTTGCCCAAGCTGTAGCTTCCGGGATAAGTAATTGCCCCGCAGGAATATATCACTTTAGGAAGCACTATCGCTGAAAGGTTTGGAGGTATATTTACGCCTTTGCAAGAGAGAAAGCTGCATCCTGTCTCATTTGTGCATATATTTCCATAACCGCTATTGTTGTGCAGAAAGCCATTTCCAAGAGTGCACGTAAAGGAGTTAGGCGAGCTGTAAATATAGTTGTTTACGAACCTGTTGCCAGAAGCGCTTATATTTACGCCATAGAAGGTGTTTATTGCTATGGTATTATTTAATACCGTGTCGTTCGTAGATCCATTCTCTAGCATAATGGCCCCCTGTGCGCTAAGGGATCTGGAGAGGAAGCTCTTTGAAACATTTGAGCTCGAAGTGTTGCTCAGCAGCACTTCTGACATTGTATTATAAGAAAGATTGTCAAGGGTGGCAGACAACCTTTTCGAATTATACGCTGCTATCCCGTACGAGAAGTTTGCGACGTTGCAGCCGGAGACAACTACGTTATCTGCTTTGTTTATCGCTATGCCATATGTATAAGGCTGCTTTGCGCTAAAAGGGCCAGAACCTGTAAGCGAGTTTCCATTGCATATTAGCGATACGTTGCTTGCGTTTATGCTTATGCATGCTCCAGAAGCTTTACCATACTTTACATTAGAAGAAAGGTAATAAGTGCCAGGGCTTGAAATTTGCGTACATGTACTTATTTTAGAAAAAGTTGTAGTTTTTACTGTGGTAGTTTGAGGGATTGTGGTTGTTACAGAAGATACATGTTTAGGCCCAATATACATATATGCCAACAAACCTGCAAGTATAATTATCATTGCAATTATTGCTATATTTCTTTTCTGAAAGGGTTTTTTGCCGCTTGCGATAGGTTTAGATTTTGAGTTAGGACTTATTTTGATAGGGCTTTCAGGAGTTACATCAAATTTGAAGCTTTGGGAACTTTTAGGCTGCACTTCTCCTGCTATGTCTTGCGAATTTGTTTGCGGCGTGGCTTGATCGGTTGAAGAATCAAGACCTGGATTATCTGAAGGGTCCATAAATATGCTCCTATTTTATAATGAACATATATTTGTACGATGTTTAACTTTTAATACTTATCCCTGCAAGAGCAAGAGCTAACTTTTTGGAAATCTATTTCTAACAAAAAGATAACTTCAGCGCAAAACCAGCCAAATCAAATCAAAAACATTTAATAAATAAATATATGTTTAAGATTTATTTGGTCAGAGTCGTTACCTTTAGCTTTTGCCTCAGTAGCTCAGTGGTAGAGCGCCTGTCTCGTAAACTTTTTGGAAAAATACTCAACCAAGAAGGCAAGAAAACAGGAGGTCGAGGGTTCAATTCCCTCCTGGGGCTTATTTATATACTTATTTTATATTTCAAATTTTAGGCAAATTCCATTATTGAAAAAAGCATCACCCTATTGTATCAGAAAAGTGTCCGAAGTTTTAAACCCTCTTATAATACCTGTTTTTAAACCTTCGTTTTGAAATATATTAGGGCGTATAAATGCCTGATATGGGAAGCAATATAGGGCAAAGCGGCATGCAGCCGCAGACTGGCAACTTTGGAATGGGGCCAGGACCAAAGATTAGGCCTACAGGGGTGACAATTCTGGCCATACTACAGATATTGGGCGGAATTGCCTATTTGGCTATAGGTCTTACTTCTTCGGCGTTGTTCAAAGGTCTAATAGGCGGCGCACTGTTATTTATATTGGTACCAATAGGTTTGTTTGCCCTTATAACCGGCATTGCGTTGTTCACAGGAAAAAATTGGGCACGTATACTCGCATTGATAGGCGGAGTACTGGAGCTTATAGACATACCTATCGGTACAATAGTTGGTATAATAATATTGTGGTACTTCACAAGACCCAATGTGAAAGCGTATTTCGGCAAGTAAAATAATCTAATTTTTTATTTTTCTGTTATCTACTTTTCTTATTCTACTTTGCTTTTGCTATAATCTTCTAAACTTCCAAACACCTTTTTATCTCCTTTATAAGCGCCTTTACTGCTTCATTTTCAGTGCTGTCAGGAAAGGATTCAAGAAGAATAAGCGCCTCCTTCAGCTTCTTTGTTTTGAATAATGAATATGCTAAATAATATGCCGCATTTACTGCAAACATGTCTTTCGAAAGCAGCTTTTCGGCGTGCTTTGCCATTCCCTCATAATCACCTAAGTTGCTTTTTAATACCATATTTTCATATTCTGACACGAGTGCATCGCCAAGCTTTTCTACCTTTTCGAGAGTAGCGTGCGCTGCTTTCAGATCTCCTGATTTTATGTAAGACATAAACATAGCATGCAGGTACTCTGCAGTATTTTCCCCTCCAGAAATGTTTTTTCTTGCAGTGAATATCGCCTTGGCAAAGAGAAGCTTTGCTTTTGAAAATGAGGCAAGCGAATTATTCCTGTGTGTGACGTTGTCCTCCATAAAGCCTTTAAGCATGTAATCTATTTTGCCTGCTTCATAATTTGATTCAAGAATGCATACTAATGCCTCTGAATATGGGAAATATGGATTTGTCGTATATTCCTCAATAGATTCATACGCCTTTTCCGCTTCGCCAAAACTGTTACCCTTTACAAAATCTCTTATCTCTTGGGCGCGTCTAATTTTTTCCTGGCCTATCTCCTTCGGCGAAGGCACAAACGCTTCGCATCCAGAACAGAAAAAAGCTCCAACTGGACTGTAATTGATCATTCCGCAATAAGGACAAGTATAAGCAGGAGAGCTAGATCCAATTCCTTTAAGTATTTTTGTATAAACTCTTGCATCCACCATAACCGCCGTAAAATTTCCTATTATGAAATAAATTGTATGGCAAACAATATAATGCTAATTGTAGAGAATATTTTCGATGATAGTAATGGTTACCACACAAGACGTTGTAAAAGCGCTCTCACAATGCATAGACCCTGAACTAAATGCCAACATTGTTGATCTCGGGCTTATTTACGATATAAAAATTATAGACGGCAAAAATATAAAAGTTAAACTTACTATGACTTCGCCAATGTGTCCTGTTACAAGCATAATACTTGCAGATGTAAAACTAAGGCTTGAAGCTCTAAAATCCGGGGGCAATGTGGATATAGAGCTGGTCTGGGATCCCGCATGGAGTCCAGATATGATGAGCGATTCGCTCAAGTACAGGGACTAAAACTTTTGATTTGCTTTTTCCTTGTCAAAACTTATTATACTACGTGCGCGCAAATAATCTCTCAGTATATATGCTCTTCATCTGCTCTGCGATATTCCACGAGCTCAGATTCATCGAACCAAAGCTCAAGCTCTTTTTTCGCAGCTTTTGCATCTTCAGAAGCATGGACTACATTTTGCACGGGCCTCCCCTTCATGTCTCCCATTTCGTAAGAATCCACGCCATATTTGCCTCTTATAGAAGACGGGTCAGCACTCCTTGGCTCAGTACTTCCTGCTAGCTTCCTTACTACATATATAGCCTCATTGCCTTCAAGAGCCATCGCAATTACAGGCCCGCTTGTCAAATGCTTAAGAAGCAAATTTCTCACTCTGTTTCCTATTTCTATCTCGCTTTCCTTTATCTCTATGCCTCTTTTTTGTGCAGACTCTTTCGTTTTTCTGCCAACAGAAGCAAGCCATTCCTCGTCAGCGGCATAATGCTTGCCCGCAATGTCCTCATTTGGCCTTACTATCTTTATTCCTACGATCTTTAGCCCTGCATCTTCAAACGTTGTTATTATCTTACCTACGAGCGCGCGGTAAACACCCTCTGGCTTTATCAATACTAGAGTTCTTTCTATCATTATGAACACCTTTCAGCACTACTGCATTGCCCTATTTTGCAGCAAACTTCAAACGCTTTTGCAATGTAAAAATCCTTTTTATTGAAGCTTGTTCAGCTTGCCCTCGTAATGCATTAGTATATTCTCCATACATGTTTATAAATTTCATCTAAGCTCTTTACTTATTTGATATCATGGACCTTTTCTCATTCCTTGCACTTATAATTCTGGACACAACCGCTTCTTGGGTTAGGATGTTCGCTGCGCTTTTTATTTCTATACTGATAAGCCTTGCTATAGGTATATATGCTGCCATTTCAAAGAATGCGGAAAGGATAATACTGCCTATCATAGATATATTCCAGACGCTTCCAATACTTGCATTTTTCCCGTTTGTCATATATGTGTTCGTGTTCCTGCTTCCCGGATACATAGGGGTAAATGCAGCAGTAATATTCTTGATTGTAACAAGCATGGCATGGAACATAATATTCGGCGTTTACGAAGCGGTCAAGATTCTGCCAAACGAATTCATAGAGCTCGCCGATCTATACGGTATGAGCCCCTGGAAAAGGCTTCGAAAGATTTTCGTTCCTGCGGCAATGCCTAGGGTCATCGAACAATCAGTGCTTTCATGGTCCATCGGTCTGTTCTATTTGGTAACGAGCGAAATATTTTCAATAGGCAACTCAAATTATGCAGTAAAATATGGGATAGGTGTAGCTCTAGCTCAACTCGCCTTTTCAGGCAACTACCTATACTATGCAACAGGTATAGCCGTTTTCGTGTCTTTTGTAATAGCAACGCGCTTTCTGTTTTTTAGGCCTTTAGAGATGCATTTCAGCAGGTATAACAGGATTTCTGAAGAGACAAAGAAGCACATGCTTCATTTCGGTTTTGCCAAGGCTTTCAATTATTTGCCCAAGCTGTTTCATCTGCCTGCAAAGAAGCTTAATGTATCGAACTCACTGCGCATGCGAAATTTCGCGAAAATCCGCATAGCAAAAGCGCATCCGAAACCAATTGCAGCCGATAGCGAAAGGCTCAAGATAAAAGGATTGAAAAAAGGCTTGGCAGGGATCTTTGCGATTGCTTTTGCAATGCTTATTCTGGCTCTTGTCCTTCATTATCCAATGCTTGCAAAATATGAATATGCGTCATTGTTAGCTCTAGCCGCGTCCTTTGCGCGGGTTTGGTTCGCTTTTGCAGCCATATTGGCAATTGCATTTCCCGTTTGCATCTATCTGGTTTTTATTTCAAGACACCGCAATTTCTATCTCTTGTTTTTTCAGGTAGTAGCTTCCATTCCCGCTACAATCCTATTGCCTATAATAGTAATAGCCTTAAGGAACTCACCGCTGCACAGCGAGATTACCGCTTTCGTAATATTTTTCCTTAGCGGAATTTGGTATATAATATTCAGCGTAATTGCCAGCTCCTCTTCAATATCCGGAGAAATATTCGAAGTAAAGAAACTCTTCGGTATAAATGGCAAAAGCGCATGGAAATACCTTTACAGCAAAGCGCTTCTGCCCGGCCTGGTAACCGGAAGCGTAACGGCAATAGCCGCAGAATGGAATGCAAGCATAGTGGCGGAGTATTTTACAACTACTGGCATAAGCGGCACCAATGTGGTAAGCTCTGTAGGGGTTGGCATAGGCAAGCTACTCGATGTGTCTCTTGGGGCCGGCAATATGGCGCTGATGATAACGGCTTTGCTCAACCTAACCGCAATGATAATATTAGTAAATACTTTTATTTGGAAAAGGCTTTATAGAAAAGTTTCCAACACCTATAAGTAAAAGGCAGATTATTTTATGCTCTAATAATTAGGTAATCGAATGAGTGAAATAATGCTTGAGGCAAAAGGAATAACCTTTTATTATCCCGATAGCCCCAACCAAAAGATCATAGATGGAGTCAGCTTCAAAGCACAAAAAGGCGAGTTCATTTCGCTTATAGGTCCTTCAGGATGCGGCAAAAGCACCCTGCTACGCATACTTGCCAAGCTGATCATGCCGGTATCTGGAGAAGTTATATACAAGGGCAAGCCTCTTTATGCCCCTACTAGCGAAATCTCTTTTGTCTTCCAGGATTTTGCATTGCTTCCTTGGTTGACCAATATAGAAAATGTAGAGGTCGGCCTTTCAAATTCAGCGCTAGGCGACCAGGAAAAGAAAAGGCGCGCCGAAGAAGCGCTTGAAAAAATGGGCTTGGAAAGTGTTGCAAGCTACTATCCAAATGCATTGAGCGGAGGGATGAAGCAAAGGGTGGGTATAGCTCGGGCAATCGTTTCAAATCCAAATGTGCTTCTTATGGATGAGCCTTTCAGCTCCCTCGATGAGCTAACTGCAAATGCGCTAAGGGAAGACGTAGTCTACATGCTCAAAAGCAGTGATATCTCCGTAAACTCTGTAATAATGGTAACCCATAACGTAGAGGAAGCCGTAGAAATGTCTGACAATATACTCGTGCTTTCTAACAAGCCCACAAGGATAAAGCAGGAGATACCTATAAAGCTCGGCTATCCAAGAAACAGGCACAGCAAGGCGTTCATGGCGGCGGTTGACCGAATCTACGAATTGCTTACTAAATGAATAGCTGCAAAATGCGAATGAGTATTATACTGCTCTCCAGCTATCATTTTCCTGGTCATATACAAGAATTTTTAGCCTCACTGCCCATTTTACGAGCAGCTTCCTCAGCTGCTCCATATATTTAAGCTTGTCGCTGTAGAATGCGAGATTGTTCTCTTTTAGTATATCGGCAAGCTTCTCTGTTGTTACGCTTCCTTCTATTTTTGCAGCCATAAGCACAGTCTTAAACGGCTCGGCCTCGCATAGCGGCCCTTTTATTATCTTCTGCATGTTCTTGAGGTTTAGTTTTTTGCCGTCTTCCGTGAGCTTCACTTTCCCGTCTTCGACTTTCGCAAGCCCCAGTATTTTGCATGCATCCAGTATTGGGAAAAGGTCATCTATCTCTTCTTCTGCTTCATCTGCAAGCTCGGCAATGCCCATGCTGTCTCCATTGTCTTTGACAAGTTTGAGCACGCCTCTCATCTGCGTTATGCCTGCCTCCGCAGGAAACAGATTCGACATTCTACACCTATACTGGTTGATTTGAGAAAATTTTTATTTCTACCCTTTATAGAATTGCCCCTAGTTTTTCCCAAAAGACCCTAAAATGCAATACTTACCAAGGCACTTTTTTAAGGTGAAGCTTGTGCGCGCCTTTATTGGTAAGTACATGAAGAATTCCAGTTAAGGCTACAAGCAGCAGAATTCCATATAAAGAGGGATAATTTCCTAGCGGTGCGGCGAAAAGCATTGCAAAGATGAAGAAACCGTACTGGTCCATAACTGGAAAAGGTGCTCCTGGCTTTAGACCTATTCTCCTTTTGAGAAAGCTTCCAAGAAGGTCTCCGAATACCGTGCCTGCGGAAAGCAGAATAGATATCGCAAGCATATACTTGAAAAATGGAAATTCTATAACTCCAACAGCTATTCCTGATAGCAATGCCGCCGCAGTGCCCCTTATAGTTTTGTTGTCGCCAAACAATCTTAGCCCTCCAAGCTTTTTCCCCATGTCCAATGGCTTGCCTCCCCCAAAAATCACAGGAGCGCCGTTTGCAACATATGCAGGCAATATGTATATGACAGGGTAGGCAACGATATTGTATACATAATAAGCAAGAGGCATATCCAACACCTATTTTGCTTCTATCCTGCCTTCAGCTATTCTTTCTGAGCCGCCGCCTTTAAGCACTGCATCCTTGCCTGCTATATTACCCGCATTGGACTTTAGAAGCTCCGCCGCGTTCTTTCCAGAAGCCGGGCCTGAAATCGCAACTGCATCTAATGAATTATTGTAAAGAATCACTGAAAGCTTGTGGTCTCTTTCTATCGCTTCAGTGGCTATGCGCCTCAGCATTTTCCTGTCATAATCGAATTTTGCAATTACAACCCCATTGTCATGCCTGCCTTTGGCTATTTGTTCTGCAAGCACGCCTGCCATCTCCTGCTCCAGCGCCTCGTATTTTTCCTTTATCTCGCGCAGTTCGGCGATTCTGTCCTCTATTCCCTTGCCTATGTTGGCTTGCTCTACTCCAGCTATACTTGCAATCTTCTTTATCTGCGCTTCCATGCCTTTTATGTAATCAACCGCCGCCTTGCCCGCAACGAATTCTATCCTGTCTATCCCATCATGAATCCTGTAGGATGAAATTATCTTTATCAGCCCTATATTGGATTCCATGCCCGCAAGATGGAGCCCCCCACACGCTTCCGCGTCAATCAGCCTTCCTTTAGTATCATCTATCTCTACAATTCTGAGTGTGCTTGCGGGAACTCCATGCCCTTGATATATTGAAAAGCCGAATTTAGTCTCGGCGCTTTTCCTATCCATCTCTTTCATGCTTACCTTTATTCCTTTCACTATGTAGTCGTTAGCTGTATCTTCTATGGCTTCCAGCTGCTTATCGGTAAGCCTCTCGTAATGCGCTATGTCTATATGCGCCTTATCCTCGCTTTTCTTCGCGCCCTCCTGCCATGCATGCTGCCCCAACACTTTTCTTGCCGCAGCGCTTATAAGATGCGTGGCAGTATGGTGCGCCATAAGCCTAAGCCTGCGCTCCATGTCCACTTTGCATTCCACTTTCTCTCCTTTCTTGAAAGCGTGCTTTTTTTCTAGAAAATGTACTATTACACCATTGGCGCTTTTTACATCCACTACTTTTTCCCCGCTTATGGTGCCATGGTCTGCTTCTTGGCCTCCACCCTCAGGATAAAAGGGGCTTTGGTCTATTACAACCATGTTGCCCTCGCTTTTCAGAACAGTTGAAATAGAGCTGTCCGCAAACTCGTAATACAGCTTTTTAGTAGGCTTTATGCCTTCCAATTCTATACCTATTTCTTCCTCTTTTTTCTTCCTCCCTCCTACGAAATCGCCTACCATTATACCAGAGTAAGCATCTTCTGAAATCTTAATGTCTACTCCTTTCTCTTTCGCAACTGCGCTTATGAAATCGGGCGTTATCCCGTTGCTTTGGTAAAGAAGCTTGAGCTTTTCAGCAGTAGGCTGTTCCTTTTTCGCTATCATATCCGTAACAATCCTCTTAGCTGAACGCTTGGTCTCCTCATACCTCTTTTTCTCTATGTCTATTATATCTTTGATTTCCTCAAGCCCTTCTCCTATGTTTTTGTATATTGGATTAAGCTCTTTCACCTCTATGTCTATTATCCTCATTAGGTCTATGTCCAGGCTGTATCTTGCCATAAAGTCAAATACCCTTCTGAGCAGTACGCGCAGGTTATAGCCTCCTCCCACGTTGCTCGGAAGGGCGCCGCCACTAACTCCAAAGAGCAGGCTGCGCATGTGGTCTGGCACAGCATATATTGCTTGCATGGGCTTTATTACCTCGAGGTATTCCTCCTCGGATATCCCCAGCTTTCTTGCAAGTTTTTCCTCTTCGTCGCTTCTGTGCTCTTCAGCTACATCTATCGCGCTCGCAGCTCCTGCTATCTTTGCATAGAGCTTTCTGTCAGGCTTAAATCCCGTGCTAGAATAAATATATTCAAGCTCTTTCGGGAAAACAGCATCATAAGCGGTTTGTTCCCCTGTCTTAAACCAAAGCAGCCTTTCAAAGCCCCACCCTACATCTACTACCTTCCCATCAAGCTCGTTTATTTTTCCATGCGAATACTCAAACTGTGTGAAAACGCTGTTTACTATTTCAAGGCCTCCTGAGAAGCTTTCCAGGCAAGGTCCAAATTCGGAAAAATCCCCCATGGCCCAAACATCTTCAACGTATGTTATGTCTTTCTTCTTTATGCCAAGAAGAGATGTGAGCGCCTTGAAGTTGAGGTCTATAGTGGTATCCCTCCAATAGCCTTCCTTCGGATAGTTGAAAGCGGTCTGGTTTGCCATCATGAAAGAAGTGAAATGCCTTCCGCTTACCCCTACATTAGGGACGTCGCTAAACCTCATGCACATTTGCGGGACAAGGAGCGGATTCGCACTGTATTCAAAACTTATCCTTCCATTTTCTAGCCTCTGGAAATCCTGTATGCCCGCAATGACAAAATACAAGTCAGGTCTCCACCTGCTGACTACAGGATAACTCTCTATTATCTCATGTCCATTTTCCTTGAAGAATTCTGCGAACTTCTTCCAAAAACCGGAGTAGCTCTCCTTTGTAGGCCTATCTTTTATGAATGCATAAGGCTCATGCGAAGGGTCTCCGCACAAATTTCTATCGTGGTCCGTAGTCCAGAAATATTTTCCGCAAATGCTGCACTGCTTTCTTTCAAAGCCTTCGCTTTCAAACAGCTTCGTGCTATAATACTCCTTATAATTTTTTGAAAAATCCTTCCTTAAGTCTTCCTTGCTCAGCATCTTAAAGCACCTTCTGCTTTTCTGTATACCAGACCTTGCATTGTTTGCCAAAAAATTGGCAGTAGTTGCATTTCCATTTCTCGCTTTCCTCTACTGGCTTTGCTTCTCTCTCTCCCCTCCAATATTCAAAAGCATAGCCAATCTTCTTGGAAAACTCCTGCTCCTCATATTTTACATCCGATATTTTTATTACCTTTCCTGTGGGGGTAAATGTATAGCGCAGGTGTGCAATATCACTTATTTCTGGGGCTTTAAGTATTTCCCCAAAGTACATTTTTGCCGCTTCCATTATCGTATAATATCGCATGCTTATTTTTGCGTCTTCAAGCTGCTTTGTGAAGTTTGGAGTTACCTTCAAATTTTCTATATAGTAACTCCTCGCAAAATTTTCAAGCGAATACGCGCCGCTCTTTATGTCCTTTAGCATTTTTACATAAAGCTGCACTTGAACCGCATGCGATGATATTTGTGCCGCAGTAGGTTCTTTGTCGCTGCCTTTAGTTTTATCTTCATAAACTGCAATCTTCCCTTCTTCTAGCCTTATCTCATCAAGTTTACCAGCAATTTTGAACCCGTTTATTGAGCCGTATATGCTTATCTCCCTTGCAATTCCCCTTTCCTTTAGCGTTGAGAAGGCAAGATAGCCAGCGTAAAGATTTTTGTAAAATGAATCCGCATAGCTCTCGGGCTTGAGCTTGAGCGGTATGTTCACTATGGTCTCTATCTCCTTGTGCGCCTCTCTGCCACTGCGCATCTCAGGGTTCTCCTTCCTGCCGTACATATAGCCCAGCTCCATCTGCTTTTCACACCAGAACTGCGCCGCAATGTCCGTTGCTCTTATGACACTCTTGTGGAGTTTTTCCATTACATTGCTATTTTTTTCCATATTCGTTTCAACACCGTGATCAAAGTCCAACAAATCAGCCCGTCTACCATTCGTCATAGCAATTGCTCGGTGATCACCTTATTCATCACAGCAGTTTTTGCCCAAGGAAATAATAAATAGGTTTAGTGCGCGCCTCTTCTATTGAGGTGCCTTAAGGCAAGCGCATAGATTGCATAAAGCACCAGCACAAATATTCCAATAGCGGAAAGAATTTGCTCCGCGCTTGTTCCTGAAAGTGCATAAAATCCAAACACCATCAGCACAGTGTTCCATATAGCAGCTCCTGAAAGCGAATAAGCAAAAAACTCCTTTGGATTCATTTTTGCAAATCCTGCAGGGAAACTCATCACAGTCCTTATGACAGGGACTAGCCTTGTTATGAATACCGCGGCAACTCCATTCCTCTCAAACCATTTGTCGAAAGAGTCAAGCTGCGACTGCTTTATGCGGAAGAATTTAAGGTGCTTATACACCAAATCCTTTCCTATGAAATAACCTATATAGTAATCTATTGCAATCCCAACCCCACTTCCTATTATGGAAGATATGAGCGCAGGGTAGAAGCTGAATATATGTTTTGCCGCGAAGAGTCCCGCAAGCGGCATCACAATTTCGCTTGGCACGGGTATCGTGGCGCTTTCTAAGAGCATGAGGAAGAAAACAGCAGCATACCCATAGGCATGGAAAAATCCTGTAATTATAGCGTAAATGTTGCTGTAGTAATATGATATATTCAGGCTTAACAGCAATACGTTAAATAGCATGTCTTCACATCCTCCGGCGCTGAAAAACGCCAAAAGTAAAGATAATGCTCGCCTAACTGCTAAATACCTTTGGTATGTGAATTTTGCAGCTTCTCAACAAGCTGCTACTCTTCCTTGTTCCTCTCTTCTGTATAGCCTGTGCTTATCATTTCATTCAGCACATCTATAAGGTAGCTGGCATTTCTGGTTATGTCACTTTCTGTTATTATACCTATCAGCTTCCTGTTCTCGTCTACCACGCACAATCTCTTCACTTTACTGTCTGCCATATATTTTGCCGCTTCTTCCAGCTTCCTATCCTTTGTTATGGTAAGCAATGGTTTGCTCATTATGTGCTCTGCCTTTGCAAAAAACAGGGTGCGTTTCGTACCAGCAAGCAATTTCCTTACAATGTCCCTTTCTGTTATCATTCCTATTGGCAAGCCTTCCTTGTCAACTACAACAACACCTCCTATGTTATGCGCTTTCATTTTCGCAGCTACGCTTTTAACGCTTTCATCCTCCCGCGCAGTTACCACCGGCGAGCTCATTATGTCGTTGACCAAAAGTGATCGCGTATCTGTGTACATCCACCCACAATTATTCTGTTAGCGGGATACTATTTTAAAGATTAGCAAAATTTGTGTTTACCCTTATCGCAATCCTTGATTTTTTCTGCCTATTTATATTTCATTTTTGTCTTTTACGCTTGTGCCATCAGCTTGAATTGCTCTTTAGGTTTTCATATTTGGTAGCTCTCGACCACAATTCCTCAAACCTTCTATACACCTCTTCCCTGCCTACGCCCACAATATGTTCACTCTTTTTGTTTATTATATTTAGCGGGGGTATCTTGTATGCTGAAAAATCGTCTATGATCAATCTTTCATGCTGGGTTATTGCATCCTCGCTTTGCAGGATTCTTATCTCAAGGTCGATACCTTTGGATGACAATTCCGATTTGAAATCAAGGTATGTGCGCCAGAACTCTCTTCCGAACCTTTCGCCGTTTGCGAGTATCCTGAAGCTTCTGTACCTGCTTTCATTCCCTATAACCATTCTGGAAAGGTTGTCTACCGCCTGCGAATCGAAGTGCGGATCCAGTATGCATATGTCTCCGGACAGCTTTTTCATAAGTCTGTTAGACAGCATCATCATGTTTGTATAAGGCGTAGCAGGGTTTATCTCTATCGGCTGCATCTTCCTCGGCGCCCTTGCCTTTGTTTCCCATGCCAGCGGATAAAGCACAGAGAAAAGCGCAGCCGCGGAACTGACATAATACGTATAATATTCGGAAATGAATCCTCCAAAAGAAAAATTGAATTCCAATATGAACGTTATAAGCAGGAAAGAAAGCGCAGCTATTGCTTCCACGGCGCGTTCTATCTTTGGAAACTGCCTTTTTATGGTCCAAACAATCCCTACCCCAAACAATATTATCGCAAATACAAACAGCATGTATGCTATATATGCCCCTAGCCGAAGGGTGCTGCCTGCGGCAACAAGCGTAAGCAACGAAGAAGAGGTAGTATTTATATTGTAATTTCTTATCACGGTTATTACTCCCATGTATTCGCCTAAGTAGTAGGATATTTGTTCTATGTAATAAATCGAGCTTAGCACGGCTAGGAATCCTGCAAACAGCCCTACATATGCATTAAGCTTCCTTTTGGCCTCTATCTCCATATTGCTCATCTCGCAAGGCACTTAGGCAAAACTGTAGCCTTCTTCAAATATACCAATTTGTAATTTATTAATCTTTATGCGCAGAATACATATGGTGTATAAATGCAAATATTGGGAATTAGCGGCAGCCTTAGGGCAAATTCTTTTCACACTCAGCTGCTAAAAGCAGCAAAAGAGCTCTTGCCTGGCAATAACTCATTATACACTTTTGACTTAGGCCAGCTGCCTTTGTTCAATCAAGACTTGGAGCAAAACATGCCCAAAGAGGTGCTCGATTTCAAAGATGCGGTAAGGAAGGCAGACGCCATACTTTTTGCCTCTCCGGAGTACAACCATTCCATATCAGGAGTACTGAAAAATGCAATAGACTGGGCTTCTCGGCCGCCAGGCGATAACGTTTTTGATGGAAAGGTTGCCGCAATAGTAAGTGCAAGCACCGGCGCTTTTGGTGGAATAAGGGCCCAGTACCATCTCAGGCAGATTTTCGTATACCTCAATGTGCAGGCAGTCAACAGACCTCAAATAGCGATACCTTTTGCAGATCAAAAATTTGACAAGGCGGGAAGGCTTATTGATGAAATGTCCAGAAAAGGTTTGCAAGAGTTGCTTAATGCGCTCATTTCGCTCTATTCAAAGATGGGCAAGGGCTAGCGCATGCTATCCTCTTTGCTTAACAAGGGCAGTTCTCCCTCAATCCTTAGGTTTAAGCTTATTTTGTAATCTTTTTCCAGAGCCACAAAGAGATTCTCATTTAAGTATTTGCTGCCGTCAAAGTATGATTCTTGCATCGTGCTTTCAAGCGAAAAGCCAAGCGATTTGAGCAGCGCCTTCGAAGTGCTGTTGAAATCAAACACCTTTGCCTCTATCCTGTGCAGCTTCAAAATTTCAAATCCAAATCTGATTAGAAGACTTGCCGCTTCCTTTCCGTACCCATTGCCCCAATACTTTCTCCCAATCCAATAGCCTATTTCCCCTTTCCTATTGGCAAAGTCCAGCGTGTTATACCCTTCAACGCCAATAAGTTTGCCTCCTTCTGCAAGATGTATTCCGAAATGAGCTTCTTCTTTTAGTAACATCTTTTGAGTCGCCGCCTCTATAAAATTCAAGGCGTGGGATCTTTCATAAGGCGAAGGAAATTCGCGTGCACCTAATCTGTAAGCTATCTCTTTGTCGTTTGCATTTTCTGCAATATCATCTGCATCCTCTACCGAAAGAGTACTCAAATAAACCCTCAAGCCTGAATATATCTTTGCAATCATAATACCTACACTTCTATTTAAACGGGCAGTGGTGCGCAATCATGTTATGCTTCTCGAAACCCTTGAAAGTCTGTGCCCTTTGGCTTTTAGCTCTATCTCATAAAACCTTCCAAAAGACATCTTATGCGTGTCGAAACTGCCTTTGTTTTTAAGCATATCGTAAAGTTCGCTGGTCATCCTTGAAGCAACTTGCGGATCGGCAAGATCTCCGAAAAGATGTGCAAATGGATTAAGGACTATCGTTTTAATTTTGAGCTGATTCGCAAGGGCAGATATCTCGTTGTACGCCCTATCAAGTATCCTGGATTCGCTGGCCTCGTCAGACTTTTCAAAGCTTATAAAAATAAGCAAAGCCTCTCCAACATCAATTATGTTTCCTTCTTCAACGAGCGTAGACCTACCCTGCTCGCTTGGTGTAGCCTTGAAGTAATCCACATGCCATGCCATAAATCTTGCCATGAATATCGCTTATTTTTGCTTTTTGCTATTTGTCTAGGAAACTCATCCTTAAATCTATTATTTCCTTGTAATCCTTCCCTCCGAAAAGGAATGCCGCGTCAATCTTTTTTCCGTTAAGCACTTTTTCAAGCCAATACTTGTCATCCTGCCACATTTTGTCATATGGTAATCTATCCATCTTGAACCATTTGGGCTTCATTTCCTCGCTTTCTTTTGGTTCGCCTCTCCATTTTTTCGCTACAAAAACCGTTACCTCTTGGTTAAATTCATCGCTCTGCGGTCCATCGAAATAAAATCTTATGGCACCTGCTTTCTCATACTTTAGTGGTGTAATACCTATCTCCTCCTTCGCCTCCCTGCATGCCGTTTCCTCTATGCTCTCCTGTTTCTCTTGCTTGCCGCCGACGCCGTTTAGCCTTCCTGCTCCAAATCCCCTTTTTTTCATTGCTAGAAGCACTTTCTTTTCCCTCTCTTTTATCAAATACATAAGGGTTACTTTCCTAAGTTTTTTACCCTTTCCAGAAATATCCTCATACCATTCGAGCTTTTTTTTCGCAGCATTTGTTTTTCCAGGCATTTTTACACCTCTTGCTTTCTTGCATCGCCGCTTACCTTTTGCAAAATAAACTATAATAAGTTGATGTCCGCTGGTATCGTCGCGGCTTTATTATGCTTAGCTGCTGTCTGCTACATGCAAAGCGCATTTTTAGGTTGCCCTGTTTTGCAAAGCAGAAGATAAAAAGCAGCTTGCCGTGCGCATAGGAATAGAGCCGAAGAGCGCGCACTTGGCAGGCTACTATTCCAAGAAAGAGGCGCAGATATTTATGCCAATAATATAAAATGTAGTTGGAAAAGAAAAAGCATGGCAGCGTGTACAGGAGGTGCCTTGTGCGGACCACATGGCTACCTAAAAGAGCATTGGCACCAATGCAAATGCGTACATAGCATAAGTTAAAGTAAGCTGATAGGCAGGCAGAACATGGAAGATTCTAAAACTAAAAAAAATTTGCAAAAAGTCTTAAAGGACTTGGGCAGCAGTGTCAAGGGCCTCAGTGAAGAAGAAGCAGCTTCCCGGCTTGCGGAAAAAGGCTACAACGAGATTAGCGAGCATAAGGAAAGCCAGGCCGTAAAGTTCCTGAAAAAGTTTTATGGCCCCATACCTGTAATGCTAGAGCTAGTAGTGGTAATGACTTATTTCCTACGGCATTATGCTGATATGTATATAATCATTGCCCTATTGCTTTTCAACGCGATAACTGGATTTTTTGAGGAATACAAGGCGGACAATTCTATCGAGTTGCTCAAGAAAAGGATAACTGTAACTGCGAGGGTTTTGCGTTCCGGTGAATGGAAGCTCAAGCCCGCGAGGGAGCTGGTAACGGGAGACATAATACGCATCCGGCTTGGGGATATAGTGCCTGCCGATGCGGTGGTGATTTCGGAATCGGACTTGAAGGTAGATCAGTCAGTGCTTACGGGAGAATCAATGCCTTCCAAAAAAGATACGGGCAGTGTGGTTTATTCTGGCTCAACAATCGTGGAAGGGGAGGCAGTATGTGCTGTATCTGCAATAGGCACAAACACATACTATGGGCATACCGTAAAGCTTGTGCAGGAAGCCAGACCTCAATTGCATCTCGAGCGCATGATTCTAGGCTTGCTGAAGTATCTGATACTTATAGACCTAGTTCTTGTAGCCGTAATGGTAATCTTTGGGATATACATAATGCACAGCGCCGCAGCTACAATAGTGCTTTTTTCCCTTAACCTCCTCATCGCTTCGATTCCTGTGGCTCTTCCAGCCGCGTTTACTGTGTCAATGGCTCTTGGAACGGAGAAGCTTGCAAAGAAGTCTATTCTTGTAACAAAACTTGATGCGATAGAGGAGACCTCATCCGTAAACGTCGTCTGCTTTGACAAAACAGGTACAATAACCGAAAACAGGCTGAGCGTAGCAGATGTTTATGCTGTGGGCAATCACAGCCAAAAAGAAGTGATAGAAGCCGCGGGCCTTGCATCAAGAATAGAAGACAAGGATCCAATAGACAGCGCTGTAATAGACTATGCTGCAAGCCACGGCATTAGCTTCAAAGAATTCAAAGTCCTAAAGTTTACTCCCTTTCAGCCAAAGACCAAGATGTCAAGCGCGTTGGTTTATGCAAACGGCAAAAGCATCGAGGTTGCAAAAGGCGCTCTGGAAAAGATAATCAGCAACCAGAGCGAAAAAAGCAAAGAAGTGCAGCAGCTGAAGAAAAAAACCAACGAATTTTCCATAAGCAAATTCAGGACTATTGTAGTTTCACGGAAAATTGGCAATAGGACGGAAGTGCTCGGAGCGATAGCGCTGCGCGACGAGCCGAGAAAAGACGCCAAGTCGTTGATAAAAGAGCTGCGTTCGCTCGGCGTAAAGACAAAGATGCTTACGGGCGACAACATATTCATAGCGAAAGAGATAGCAAAGGAAGTCGGCATAGGAAGCAACATAGTGGATTTTAGCGATCTGAGGGAAGACAATGAAAATTTTGAGGATATAGTTGAAAAGGCTGACGGCTTTGCCGGAATCTTTCCCGAAGACAAATACAAGATAGTGCAAGCGCTGCAGAAAAAAGGCTACAGGGTGGCGATGACAGGCGATGGAGTAAACGATTCACCAGCGCTTAAGCAGGCGGAAGTGGGCATAGCAGTAAGCAACGCCACAGACGTGGCAAAGAGCGTTGCGGATCTTGTATTAGTAAAAGACGGCATAGAAGTGCTAGTTGACGCAGTAAAAGAAAGCCGCAGGATCTTTGAAAGGATGATGACATATACCCTTGCAAAAGTGGGAAAAATAGTGCAAATAGTGTTTTTCCTTGCAATAATGCTTCTTGTTTTTCGCGTGATAGCAATAAGGCCTTTCGAATTGATTCTGCTGATCTTCACGAACGATATCGTAAATATTTCAATATCCACGGACAATGCCAGCTATTCCAATTCTCCAGATGCATGGAATACAAAGCGCATAACCGAAACTTCACTAATCCTTGGCTCTTTCCTGCTCCTATTTTCTCTTGCCTTTGTGCCAATCTCGCGCTACCTTGCCTTGAGTATGCTTGGATTTCAAACGCTGATCTTCCTGATGTTCGATGTTACGGACAAGTTCTACATATTCAATGTAAGGACAAAAGGCAGCATGTGGAAGAATATGCCAAGCATACCTCTCCTTCTGGCTTCCGCGGCAGGCATAATCTTTGGAATTGTAATAGCTTATTATGGTATAATGGTATATCCTATAAGTGCCTATTCCATAACGCTCCTCCTAATAGTAAGCATAGTTTTCGCATCCTGCTTGGACTTTTTCAAGATCTACTTTTTCAAGAGATTGAATATACGATAAAGTGCTTCGCACGCTTTCAAAAATCCAATATCAAGAAGGTTTATAATTCTTTATTACTGATATCGTTTAGCTTGCGGTGAAAGAATAAAGGCTTTGCCGCAATAGGTTTGTTCATGGTCAACAAAAAAAGTTCCGGGAACAGGAATTTAGTATTGTACCTTGCCATATACTTTTTTACATGGCTTGGGGGGTTGATAGCGGTTTTGCTTGCAAAAGATGATAAAAGCATGAAGTTTCATGGACTGCAAGCCCTTGTGCTCGGCATAATTATAGTAATAATAGGGTTTGTGCCATTTGTGAAAATAATAAGCTTCCTGCTTTGGATATACGGGTTGTATATAGGTTATGAAGCAGGTAAAGGCAATGACATAGAGATTCCGGTAATAGGAGATCTTGTAAAGCCCTATGCCTAAGCTCGCGCGCTATTTGTGAAAACGTCATCGCCTTGCAGCTTTGGTGCAGCCCTCGCTTGCGCCATCTTTTTATATATTTTCCATGGTAAACTCAACGTGCGGCAACTGGCTGCTTTGCCATTGCTAAAAGACGGCATTGGCAAGGCCCTAGCTATTTGCCATATGGTGCAATGCAGAATGCATCACCTAACTTGATTTACATGGAAAAAGAGAATCTTGAATATGCGATAAACCTTATCGTGCGCAGGGGCATAGTTGTGCCTTCAGCTCAAATCTACGGTGAAATAGGTGGCTTCTACGATTATGGTCCTATAGGCTTAAGAATAAAGAAAAAGCTTGAGGCAGCATGGCGCATGACGTTTGTCGAGAAAATGGGGAACCTTGAAATTGAAACATCTATAGTTTCGCCTAAGCCTGTGTTTGAGGCAAGCGGGCACTTGAAGACTTTCTCCGACCCGCTTACCGTATGCTCAAAGTGCGGATACAGCCACAGGACAGACAAGGTGCTGGAAGCATATTACGAAAAGAAGGGCGATAGCACTTCTTTGGGGAAGCTGAAGCATAGCACGATAGACGAGCTAAGGGAGATGCTTAAAAGCGCCGATGTCCATTGCGAAAGGTGCGGCGCAAAGCTGGAAGGGGTCGAAGTGTTCAATTTGATGCTTGCAACAAAGATAGGTCCTTTGGGCGGCATAGAGGGCTATCTCAGGCCCGAGACTGCGCAAGGCATATTCCTGGATTTCAAGAACCTCTACCGCATTTATGGGCTAAAGCTTCCAATAGGGATAGCTCAGTCAGGGAAGGCTTTCAGAAACGAGATCTCGCCGAGGAACCTCCTAATAAGGATGCGCGAGTTTTCTCAGATGGAGCTTGAATACTTTTTTGATCCTGAAAAAGCTGAGCTTGAAATAAACGGCATTCCAATAGGCGACTCGCTATTCGAAGAAACAATAAATTTCGTGGGCGCTTCAGAAGGCGAAGAGGCAAAAGCAGTAAAGCTCGCGGAGCTGCTTGCAAGAGGCGATGTGCCTAATAAGCTTTTTGCATACCTGCTTTACTCGGAGAAAAAATTCATGCTAAGCCTTGGGTTTGAAGAGAGCGTCTTCCGGTTCAGGCAGATAAGCAAAGAGGAGCTACCCCATTATTCAAAGGGCAATGTCGACATGGAAATAAAAATCGGGGAAAAATATGAAGAGGCATCAGGGCTTGCATACAGAACTGATTACGATCTCAGGAATCACGAGCTTCTTTCAAAAGAAGATTTGCACGTAGTAGATGGCACCAAGAAGCTACTGCCGCATGTAGTAGAGCTTAGTATTGGTTTGGATAGACTGTTTTTTGCACTTATCGCAAATTCGATTTACAAGGACGAGCGGGGGTGGGAAGTGCTCAAGCTTAACAGCATTACCTCGCCGTATGACTATGCAGTCTTTCCATTGCAGAAAGATGACAAGCTGATTGGCAAAGCATTGCAAGTTAGGGACGCGCTTGTAGAAATGGGCAAATCTGTATTCTACAGCACTTCGGGCAGCATAGGCAAAAGATATGCGCGCTCCGACGAGATAGGAATAAACAAAGCGCTTACTATAGACTATACAACATTGGAAGATGATACCGTAACGGAAAGGGATATTATCACCACAAAGCAGGAAAGGGTACGCATAAGCGATCTGCGGTAACCCCTATTCAATGCGTATTGATATTCAGCAATCTGGGCAAGCGTGAAAGGTAATAAAGTGGAGTTGTTGCCGTCTTTGGAAACAAAGAATTTCAGCCTTAAATATACTTTTGAGAGTGCGCAACCTGTCTCCTTCTATGCGGATTTTTCTGGCGAAGAGATAACCTTTCCATTTGGCAGGAGCATAGTCTCCATGGGTTTTAAAGGGGATTCGCACAAAGGCGTTTTCCGCATAGCAAGCGTGCGCGGCGAAACAAAATTCGGCATTGCAGAAGCAAAAAAGCTTTTCAGGCTTAAAGACAACATGCCAGAAATCTACCGCATGATATCCTCAGATAAATTCATCGAGGAAGCTATAAGTCGCTACCATGGCATGCGTCTTACCCTTGATGACCCTTGGGTAACTACTCTATCATTTATCGTTTCGCAGTTTAACAACATAAAGCGCATACGCCTAATAATAAAAAAGCTTATAGAGCGTTTTGGAAGCGAAATAGTTTACGATGGCAGGATAATAGGCAAAAGTTTTCCAGAGCCCCAGACACTCGCTAGCGCTTCGATCGAAGACATCTGGAAATGTGGCGCCGGCTTCCGTTCCAAGTACATAAAAGCTTCTGCGGATTACTGCTCTAATAACATAGATCTGCACAAGCTAGAGGGGAAAAGATACGAAGACCTTAAAGAATCGCTTCTTGAGATGAGCGGAGTAGGAGACAAGGTTGCAGACTGCATAGCCCTCATGGGCTACGGCAAGCTCGAGGCGTTTCCTATAGACACATGGATAAAAAGGACCGTTGAAAACATATATTTTAATAAGAAGAAGACAATAAAAGAAATACACGAGTTCGCCAAAGAACGCTGGAATGGTCTAGCAGGCTATGCGCAGCAGTATATTTACTGGCATGGCATGCATTATCTAAGATAACAGCTTTGGCACATGGTGTTTTTGTGGTTGGAAATCTTAAAAAATCCAAAAAATTTGCAGATGACTCATGCCTTGCGCTAGAAGTTTCCGAAATCGCGGAATACCTCAAATCCAAGCAAGAAGCTTTTGACAAGGTATCAGACTTGAGCAGGGAGATAATAAGGGCGTCTGCCCAAGCAATCACCCATCTTCATAACGGCATGGAGAAGGAATCAAGGCAAGCGCTTGCCAAGATCGCCGAGCTGGTATCCTCGAAAGCGTTCAAAGACCCAAGATTCTCCTACTACTCGCTGCAAGCGCAGCAGGAATTTGCCGAAGCGCACGCTTTTTACAGCATAAAGATCAAAGGAAAGATACCTTCTGCAAAGGAAATAGGTGTGGAACGCGAAGCTTACCTTCTTGGGCTTATGGATTGCGTAGGGGAGCTGAAGCGCGAGATACTTGAGGAGCTTAGGAAAGGCAACGTATCAAAGGCTGATTATTATTTTAACGCTATGCGGACAATATACGACACTACTCGTCCAATACGTTTTGCCGAAGCTGTTCTCCAAGGATTTAGAAAGAAGCAGGATGTTGCAAGAATACAAATAGAAAATGCAGGCACAGAAATCCTCTCGTTTAAGAACAGGCCACAAAGAAGCTCAAAAAGATAAAGGCATACGCTTGACGCTTGAGTCGGATTCCACACCATTGCCTTTATTCAATTCCCAAGGCATTTTTTATACTTCCAAAAAAGCCTTTTTTGCCTTCAGGTCCTGGCTCTTCTTCCTCTTCTTCAATATCTTTCTTCTTACTCTGTTTTTTCTTTGTCGCAGCATTGTTCCTTTCCTTGTATGAAGCTTTGCCGAAAGAGCCCAGTATGTTTTTCACTGCATTTTTGACTTGATTCTCTTTTTCTTCTTCCTCGCTGGCTTCCTTGGCCCCTTCATTGCCTGTGCCTCCGAATGAAACATCAGAAAACTCTTCAACAAGCTCGGCTATTTGCGCCCTGCCCTTTGTAGAATCAAGAACTATCACATTTGCGTTTGCGGCTTTGCATGCTGCATCTACGTCTGTCCTTGTCCTGCACGCTACCGCCCTTGCATAGTTGGACTTGTTTATGTCTATGCCTGCTTTGTACGGATCGCTAGACAATACAAGCACATAGTCAAACCCTCTATTCGCATTGTCTTTTGCCTCTTGCACTAAGTCCTCGTAGCTTTCTATCTCAGTTTCGGCTATTATTGCGTTCATATTCTGCCTTCTATTCAACAGATTTGCAACGGCAATCCCCAGCTCCTTATCCTCGCTGTCTATATAAACCTTCATTTTATTACCACTTGTTTAGGCATTTTGGCCTAATTTTATATTCCTGCCTTGGCTATTTGCTATTAGATAATGCAAACCAACTCTTTTTAATCTTTTTATACTTAAATAAATGAGGTGTTAATTTGCGAGGAAGATCTACAATAGTAGTATGTGCTTCATGCGGAAGAAAAATCCCAAGGAACAAGGCAGTAGTGTTCGAAAGGGGGGTAAGCTTCAGCACCGACATGCACACTACAAATGACATAAGGTTTTTTGAAAAGCAGAAGGTTTATTACTGCATAAGCTGTGCAAAGCACAGGGGGATATTTGAGAAGAAAAAGCGCATGGCAGCCGAGCGCAAAGAGAAGCTGGTATAATGGCTTTAAATCCGGATGACCTGCTGATATTCAGCGAAAGGAACGAAAAGGAGAAAAAGGCAGCCAAGCCTAAAGCAGCAAGCACAGTTTCGGCTCCTCCAGTAAAGGAGAGGGAAGCACCTCCGCAGCAAGAGAAGCCCAAGCCTCAGGCTCCAGCTTCTCAAAAGCCTGCGCCGCAACCTCCCAAGATAGCACAGCCTAAGCCTTCAATATCCTCTTATCAAGCAAGGCCAGCAAGCCAAAGCGCACCTTCACAGGAACAGCCAAAGCAAAGCCAGGGCCTTCAAGCCCAAAAATCAGCGCAACAGCCACAAGCTTCTTCTCTTTCAGGAGCGAATGCTTATACTTCCCAAACTCCGGCTTCTTCTTTTTCAAGCCAGCAAAGGTCTACCAAAAAGGAAGAATTATCACAGGCGCCGCGCAATGCAACTGTCGTGCAAGAGCAGGGGCCTACACTTTCAAGCATTTATGCTTCAATACAGCCTAGCGAAGAAGAAATAGAATCGATAATAAATAACGAATTCAGCACTTCTGGAGCTGGGATTGCCAAGAAGACAAAGATCTCACGGTCAGAGGAGCAAAGCAGGCAGGAAGCAAAAGGGCAAACCTGCGTCTGGCATCCTTGGAGGCCCGCTTACGCGATATGCAACTATTGCTCAAGGCCATTTTGCTACGAAGATATAGTAGAGTACAACAACAATTACTACTGCCTTGAGGACATAGACAAAGTGTCTACAGGAGCTTCAAGGGAGACATCTGTGAAATACAACAACCTTTCCATCATATCCGCATCCTTTTTTGTGCTCTCTTTCATGCTCTTTGTCTATTTCGCAAATGCGCAAGTCGCATACGTGGTAAAATACGCCAATGGCCTTGGTTTTTTCGATTTTCTTGCGAAAATGAATTTCGCATACGGTATTACAATATTAGGCACCGTACTTTCTGTTTTTAACCTTGTTGCAGGAATATTGATTTTTGCACGTTCTGAAAAATGGTTTTCCATCGGATTTGGAATAGCTGCATTTGACATCTTCGTCTTCAGTTACGGGTATCTTAACACAACCCGGCTTTATGCGATCATGATAGCCATCTCCAGCTTTGTGGCACTAATAACGCTGCTTGTTTCGCGCGAAGCTTATGAATCTGTTCCTTCTTCTCTGCCCGAAAGCTCGTATTTGCAGGAAATGTCTACAGCAAGCAACTTCTGAGGCTCTTGTGTCTTATTGCAGCGCGCACATTTGTCACCTGCCGCAGTCTTTGCCTCAAGAAAGCTTGCCCTGCGGCGAATCTTGCAAAATTGCTCTTTTCAATTATCTTTAAATACATATTTATGCAATTAGTAATAGGGTAAAATGGCTGGCAAAAGGCGTACGCGCGGTTTAGCTCACAGCCACTCTTCTACCGTGCGCCATGCGAAAAACTCTGCAAACACTAAAAAAATCAGTATAGAAGACGAATCCGGCCAAAGCGCAATGGAATACTTGCTTACCTATGGTTGGGCAGTGCTTTTAATTGCAATAATCGCATCTCTTTTATACCTTTATATGGTAGTGCCGCACGTTATAGTTCCTTCTTCCTGCTCATTCTCTTCAGGGACATACTGCAACGATCTTGTAGTTGGAA